>NZ_CP127015.1:2467500-2760000 GCF_035199985.1 Nguyenibacter sp. L1
GCGTATAGACCGCCAGCGCCAGCGCCACTTCCGTCGTCAGCGCCCCGGCCAGCAGCGCAAGGCCAGCCCCCAGTTCGGTCACCGTCGCCACCGCGGCGGAAATCGCCGGGAACGGGGCATGGGTCTGTGCCATATAGGCGACCGCGCCTGAATAATCGGTCAGCTTGCCCCAGCCCATCACCAGGAACAGCACCGCCAGCAGCAGGCGGGCCAGCAGCAGAACGACATCGCGCATCGTCGCATTGATCGTGAACATCGCAGGTTTCTCCAGTTTTCCCGGGCCATGTCCCGCCGCCCCTCGCGCCGGTCTCTCGCCCCCGTCCTTCTGTTCGAAACCGTATCGGCATCATCGAAACCGATAAATAGAAACAAAGTAAATCTATAGTTTCCAAAAATTACCGATCTATCCCGGACCGCCGGACAGGGCCCGCCCCGCCCGTGCCTGCTGCGCCAACCGCTCCACCACCGGCACCAGCCGCCGCACGATCACCGCGACCCCGGCCGGGTCGGGATGGATATGGTCGGCCTGCACCAGGTCCGGATGCGCGGCCACCCCGTCCAGGAAGAACGGGTCCCACAGAATGCCCGGCCGGCGCGACAGCCGGTCGAACACCGCGCGAAAGGCGCCGGCATAGGCGGTGCCCATGTTCGGCGGGGCATACATCCCCGACAGCAGCACCGGCAGATGCGCCTGGGCCAGCCGGTCCAGGATCGCCGTCAGGTTCCGCTCCATCCGCGCCGGGTCCAGCCCGCGCAGCCCGTCATTGCCGCCCAGTTCCACGATCACGGCGTCCGGCTGGTCGCCCAGCGCCCAATCCAGCCGCGCCAGCGCGTCGGCGCTGGTATCGCCCGACACGCCGCCGTCCAGGATGGTGATCGCATCGCCGCGCGCTGCCAGCGCCGCCTGCAGGCGCGGCACGAAGGCATCGCGATGCGCCAGCCCGTACCCGGCGGTCAGCGAATCCCCCAGCGCCAGAATCCGCACCGGCCGTTCGGCCGCGCCCGCCGGCATGCCGCCCATACCCAGCACGAGCACAAAAACCATTCGGACGATTCGCCCGCGCCATGTAGCGTCGAGACGGCGGACCCACCCTGTGTCGGAAGAAGAGCGCATGGACAGCGAAGGATTCCCGAACGGACGGCCAACCCTGGTGCAGGCGGATGACCTGTGGCTGACAGTGCCGGCCCATTCCGGCAGGGTCAACCCGGCCCGGAACGGCACACACATACACCCTGGCGCACACCCTGGCGGGAACACCGGGGAAAGGGCCGGGGGCCTGGCCATCCTGCGCGGGATCAGCCTGCGCGTGGCCGAAGCCGAGGCCGTGGGCATCGTCGGCCCCTCCGGCTCGGGCAAGACCTCGCTGCTGATGCTCCTCGCCGGGCTCGAACGGCCCACAAGCGGCACGGTCACGATCGCCGGCACCCGCCTTGCCGACCTCGACGAGGACGCGCTGGCCCGCTTCCGCCGCCGCACCACCGGTATCGTCTTCCAGTCCTTTCAGCTCATCCCGACCATGACGGCGCTGGAAAACGTGCTGGTGCCGCTGGAACTGGCCGGCCATCGCGACGGGGCCCGCGACGCCCGGGCGGCGCTCGCCGCCGTCGGGCTCGACCACCGGCTGGACCATCTGCCCGGCGAACTCTCGGGCGGCGAGCAGCAGCGCGTGGCTTTGGCCCGCGCCTTCGTAACCCGGCCGCGCCTGCTGCTGGCCGACGAACCCACCGGCAATCTCGACAGCCAGACCGGAAGCGCGATCATGGACCTGCTTTTCGGCCTGCAACGCCGCCACGGCACCACGATGCTGCTGATCACCCACGACCCGGCCCTGGCCGCGCGCTGCGACCGCCGCCTCGCGGTCCGCGACGGCCGCCTGGCCGAAGGGGCCCCCCACCCGGTCTCCAGCCCGCTTCCTGGCTCGCTCCCCGGCCCGCTGCACGGGGGCGCCGCGCGGCAGGCCGCGCCATGAGCCCCCGCGCCACCTTGCGCCTGGCCATCCGCCTGGCCTGGCGCGACATGCGCGGCGGGATCGGCGGCATGCGCATCGTCCTGGCCTGCCTGGCGCTGGGGGTGGCGGCGATCGGCGCGGTCGGCGGCCTCCAGGTCATGATTCGCGACGGCATCGCCCAACAGCAGCGCAGCCTGCTGGGCGGCGACCTGTCCATCGAATCCAGCGACCCGTTCCCCTCCGACCTGGCCGGCTTCCTCGCGGCAAGCGGCGCCCGCGTCTCGCAGGTCGTGCGCCTGCGCTCCATGCTCTATGCCCGCCAATCCGGCGACGGAACGGGGGGCGACCGGATGCTGGTCGAACTCCAGGCGGTCGACGACGCCTATCCGCTGGTCGATCACGTCACCATCGCACCCCCGGCCGACCTGGCCCGCGCGCTGCGCCCCGCGGCGGACGGCACGCCCGCCCTGCTGGCCGACCCGCTGGTGATCGACCGGATGCATCTCCGCCAGGGCGACGTCGTGCGGATCGGCACGGCCCGCTTCCGCCTGGCCGGCGCGCTGGCCCACAGCCCCGACAGCGCGGGCACGATCATGCTGGCCCCCACGATCCTGATCGCCGCTCCGGCGCTGGACGCGGCGGGCCTGCTGCAGCCCGGCGCCCTGGCCACCCGCGCGCTGCGCGCCGTGCTGGACGGTCCGGCCGCCGGCCGCGCCGCACGCGCCGCCGCCCTGGCGCGGGCGATCGCCGCGCGCTTCCCCGACCAGGGCTGGCATGTGCGCGGCGTGGCCGACGCAGCCCCCGCGCTCGACCGCACCATCGACCAGGTCGCCCTGTTCATCCAGTTGATCGGCCTGGCCGCGCTGCTGCTGGGCGGGCTGGGGGTCGCGGCCGGCGTCACCGCCTGGCTCGACGGGCGCGGCCGCACCATCGCCATCCTGCGCTGCCTCGGCGCCTCGGGCCGCCTGGTCCGGCTGGTCTTCGGGCTGCAGATCATGGGGCTGTGCGCGATCGGCATCGCCGGCGGCATGGCGGCGGCCCTGCTGCTGCCACCGCTGGCCGTCCATGCCCTGGCCGGGCTGCTGCCGGTGGACGCCGCCGGCCTGGTCCCGCCGCTGCGCCCCGCCCTGCTGGCCGGACTGTTCGGGGCGGTGGTCGCGCTGCTGGTCACGCTGCTGCCGCTGATGCGCGCCAGCGCCATCGCCCCGGCCGCCCTGTTCCACGACCAGGATCGTCGCCGCCCGCTCGGCGCCGCCGGCCGCCGGCGCAGCCTCGCCGCCATGGCGGCCTGCGCCGCGCTGCTGGGCCTGCTGGCGCTGGCCCTGACGGGGGACTGGCGGTTCCTGGCCGGCTTCCTCGCCGCCGTCGCGCTCGCCGCAGCCCTGCTCGCCGCCGCCGGCACGGCATTGGCCCGGGCCGTCGCGGCACTGCTGCCGCGCCTGGGCACGCGGCACGGCCGCCTCCGGCTGGGGCTCGTCCTGTTCGCCCGCCCGGGCGCCGCGACGGGCCGGCTGGTGGTGGCGCTGGGCGCCGGGCTCGCGGCCATGGCCACCATCATCCTGGTCGAACGCACGATCGCCGCCCAGTTGCAGGACCAGTTGCCGCGCAACGCGCCGTCCTTCTATTTCGTCGATATCCAGCCCGCCGATCTCGACCGGTTCGACGCCCTGGCCCGCGCCCAGCCCACGGTGCGTTCCATCGCGCAACTGCCCTCGATGCGCACCCGCGTCGTCGCGGTCGACGGCGTGCCGGCCGAACGGGTCGCCGCCACGCCGCAGACACGCTGGGCCTTGCGCGGCGATCACGGCCTGACCCTGTCGGCCACGCCCCCGGCCGGCACGCATCTGGCCGCCGGCCAATGGTGGCCGGCCGATTATGCCGGGCCGCCTTTGCTGTCGCTGGATGCCGGGCTGGCCCGGGGCTGGGGCGTGCATCTCGGCACGACGATCCGGCTCAACGTGCTGGGCCGCGCGATCGATTTCCGCGTCGTCAGCCTGCGCGACGTCGCCTGGCGCTCCCTGCAGCTCAATTTCGCCTTCATCGCCTCGCCGGGCCTGCTGTCCCACGCGCCGCACAGCTTCATCGCCACCCTGGCCACCGACGGCCGGGCCGATCATGATGCCGGCGTGCTGGCCGCGCTGACCGACGCGCTGCCCGGCATCACCGGCATCCGCATCGCCGACGTGCTGGCCCAACTGGCCATCCTGGCCGGCCGCCTGGGCGGCGCGCTGACCGCGGCGGCGGCCCTGCTGCTGGCCTCGGGCGGGCTGGTGCTGGCGGCGACGCTCTCGGCCGGCTGGCGGCAGCGGGTCGCCACCGCCGCCATCCTGCGCGCGCTCGGCGCCGACGCGGGACAGATCCGCGCGATCTGGCTGCTGGAATTCACCCTGCTGGGACTGACTGCCGGTGCGATGGCGGCGGCGATCGGCACGGCCAATGCCTGGCTGATCGCCCGCGCGGTCCTGCACATGCCCTGGCACGCCGACTGGCCCGCCCTGGCGGGCACCCTGGCCGTCACGCTCTGCGCCACCACGCTGTGCGGCATGCTGGTCTGGCGCCACGCGCTGCAGAGCCTGAAAAAAAGAGGATAAAGCGGAAAAACGCCGAACGGCACACGACAAAACGCGGCCGACCGAGGCATTCCCCGACCGCCGCGCACCATCGTGACTTATTGAAGCAGGCGGGAAACTGGTGGAGCCAATCGGAATCGAACCGACGACCTCCTGAATGCCATTCAGGCGCTCTCCCAACTGAGCTATGGCCCCGCCGGCACTGGCGCCATCCGACGCCGTGCGAGTGGGCGGGGTATAACCGCCGTCCGCTGCCTTGGCAAGCCCCTAATTACGACAGGATCACACCATGCTGGCGCAGGAATCCCAGCAACGGCAGCAGGGGCAGGCCCAGGATCGCCGCGTGCTCGCCCACGACGCGGTCGAACAGATGGATCCCCGCCCCCTCCAGCCGGTACGCCCCGACCGAGGACAGGATCGCATCGCCCTCCGCCGCCAGATACGCGTCCAGAAAACGCTCGGAAAATGGCCGCATCGTCAATTCCGGCCGCGCCACGTGCCGCCATATGACCTGCCCCTCGCGCATCACCGCGACCGCGGTGTGCAGCACGTGCGTCCGCCCCCGCAGGCGCAGCAATTGCGCCCGCGCCGCCGGCCGGTCGGCCGGTTTCTCGAACCATTCCCCCTCGCAGGCCAGGATCTGGTCGCCGCCCACCACCACGCTGCCGGGCGCGTGCACCCGTGTCGCCTTCATCTCCGCCAGCAGCAGCGCACAGGATCCGGCCGCCATCCCCTCGGCCTGCGCCGATTCCCGGATGCTCTGCTCATCCACCCGCACCGGACGCGATTCCACCGATAAACCGGCCTGTTCCAATAGCATACGCCGCGTCACCGACTGGCTGGCCAGTACTATCCGGGGCGACTCGGCCTGTAGAAACCCGCCGGCCGGTACTAATGACGAGTCGCTCATGCTTCACCTCTCCGTACTCGAAAAATCAAACCCTGTGCCCGACCTGCGCGAGTACTGGGGTACATGGGGACAGTACTCCGTATGCTTCTTGAGCGTACCGAGTACCGTGGACAACGCCCACGCGCCCCGTCACGGTGGGTTGTACACAGCCCCATGTCGGCATTTTCGGGATAACTCCCATAACCCCTTGGGAAACGGCCGGACAAAATCTGTACACCCTGTGGGAAAGACGGGGTACGTTTTTGGAAACGTGGGTACCCCGTCATCCACAGCCCTTATCACCCTCTTCAGCATTTCTTTCTTCTTATTTCATGTTTAGAGGTGTGATCCGAAATCCGGTGACGCCGTACCGGACCTTTCCTTCGGTCCTGTCGTCGCCCGCGAAAGTACGGGATACTCGTCCCGTCAGGACAGGAATGATCGGCACGGCGATGACGGACACAGCCAAACCACTCTTGCGGGTCCTCCAGGGCGAGGCCCTGTGGCCGCCGCCGCTCTGGCTGATGCGTCAGGCCGGCCGCTACCTGCCGGAATTCCGTGCCCTGCGCGACCAGGCCGATTTCATCACCCGCTGCATGACGCCGGACCTGGCCACCGAGATCACCCTGCAGCCGATCCGCCGCTACGCCATGGACGGCGCGATCCTGTTCTCGGACATTCTGATCCTGCCTTGGGCGATGGGGCAGTCTCTCGAATTCGTCCCGGGCACCGGCCCCGTGCTGGGGGCCATCCGATCGGCATCCGACCTCGCGCGGCTGGATCCCAAACGCGTGCCCGACGCCACCGCCCCGGTGATGGAAACCCTGCGCCGCCTGCGCGCGACGCTCGACGGCCCCGATCCGATCGGCGCGGCCCGGGGCGGGCAGGTCACGCTGCTCGGCTTCGCCGGATCCCCCTTCACGGTCGCCTGCTACATGGTCGAAGGCCACGGCTCGCGTGAATTCGACGCCACGCGCGGCCTGGCCTATGCCGAACCCGCCTTGTTCGACCGGCTGATCGACATGCTGGCTCGGGCGACCGCCGACATGCTCTGCGCGCAGATCGACGCGGGGGCCGAGGCCGTGATGCTGTTCGACAGCTGGTCCGGCCTGCTGCCGCCCGCCCAGTTCCGCCGCCACGTCATCGCGCCGACCCGCGCGATCGTCCACGAGATCCGCACCCGTCGTCCCGGCGTGCCGGTCATCGGCTTCCCCCGCCTGGCCGGCGTGATGGCCGCCGAATATGCGCGCGAAACCGGTGTGCGCGTCATGGCGCTCGATACCGGCGCCGACATGGCGGCGATGGCCGAACTGGTGCCGCCCGACGTCACGCTGCAGGGCAATCTCGATCCGCTGCTGCTGCTGGCCGGCGGCGACGCGATGACGACCGAGGCCCGCGCCATCCGCGACGTCATGAAAGGCCGGCCGCATATCTTCAATCTCGGCCACGGCGTCGTGCCGGCGACACCGCCCGAGCATGTCGGCGACCTGGTCCGCGCCGTGCGCGAGGTCGGATAGATGCGGCCCGCGCCGACCCTGCCCCGCGCGGTCCGTCCGGACGGGCGCCTGCGCCTGGTGATCTTCGATTGCGACGGCGTGCTGGTCGACAGCGAAGGCCCGTCCTGCCGCGTCGTCGCCCAGGAACTGCGCCGGATCGGGCTGCATTACGACGACGACGCGGCGGTGCATCGCTTCGCCGGCCGCGCCCTGACCCTGATCAAGACCGAAGCCGAGGCCGAAACCGGCCGTGCGCTGCCCGACGACTGGGTCGCCATGGTGCAGGACCGTCTGGTCGAACTGATGCGCGCCGAAGCCCGCGCGATCGACGGCGCCCATGGGATGCTGACCGCCGTCATCGGGCTCGATCTTCCGGTGCGGGTCGGCTCCAATTCCTCGATCGCCGAAATGGACGTGAAATTCGCCCGCACCGGCCTGGACCGTTTCGTCGCCGACCGCATCCATTCGGCGCGCGACATGGGCTGCCCCAAGCCCGATCCCGGGGTCTATCTGCACGCCGCCGAAACCGAGGGCGTCGCCCCCGACGAATGCCTCGTGCTCGAGGACAGCGATACCGGCGCCCTTGCCGCGCGGGCGGCCGGCATGGCCTGCGTGCTGCTGCGCCCGCTCCACCTGCCGGCGCCCGAATGGCCGGGTCTGTATCGCATCGCGCATTTGTCGGAATTCGCGCCGCTGCTGGAAGCCATCCTGGCGGAACAGGGCGGCAATACGCCATGATCGCCGGCCTGCTGCCCTATCTGGCCTGGCTCAAGGCCCTGCACGTCATGGCCCTGATCGCCTGGATGGCCGGGCTGTTCTACCTGCCGCGCCTCTTCGTCTATCACTGCCAGGCCGTACCGGGCTCGGGCGAGAGCGAGCGCTTCAAGGTAATGGAACGTAAACTTTTGCGGCAGATCATGAATCCCGCAATGATCTGTACGTTCCTCTTCGGCGTTCTGCTGGCGTTGACCCCCGGCACGGTCGACTGGCATGCCGGCTGGTGGTACCTCAAGATCGCGGCGGTGCTCGGCCTGGCCGGCTTTCACGGCGCCTGCGCCGCCTGGCGCCGCGCCTTCGCCGAGGACCGCAATGTCCGGCCCGAACGATTCTACCGCGCGGCGAACGAAATCCCGACCCTGCTGATGATGGTCGTCGTCATCATGGTGATCGTCCGCCCGTTCTGAAAAAACACCCTGTTCATATCGCCGGGCGCCGGGCCCGTCGAAAGGGTGCAAGTGGAGAGGCTGCAATGACCGACAACGCTCCCGCCCACCATGTTTTCGGCGCCAACGGACTCCAGTCCCGCGTCGCGGCCGCCGGGGCCGAGCTGCAATCCCTTCAGGACCCGTCGGGCTTCGACCGGGTCTGGTCGGGTGCCGCCTGGCCCCGTCACTCGCCGGTACTTTTCCCTATCGTCGGCACCCTGAAGGACGACACCGCCCTGATCGACGGCCGGCCCTATCGCCTGACCCGGCACGGTTTCGCCCGCGACCGCGTCTTCCATTGGGTCGACCGCCGCGCGGACGGCTGCACCCTGTCGATCTCCGACGATGCCGACAGCCGCGCGATCTTTCCCTTTCGCTTCGTCCTGACGATGGATTACCAGATCACCGGCCAGACGCTGCATGTCGGATACCGGGTGCACAACCCCGATCCGGACCATGTCCTGCTGGCCGCGCTCGGCGCCCATCCGGCCTTCTCCTGGCCCCAGCGCCCCGGTGCCGCCAGGCAGGATTACGTGCTGGAATTCGAACATCCCGAACCCGCCCCGATCCGCCGGATCGCCGATGGCCTGCTGCTGCCCACGCATTTTCCCACGCCGATCACCGGCCGGACCCTGGCCCTGTCCGACGATCTGTTCATCGACGACGTCGTTATCCTCGACCAGCTCACCAGCACCCGCGTCGCGTTCCGCGCTCCCGACGGCACGGGAATGACCATGACATGGCAGGGATTTCGCGAACTTGGCCTGTGGATGAAGCCCGGCGCAGGGTTCCTGTGCATCGAACCCTGGCGCGGCCTGCCCAGCCCCGTCGATTTCTCGGGCGAATTTTCGGAAAAACCGGGAATCCTCCACATTCCGCCGCTCCAGGACTGGACGGCGTCCTGGTCCGTGGCGCTGCTGTGATGCGGGGGCGGGGGGATTCGTTCTTTTTTGAAAAAAAGAACCAAAAAACTTTTGGACGTTTTGGGCATTTTGCCGAGCAAATGGGAAATCCCTTAACGAATAAAAGTCTTTTTTCTTCTTTTTCTACAGAAAAAGAAGAGAACCCCCGCTAGAGAATGTGCCGCCGCTTCGCCAACGCGCTGACCACCCAGGCCATGCGGCAGCATTTCGGCGTCACCGGCCCCGCGCCGGACTGGCTGCCCTCGTGGAACGTGGCCCCCGGCCAGCCCGCCCCGGTGTTCTGCCGCGTGCCGTCCGGTTCCGGCACGCGGCTCGATCTGATGTTGTGGGGGCTGGTGCCCCATTGGGCACGCGATATGACGCGACAGGCGATCAACGCGCGCGCGGAAACGATTGCCACCTCGGGCATGTTTCGCGCCGCGTTCCGCGCCCGGCGCTGCCTGGTGCCCGCCACGGCCTGCTATCTCTGGCCCACCGGCCGCACGCCGCGCCTCGCGCGCTGCCCCTGGGCACTCACCACACCGGACCGCCAGCCGATGACCCTGGCCGCGATCTGGGACAATTGGGAATATCAGGGCGATATCCTGCATAGTTTCGCAATCATCACCACTGAATCCTGCGAGTCGGTCCGCCCGGTCCAGGACCGCATGCCGGTGCTGATCGCCCCCGATGACCGGCGTGGATGGCTCTACGAAACACCTGACAATGCCACAAGATTTCTCATGCCATGCGATCCGGACAACGTCACTCTCTTCCCCGTCGGCCCGGCGGTGAACGATCCAACGCGCAACGGACCGCACCTGCTCGACCCGGCGCAATCTATCGATAAATAAATGGTTTCCAAAGGCACCGCCTTTGGCGGGGTGCGGGGCAGAGCCCCGAAAAAGAGACCGCAAAACGGTCAACTCTTCCACCCGCCGACACACCACCAGATCATTTTTCGGAGTCGTTTCGATCCTTCAGGTTTCAAACTGGAATTGTTCGAAACGATGCAGTGAGTCCTCGATCAGCCTGCTATGGGTGGCCTGCTGCGGTCCGATCCAGTTCCATTGCTGCACCTGAAGCATATTCCGTGCCCGGTCGGCCTTCAAGTCGATCGCCGCCACCACCCGATCACCGACCAGCACCGGCAGCGCGAAATAGCCGAATACCCGTTTCGTCTTCGGCACATAGGCTTCGAACCGGTGCGTATAGCCGAACATCAGCTCCAGCCGCTTGCGCTGGATCACCAGCGGGTCGAACGGCGACAGGATATGAACCGTGTCCTCGCCTGCAAATTCCTCGACCCGGGCCGCCGCCAGCATGGCGGGGCAAGCCCAGTGGCCGACCCGCTCGGCCCCCGCGACGGAAACCGGCACCAGCCGCCCGCGCGCCACGCGCTCTTCGATCCGCTCACGCAGACCGGCCTTGCGCGACGCGTCCAGGTGACAGGCCGAATCCAGGCTGACGATCCCCTGCGCCCGCAGCGCGCGGTCCAGCAGGTAATCCAGCTTCCGCGCCGCCGGAACCGGGCGCGGCGGGCTGTCCCAGCCGAAATGCCGCCCGATCAGTTCATAACGTTTCACCATCCCCTCGCGCGCGCTGATCGTCAGTTGCCCGCTCAGAAAGGCCAGTTGCAACGCCCGCTTCGACGGCTTGCGGCTTGCCCAGGCGTGGTCCTTCTCGACCAGCACGTCGTCCTCGATATCGCGGATCGACAGCGCGCCTTCCACGCGGATGCGACCCAGCAGCTTGCGCACCTCCTCGGGCGTCACGCTGTCGAACCAGCTTCCCGGCACCGCCCGCCGCCGCCGCATGTCGTCGATGAAAAAGCGCAGATCCCGCGTGGGGACATAGGCCAGGGCATGCGTCCAATATTCGAAGACGCTCTTGTCCGTGCTCTGTGCCTGCTGCAGATGCGCCCGCCGGTACTCCGGAATGCGCGACCACAGGATGTGATGATGGCATCGTTCGATGACGTTGATCGTGTCGATCTGCACATAGCCCAGATGCTCGACCGCCCGCTGCGTCGCATCCGCTCCGCCGCCGAACGGCGCCGGCCGATCCAGTCCCTGCGCGCGCATCCAGATGCGCCGGGCCTCATGCCTGGTCAGTGAAATGGGGATGGGCACGGAGCGGCTCCGGACGCTGTCAGGTTTCCGGTCACCGGATGGTCAGATGATCGAACAGCGCGAAATCCCGATGATAGAACGCTTCGATCCGCGCCAGTTGCCGGCCGGTCAGGTTCAGCGCATAGGACCGGCTTTCGTTCAGGTGCGGCAGGCGCAGCGTGCTCAGTTCCGGCACCAGGTCCGGCAGGCGCCCGATATCGCGCAGATGGACCAGATAGCGCACGGCCGGCCGGCCGGACTTGTCCGTGACGTACCAGGATTGCGGCCGGAAGATGTGATCCATCTGATAGACCGACCGTGCCTGCTCGATATGGTCCAGCGCATCGTCGACCGAACGGAACGCCATATACTGGTCGCGAAAGGCCGGCACCACGCTGCGATGCCGGCTGCCCCCGTCCCGCGCATAGCGATAGGCCGAAATGAACCGCTCCACCGGATCGCGCAGAATGGCGACGCTGGGCAGCGTGTGGGCCAGATGCGGCACCACGTCCAGGTAATAGCGCATGGATTCATGCGACAGGGTGCGGCCATACAGCGCGGTCGCGATCGACGTCCCGGCATTCTTCGGCACATGGACAAACAATACGCCCCGCTGCGCGATCAGCGCCATCCGCTCATGGCGCTTGGTACCCAGCGGCAGCGTCAGGCCGATTTCCGACGTCCATTCATGCAGGTCGGGCGGCAGGCGAAACCCCAGCAGCCGCGTCAGGCGCTCGAACAGGGTCTTCGGCGGCACCGCATCCGGCGTCCGGCGTGGCGTATAGGCGTCGCGCGCGGCCAGAACGCTTTTCTGCGGCAGGGTCATCGGGCTTTCTCCGGTCATCATCATCGGCGCGGCCAGACTCTACCAGAAGAAGCGGCCAAAACATGGCCGATCCCGATCACGTTACACTCTGCAATCTTCCCGGTTACAGTCGAAACGCCGGCGAAAGGCCCGAGATATATAAAATCTTCTGCCGGCCGGCCTCCGATCTCCCGTTTTTGGGCCGCGCCTTACAGAAACTCGACGTGGCTCTTGAACCCCAGCAGCGCGGCATCGCGCAGATTGCCCTGGGCGTTGGGACGGAAATAATATTCGAACAAAGGGGTGAAGATGACGCCGCGCATGACGTGGATGGCGTAATTCGCCTCCAGCACCATGGCATGGCGCTGCACCCCCGTCGCATGGTTCGGCAGCGCGGCCCCCTGGCGCAACAGATCTTCCTCGGTCATCGTCACGCCGTTGGCGATCTTGGTATAGGTCAGCGCGACGCCCAGCGTGTCGAACGGCCGCGACTGGATGAAGCCGCGATTCAGCAACCCGGCATAGGCCACATATTCGCGCAGCGACGTATGCGGGTCGTTATAGACCACGCCCCACAGCGCCGTCAGTCCGGATGCCGGGTCGGCATAATGGACCAGCCGCTGGTCGAACATCGCCCAGCTCGACCATGACGCGGCATGCTGGCGCGGCCTGGCACGCGTCAGCGCATAGGGGCGCCCGGCGATGTCGAAGAGATTGTCGTTCTGCGGCGTGCTGAACAGCGAACCGCCCAGCTTGTAATGCCCCGGCAGCGTGCCATGGGCGAAGACCGGCTCCCACCCCATTTCGACGGGCGCGGTATAGCCGATAATGTTCGCGCCGTTGAACTTGAAACCCGTCCGGTGCTGCGCCACCGAATAGATCCCGTTCTCGATCGGATAGACGCCCGTCTGCGCATAGATCGTGTGCGTAGGCCGCCCGCGCACGCGAAAGCCCCAGGTCGACGCCGGATAGCCCGCCGCATAATTCGTGTCGGTAATGCCCTTGGGACGTCCGCAGAAACTGCCGTTCTGGAAATTGCAGAACAGCGGGCTCGCCGCGAAATCCGAAATTTCCGCCATGCGCCCCGCCGCGATCGCCAGCCGCCCGCCGAACAGTGTCTCCTCGCCATAGGCATAGACCAGGTGGACGACCACGTTGCCGCCGCCGCCATAATCCTCGGACGCGTGGTTCAGCCAGTCGCCGAACATGCGGTTGGCCGTGGTGCCGTAGCGGCCGACCGTGATCATGTGGGTGGCGAAACCGCGCAGGCCGGCCAGCCTGTTCCAGTCGATGTCCAGCTCGGCGGCATATTGCCCGGCATTGCTCGCACCCTGCCGGTAATTGACGAACCCTTTGGTCGTCCCGCGCGTCGGCGGCGTGATCGCGCCCGCGAACTCGTTGGTGTTGTCCAACAGGACATTGACGCCCCGATCCCGCAGCCATTTCGTCAGCCCGAACGGGTTGGGAAATATTGCCTCGGGATGGGAAAAAGGCGGCACGACCGGCGCCAGCGACACATGGGCGGGCTCCGGCGTGCTGACACGCTGCATGGGCGCCGCACCGATGTCGTTGTCCATCACCTGGGCCGCCGCCGGGGCCGGATGGCCCGCCAGCAGCCCCAGGATCGCCGACAGGCAGGCAAGGCGAGCAGACGGCCGCGGTCGGCCAAAGGATCTGGTCCCAGGGGATCTGGTCATCGATGATGATGTCTCGGCGGCGATGGGGATGGAACGAGGGCACAAATATGTCGTAATATTTCCATTCGCGGAAAAATTACGGGTCATTTTCCTATAACGTTTCGACCGCGCGGTAAACAGTCCACCCTGCATCGTGCCGTTATCCGATATCGGCGCGATGCAGAAGCGGCTTCACCCTCCCGCCCGTCCTGCCCGATCGAAATCAGCAGCATGATCCGTGATCCCAGCACCAGGATGACGATCCCGACGGCATCCCAAAAATGCGGCATCACCGGACGCGTCCTGATCGGCACCTCGGATGTAAAGGCGCCGCCGCCACCATCCCGGCGCCCGCGGGGTCACGCCTTCGCGCGGCGGGACCGGGGTCGAGGCCGGCGAGTGCGCAGGGTCCGATCCGTCGCCCTCGGTCCGGTTGCGGCCCTGGTGCTTGGCACGGTACAGCGCGCGATCCGCCAGCGCCATCTGCTCGCCCAGCGGCAGGCCGGGCGCGGCCGGCGCGGCGATGCCGATGCTGACGGTCGCCCGGACGCCCGGCGGGGTCACGGTTTCGGCGAAGGCCAGGCGCACCCGCTCGGCCACGGCGCACAGCGCCTCATGCGACAATCCGCCGACCGCCGCGGCGAATTCCTCGCCGCCGATCCGGCCGAACAGCACGTCCGGACCCAGGGCGTCCGTCGCGACCGTGCTGAAATGCCGGATGACCCGGTCCCCCGCCGCATGGCCGAACGTATCGTTGATATGCTTGAAATGATCGATGTCGAACAGCAGCACGCCGCGTCGCGGCAGGGCCTCCGCCGCCTGCCAGAAGCCGCGCCGGTTCAGCACGCCGGTCATGTCGTCCTGAAACGCCATCGTCCGGGTCTGCCGCATCGCCCGCTCCGCGACCAGGATCAGCATCAGCCCGGGCCACAGCACGACATAGGACAGCATCTCGAACGGGATCGCCGCGTTCACCAGCCCTTCCCAGGGAAACAGCCCCGGCATGGCGGTCAACAGGCCGCGCACCGCGCTGCATACGACATGAACGCCGCCGATCACCAGCAGCGCCAGTTGCGTCCGGGTCTCTCTCGGCGGCCGCGCCAACCGGCAAAGCGGCAGGAAGACCAGCCCCGCCACCATCGCCATCGCGATCTCCACCCGCAGCGCAAGGGAATGGCGGAACCACCCGAAGGCGCAAAACCCCAGCCACAGCAGCACCGGCGCGGCCAGCCCCCAGCGAAAGAGCGGCCGCCCGTACAACCGCATCGTCGCCTGCCAGAACAGCGCCAGCGCCAGCAGCACGATACTGTTGCCGATCGGGATCGCGATCCATTCCGGCACCGGCGGCCGCATCATCACCAGCGGCAGGCCGATCGCCCCGGCAAAGGTCCCCATCCCCAGCAGCCTCAGGGCGGGTTCGGGATGATATTGCCGCGCCGCATGGCAAAGAACGGTGATCAGCAGACAGACAAGCGCGATGAACGGGCCGGGAGACAGCGATGCGATGGGCATGATGGATATCTGGACCGGTTCGGCCCCCTTTTTCGGACGATCCTGCCGCCGGACCCGAACCCGCGGCGTTCAGCCGGACCATCCCTGCTGTCCCGATTCCGAAAGTCGCAAGCGAATTTCGGAATCGAAAGGACACGAGAATCAATATTTTAATGTCCTGCCGATCCGAGAAATTCTCATAAGAATTTCTCGAGCAGGACACTAGCGCGCCCGTCAGATACGATTATTGCGCCGCCGTGTCGACTCGTCCCGTCGCCGCATCGTGCCGCGCGCCCGGGCCGGGGTCACACGGCGATCCGCAGCGGGTGCGCGGCATCCGTGATGATGCACGGCACGCTGCCGCCCGATGGGTCGCCGTCATGCTGCAGCGCCAGCCCGTCGGGCGCGGTCAGCGCGATATGCGACGCGCGCACCCGCCGCAGACCGCGCACCCGGTCGGGGCGGTCGCACAGCAGTCCCAGCGCCACCCTGGCGATCGGGCCGGCTCCCGGCTCGTCCAGCAGCGTGACCGAAAACCCGCGCTCCAGCGGCGTTGCCTCGGGCGCCAGGACATGGCGTCCGCCATAGAACCGTCCTTTGGAACAGACGATGCCGAAGGCCGTATGGGCCTGCCCATCCAGCACGACCTGCAGCGGCGGAAAATCATAGCGCCCGGCCTCGCGGATCGCCTGCACGGCATAGGCGCCGCGGCCCAGCACGCGCTTGGCGCGCAGCGACAGATGAGTCACGACCTGCGCGTCGAATCCCGCACTGGCCATCTGCACGAAAATGCGCGCCTGCCCGCCCGCCTCGATCCGGCCGGGCCAGATCGTCCGCCACCGGCCCGACAGCAGCGCCCGCGCATTGTCGCCGGGGGCGAAGGCCACGCCCAGCTCGTGCGCCAGCACATTCGCGGTGCCCAGCGGCAGCACGCCCATAACGGGCCCCGGCATCGAGGCGGATGCGGACGGAAAGGGAGGACGCATGGCCTCCAGCAGCCCGTCGGCGACCTCGGAAATCGTGCCGTCGCCCCCGGCCGCCACGACATGGGTGAATGCCCCGTCCGGCCCGGCATCGCGCGACAGGATGCGCCCGTGCCCGGCATGGTCCGTGGCCGCCACCGTCACCTCGGCCCCCCCGGCCCGCAGTGCCTGCACGAAACGACGCAGACGCGTTATGCGCCGCCGCCCCGCCATGGGGTTATAGACCACCAGAATCCGCGCAATCCGCTCATTCATCGTGCGCGTCGACCCGCCGCCGCCCAACCCGCATCGCCTCGATCCGCAACGGTTCGACCTGCAACGCCAGCGCCGTACCCCACACCCCGCTCCACCATGCGCCCCCGGTCGATCATCCCGTCCATATGTTTAAAACAGATCGCGATACCGACAAATCGCACCGGCGTACAAGCGGGAACAAGCGGCGACATGCCAACGGCGACAGGATGGACCGCCAACGGGCCGCGACGGATGACATCGCCATCAGGATTTGATTTTTCGGGAAAATATCAGACCAGTGGTGGAGCTGAGGGGAATCGAACCCCTGACCTCCTCATTGCGAACGAGGCGCTCTCCCAACTGAGCTACAGCCCCACTGCCTGATGGGCTGGCATAAATACCGGCCGTTCCGGGTTTGTCAAGCGCCCATCGAGAGGCCTTGTCGAATGGTCCTGCCGTGGCTCGCGCGGCGCTGTGCGGGGCGCGGTGTTGTGCCTCTTCCCCGCCTCCGATAGGATTTCCGCCCTGCCTCTTGGAGATCATACACGTTGCTCCAGCTTGTCTTCACATTGCTGCTCGAAGCCGTCCGGCTCTATACCTGGGTGCTCGTTATTTCCTGCGTATTCAGCTTCCTCTACGCGTTCGGCGTGCTGGACACCCGCAACCACACGGTCTGGGCCATCGGCAATTTCCTCAACCGCCTGACGGAACCGGCGCTGCGGCCGCTGCGGCGCATCCTGCCCGTGGTGGGCAACATGGATTTCAGCCCGCTGGTCCTGCTGCTGCTGATCCAGTACGTGCTGACGCCGCTGATCCGGCAGCTTTATTATACGTTGGCTTTCAGCAACCCTCTCTGAACGGGCCGCGCCCATCCCGGGCGCCTCGGACCGGACACGCATGACCATCGCAAAGGGATCACGTCCATGACGCGCCACATCTTCATTCTGCCGGTCGTCGCCATCCTGTCCGTGGCCGGCCTGCCGCCTGCCCGCGCCCAGATGCCCGCAATGCCCGGAATGTCGGGCGGCAGCGCCATGCCCGCGATGCCCGGCATGGGCGGGGGCATGGGCGGCGGCAATGGCGGCATGATGGGCGGCGCCATGGGGGCGATGGGCAGTGGGGCCATGGGTGGCGCCATGGGCCTGCCGTCCCTGTCCTCGGCCGGCGCCGGCAACCTCGCCGGCCTGCTGGGCTATTGCGTGCAGAACAACTATCTCGGCACCGGCACCGCCTCTCCGGTCATGAGCGCTCTGGGCCGCAAGGCCGGCATCGACCCCCGGACCGACAGCCAATACCAGGCGGGCCGGAACGGTCTGCTGGATACCGGGGGCGGCAACACCTTCTCGCTGGCCGGAGCGGGGCAGGGGATCAAGCAGCAGATGACGCAGAAAATCTGCACCATGGTCCTGAACCGCGCCCGCTCCATGCTCTGACGCCCACCCGGCAACGCGGTCGGCGCCGGCCGCGCGGCCGCAGCAGGAGCAACACATGACCGACGACGGCACAATCGCTGCGCCACGCGTCGCATTCCTCGGGACCGGGATCATGGGTGCGCCCATGGCCCGTCATATCGCCCAGGCGGGATATCGGATTTCGGCCTGGAACCGCACGGACCACAAGGCCCGTCCGCTGGCGGCATTCGGCGTCGAAGTGGCCCCGAGCGCTGTGCAGGCGGTATCCGGCGCGGATATCGTGATCGTCATGGTGACCTCCGGCCAGGCCGCGAACCAGATCCTGTTCGAGGACGGCCGGGCCGCCACCCACATCAAGGCCGGCGCCATCGTCGTCATGATGAGTTCGATTGCCGTGGACGTGGTCAGGACACAGGCCGCGCGCCTGCGGGAGCTGGGGATCGGCTATGTCGACGCGCCCGTTTCCGGCGGCGAGAAAGGGGCGATCGACAAGACGCTGGCGATCATGGCCGGCGGATCGCCGGACGACATCGCGGCGGTCTCGCCCCTGCTGCGCGTGCTGGGGCGCGTGACGCATATCGGTCCGGTCGGGACGGGGCAACTGGCCAAGCTGGCCAACCAGGTCATCGTCGCCGGGACGATCACCCTGATCGCCGAAGCCTTCACGCTGGCCGAGCGCGGCGGCGCGGATCCGGCGCGCGTGCGGCAGGCCCTGACGGGCGGCTTCGCCGACAGTGTGATCCTGCAGCAGCACGGGCTGCGGATGATCGAACGCCGGTTCACCCCCGGCGGCGACGCGATCAATCAGGTCAAGGACCTTGATGCGGCGGCCAGGATCGCCGAGGAACACCACCTGGCGCTGCCGGCGACCGAGCGGGTCGCCGAGCTGTTTCGCGCCATGGTTGCCGCCGGCGACGGCGGCCTCGACCACAGCGGCATCTTCCTCCATATCGCGCGCCTCAATGGCCTGCCGACCCATGACATCATACATGACATCATAACGGATGACGCCACGACCGGAGAGCCGTCACGAAAAGCCTGACATGACGCGGTGATTCCGCCGCGTCGCGATCCGCTCTACGGCGCGTCGATCCGCAGCAGCACCTTGGCCGCCGATCGCCGGTCCGCCGCGGCCGCGAACGCGTCGGCAAAGGCGGCAAACGCGACTTCATGGGTGACCAGCCCGTCCGCGATCCGCGGATGCGCCGCCAGCATCGTCAGCGCCTCGGCGAATTCGCCATCGAAACGGAACGACCCGCGCAGGTCCAGCTCCCGCGCGATGATCTGCGCCATCGGCACAGCGACCATGCCCGGCGGAAACATCCCCACCTGCACCAGGATGCCGCCTCGTCGCGCCCGCGCGACGGCGGATGGCAGCGCCTCTTCCACGCCCGTGGCCTCGAACACGACGTCGAATTCCTCCTCGGGCGCGGCATGGCGCGCATTCCACGTCTCGGTCGCTCCCAGTCGGCGCGCGACCGCCAGCGGAAAATCATGCAAATCGGTGGCGACGATGCGGGCCGCGCCACGGACCGCCAGGGCGGCGACGATCAGCGCGCCGATCGGCCCCGCCCCCTGCACCAGGACCGTCCGTCCGGCACAGGGTCCGGCGCGGCCCACCGCATGCAGCGCCACGGCAAGCGGTTCGGCCAGCGCGGCGCGGCGCGGATCCAGCCCCGGCGGCAGGCGGTGCAGTTGCGACGCCGCCACATTCACGGCGCGGCGAAACCCGCCCTGCGTATGCGGCACACGGGCCGCGCTGCCAAGGAAGCGCACGTCGCGGCACAGATTGCGCAGCCCCCGCCGGCATTCCGGGCAGCTTCCGCACGGCCGCGCCGGGTGAATGGCCACCGGCGTCCCGGCCGGCAGGCCCGTCACCCCGCCGCCGCAGGTTTCGACGAAACCCGACACCTCGTGGCCCAGGATCATCGGCTCGCGCAGCACCGACGCGCCCACCCCGCCATGCTGCAGGTAATGCAGGTCCGACCCGCAGATCCCGCCCCAGGCGATCCGCACCCGCACCTCGCCCGGCCCGGGCGGCGGGGATGCCGCCGGCTCCATCCGCAAATCGCCCCTGGCATGGATGACCAGCGCGTCGGTCCGGGCAAAATCCATATCCGTCATGTCGTCGTCCTGAACAGAAGAAGAAACGGACAGAAGAACGGGATGGGGGGCGGCGCCCGGACTATCGTTCCAAACGGCCCCGGATCGAAATCACGATAAAGTAATTGTCGTTCCACATGGTATTGCCCGCGAGATCGTTCACATCATCAGGCGTCGAACAGACGTGACGACGTCGCCGGAGCGACACATGCCGAAGGGAACGACACCATGACCGATCACGCCCGGACGGGCGACACAGGGGCCGACGCCTCATCGCTGGCGCGCGATCTCGAACGCATCGCCCGGCAGGAGCGCGAACTCGTCCTGCCCGGCCTGACCGAGGAAGATGCCTGGATCCTGGGCTGCTGGCTGCGCCAGACCGCTAATGCCCGCCGCCATCCGATCGCCATCGACATCAGGCGGGGCGACCATATCCTGTTCAGTGCCAGCCTCGACGGCGCGACCCCGGACAATGTGGGCTGGATCGCCCGCAAGACCCGGGTCGCCGCGCGCTTCCACCGGGCATCGTACGCGATCGGCCTGCTGCTGCAACAGGAAGGCAAGACGATCACCCAGCGGTTCGGCCTGCCCGAATCCGACTATGCCCCGTTCGGCGGGGCCTTTCCCCTGCGCGTGCGCGGCGTGGGGGTCGTCGGCACGCTCTGCGTCTCCGGCCTGCCGCAGCGCGAGGATCACCGCCTGGTCGTCGAGGCCCTGGCCAGCTTCGCCGACATCCCGCTGGACCCGATCCAGCTCCCGCCCGTGTGAACCGGATGGCCATCCGGCCAGACGGAAATCCGGATAGAAAATTTTGCAGCGCACAAATACGAATTTGTGAACCGTCGCGCGGCGCTGGCCTCTTGCCGCGCGACGAACTCCCGTTGTCTATGGTGGGACTTCATACCCGGCCGGGCCGATGAACGGCGCCGTCGGGTCGAATCGTCAGGATTGCTGGCCGACAGGGCGAACGACACCCAAGGGAACGACACCGGCGGCACGGTCGGTGGCCGTGCCGAAATCGCCCTGCCTTACAGTAATTCTGCCGGTCGCATATCTGCTCTCGAACGATAATCGATAATAAAAACCATGTCCGGGAACACAAAAACGACAAGACCGGGGCGGATGCCTCCAGGGGGGATTGAATGACACGTCCGACCGGATGGGGTCTGATAGGCGCCAGCAACGTCGCGCGGGAATGGATCATCGACGCGATCCGCGCCCAGCCGGGCGGTGAAGTCCGCGCCGTGCTCAGCAGCGACGAAGCGCGCGGCGCGGCCTTCGCCCAGGCGCACGGCATCGCCAGCCACACCACCTCCCTGCAGGCGCTGCTGTCCAGGCCCGATATCGACGCGGTCTATATCAGCACCAACAACAGTCTGCATCGCGAACAGACCATCGCGGCCGCGCGCGCCGGCAAGCACGTGATGTGCGAAAAACCCCTGGCCCTGTCCGTCGAGGACGCGACGGACATGGTGCAAGCCTGCAACCATGCCCGTGTCGTTCTGGCGACGAATCATCATTTGCGCAACGCCGCCACCCATATCGCCATGCACGGCATGATCGAGGACGGGCGCATCGGCGGGCTGATCGCGGCCCGCGTCTTTCATGCCAATTTCCTGGCCGCCACGCTGCAGGGCTGGCGGGTCAACGACCAGGGCGGCGGCGTCATCCTCGACAGCACCATCCACGACATCGACACGCTGCGTTTTCTGTTCGATGCCGATCCCACCAGCGTTTTCTGCATGACGCAAAGCGGACGCCTCGCCCGCGACGGAATCGCGGACGGCGTCATGGCCGTGCTGCGCTTTCCCGGCGACGTCCTGGTGCAGATCCATGGCGGCTATACGGTGCCCTACGCCCCGGGCGGGATCGAAATCATGGGCGAACGCGGCGTGATCATCGGCCGCGACTGCATGAGCCAGCGCCCCATCGGGTCGGTCGCGGTCCGAACGTCGGACGGCGAACACGAAATCCAGTTGAAGCACCACAATCTTTACCATCGTGCCTTCGAACTGTTCACCGCGGCGATCCATGGCGGGGGACGTCCCGCCGCCACCGGCGAAGACGGCGTCGCCTCCCTCGCCATCGCCCTGGCTTTGCGTGAATCCGCCCGTACAGGGCGCGAAATCGGGATCAAGCTGCCATGAAACAGCCAGTATTCGCCGGCACGGGCCATGCCGCCGGCGCCGGCCTGTCGATGCCCCGCGCCGCATCGCAGGCCGAGGCCCCGCACCACGTCATCACCGCCGCCGACCTGCGCCGCGCCGCCTGGACCAGTTCGCTGGGCAGCGCGCTCGAATATTATGATTTCGCGCTCTACAGCCTGGCCTCGGCGCTGATCTTCGGGCCGCTCTTCTTCCCCGGGCAATCGCCGACCGTGGCGCTGATCGCCAGTTTCGGCACCTATTTCCTCGGCTTTGCCGTGCGGCCGGTCGGCGGCATCCTGTTCGGCATGCTCGGCGACAGGTACGGGCGGAAGCTCGTCCTGCTCATCACGGTCACCCTGATGGGCGGCGCCAGTACCGCGATCGGCCTGATCCCGACCTATCAATCCATCGGGATCGGGGCGCCCGCGATCCTGATCCTGCTGCGCCTGCTCCAGGGGCTGGGCGCCGGCGCGGAACAGGCGGGGGCCGCGGTCCTGATGACCGAATACGCGCCCCGGGGCCGGCGCGGCTTCTATGCGGCCCTGCCGTTCCTCGGGATCCAGATCGGCACCGTGGTCGCGGCCGTCGTCTATTTCGCCCTCCTGTTCCACGTCACCGACGTGCTGCAGGGCTGGATGTGGCGCCTGCCCTTCCTGATCAGCTCGGTCATCCTGGTCGTGGCGCTCTATATGCGCGCGACGCTCAAGGAATCCCCCGCCTTCGCCGAGATCGAGGAAGAGGAACGCGCCCGGTCCGCCTCGCTCCCCGACGTGGTGCGGCAATCGTGGAAGACGATCCTGCTCGGCATGGGCCTGCGCATGGCCGAAAATGGCGGTTCGTCGATCTACCAGGTCCTGGCCGTCAGCTATTCGGTCAACATCGTCGGCATGCGCAACGCCACCGGCGCGCTGTCGCTGCTGTGCGCCGCCCTGGTCGGCACCATCTTCGTGCCGCTCTCCGGGCTGCTCAGCGACCGGTTCGGCCGGGTGCGCGTCTATCGCGGCTTCGCCATCCTGCAACTGGTCGCCGCGATTCCGGTCTGGTACGTGCTCAGCCTGGGCATATTGCCGCTGACCATCATCGCCCTGTCGGTCGCGCTGGGCTGTGCCACCTGGGGCATGTTCGGCACCCAGGGCGCGCTGCTGCCCGAATTGTTCGGCGCCCGCCACCGCTATCTGGGCGTGTCCATGACGCGCGAGGTCTCGGCCGTGCTGTCCGGCGGCCTGGCGCCGCTGGCCGGCTCGCTGCTGATCGCCTGGATCTCGACCGCCCATCACGGCGCCCCCCGCCCCGGGCAGCAGGCCTGGCTGCCGCTCGCCGGCTATGTCATGCTGCTGAGCGCGATGACGATCATCGCCACCTTCTTCACCCCCGATCCGCGCAACCGCGACCTGCTCGACCGGCGCGATATGATCGATACCTGAATCGATATCTGACATGGATCGACCGCTCCCCGTCGGGAGCGGTAACCTGGCCCGCCGCGTCCCGTCCCGCCGGGCAGGCTTGCAGGAGTATGTTCGTGACGTTCTCTGTCGACCGACTGGCTGAATCCTTCCTTCGCGTTCGCGCCGGCGCGCCGGCGCTTCCCCGTGTTCCCGACGGGTGCGACGTCCCCTCGCCGGACGCCGCCTACCAGGTCCAGCACGCGACGCTCCGCGCGCTGGGCGGCCGCATCGCGGGGTGGAAAGTCGGGGCCGCCACCCCGGATTCCGAGCCCTTCGCCGCCCCGATCCTGGACGCCACCCTGTTCGACGACGGCGCCCCGACCCGGTCGTCTACCCTGCCGCAGGGCCTGTGCCGCCATATCGGGGTCGAGGCCGAAATCGCCTATCGCTTCGGCCGCGCCCTGCCGCCGCGCGCCATCCCCTATACGACCGACGAGGTCTGCGACGCGATCGCCTCGGTCCACACCGCGATCGAAATCATCGACACCCGCTTCGTCGAGCCCGGCAGCCAGCCCGCGCTGGACCACTTGGCCGACCAGCAAAGCCACGGCGCGCTGTTCGTCGGCCCCGGCATCGCCGACTGGCGCGGCCTGGTCCCGGTTCAAGAACGCGTGACCTTGGCGATCGACGGCGCGGTGGTGGCCGACCATCCCGGCGGCAACTCGGCCGGCGACCCGATCCGCACCCTGGTCTGGCTGGCGGCCCACGCCGCCCGCTATGCGGACGGGCTGGCCGCCGGCACGGTGGTGACCACCGGCTCGACCACCGGCACGCTCTTCGTCCCCCCCGGCACCCGCGTCAGCGCGACCTTCGCGCATCTCGGCACGCTGTCGCTGACCTGCTGACCCGCCGCATCCCCCGATTTCCCCAACCGGAACCCAACCGGAGACAATGCATGAAACCCGACCTCCTCCTGCTCGAACCGATGATGCCCCAGATCGAGACGGCCCTCGATAACGCCTATACCGTGCATCGCTTCACGGACATGGCCGCGCTCCTGCCCGTGGCCGCCTCGATCCGCGGCATCGCCACCGGCGGCGGCACCGGCGTGCCGCCCGACATCATGGCGGCGCTGCCCGAACTGGGCATCATCGCGATCAACGGCATCGGCACCGACGCGGTCGACCTCGACGCCGCGCGCCGGCGCAATATCCGCGTCACCACCACCCCCGGCGTGCTGACCGCCGATGTGGCGGACATGGCGATGGGCCTGCTGCTGATGGCCTGCCGGGGCCTGGGCACGGGCGACCGCTTCGTCCGCGCCGGGCTGTGGGGCAAGGCGCCGATCGCGCTGGGCCATACGGCCACGGGGCTCCGGCTGGGCATTCTCGGCCTCGGCCAGGTCGGCCGCGCCATCGCCGCGCGCGCGCGCGCCTTCGACATGCCGATCGCCTATCACGACATCCGCGAATTCCCCGATACCGGCTACCGCTTCTATGCCGACCTGACCGAGCTGGCGCGGGACAACGACGTGCTGGTGGTCGCGGCGTCGGGCGGCCCGCAATCGCGCAACATCGTCAACGCCCAGGTGCTGCAGGCCCTGGGCCCCGATGGCATCCTGATCAACGTCGCCCGCGGCAGCGTGGTGGATGAAGACGCCCTGGTCGCCGCCCTGCAGGCCGGCACGCTGGGCGGGGCGGGGCTGGACGTGTTCCAGCACGAGCCCTCGGTCCCCGACGCGCTGAAAACCATGGACAACGTCGTCCTCCAGCCCCATCGCGCCAGCGCCACGGTCGAAACCCGCCTGGCGATGGGCGACCTGGTCGTCCGCAACCTCGCGGCCTGGTTCGCCGGGGAATCCCTGCTGACCCCGGTGGTCTGACCGCTCGCGCCCGCCCCATCCGGTCGGGTGATGCTCTAGTGTCCTGCCCGAGAAATTCTTATGAGAATTTCTCGGACCAGCAGGACACTAGGCGCGGGCGCGTATCGCCATGCGATCGGTCGCAATCGATAAGCGGACGGTCGCCCCGACCGGCCGGCCGATAGGGCCGGATGCAATTCGCTCGTGCTGGAACGGCTACCAGGCGCCGAGACCGCGGGCTGCTCCCGGAAGCTATGCGACGCCGGGTCGAAGCTGGCTCAGCCGGATCATCTGTTTGAACATGAAGTTTGGCGCAAGCCGACTGGCGATCTTCAGGATATTGCTGGGGCCGGGTCGAATTTCCGTCTTCCCCGCTTCGATACCCTCGATGGCCCGTCGCACAAGCACTTTCGGATCCATCCCTTTCTCACCCTTCATCTCTTTCGCGAATTCGCCACGAAACAACGGGGTCTCGGTTCCCGGAGGGACAAGCTCCACGACCGTTACTCCGGTGCTCTCGAGTTGCGCACGCAGGCATCTCGTATAGGCGTGAAGTCCCGCTTTTGCCGCCGAATAAACGGGGGCCGCCGGAAACGGCACGAAGGCAAGCCCGGAAGAGACGTTGATGATGAGACTTTGTTTTCGCGTTTTCAGAAACGGAAGAAATTGCTGCACCATATGGATTGGCCCATTAAGGCCGATCTCTATTTCACGCGTGACGTCAGCGAGAGATCGCTCTTGATCGAGCTTCAAGTTGCGCATGATGCCGGCATTGTTGATGATCGTGTCGAGGTTCGGGAAAAGTTCGACCACTTCGGCATAAAGTGCCGCGACAGCGCTCGGGTCACTGACGTCGCTCAGCAATGTATGAACCCCAGGCAAATCCCGAGCGGCCTGTTCCAACCGCTGCTGATCGCGGCCGGTCACGATGACCGTATTGCCGAGGTCCAGAAGCTGGCGTCCGAGTTCCCGGCCGATGCCGCTTGTGCCGCCGGTGATGAGAATAGTTCTTCGTTTGAGCTGCATGGCCATGCCCTCGGTCGGAGATTCGACTTGCGGCTCTCATGTAGTGCTCTACGCTCTCCAAACGGAAGAAGGCACCTGAAAGTGCTATACTTACCTGGCGGAGAGCATGAGATGGACGTGTCGGCTCGCTTCACGGCAGAGGAAATCGAGCGGGCGCGGCGCTATGCGGCCGCGATCCCTCCCGCCGACCTCGATCCCCGTATCGGCGCCTTGGTCAACGAACTCATCGGGCGCGTCGCCGATAAATGGACCATGATGATCCTGGACATCCTCGCCGACCACGGGGAGTTGCGGTTCACACGTCTCAGCGAACTGGTCGAAGGCGTCAGTCAGAAGATGCTCACCCAAACCCTTCGACAGATGGAACGCGACGGGTTGGTCGTCCGGACGGTACATCCCGTCGTGCCCCCGAAGGTCGAATACAGGCTCACCGGGTTGGGCTTGAGCCTTGGCTCCGCCTTCTGCGGCGTCTGGGTTTGGGCCGCCGAGAATCTCGAGCAGGTCGAACAGGCTCGCCAGGCTTTCGACCGCAGGGCCGGCACCGGGTGACGCCCGATCGCGATCGGCTCTATTCCGCCGGCCCGACCATCAGTTCGATCTCGATCAGCGTCGCCGGATCGGCGAATCCCGGCACCAGCCGCAGGGTCGTCGCCGGCCGCCCGGCCCCGAACGCCTCGCGCAGCAGCGGAAAACAGGCCGGAAACCCATCCGTATCGCGCATCAGGAACACGACGCGGGTTACATCCTCCATGGTGTGGCCCGCCTGCTCCAGCCGTTCGGCGCCCTGCTCCAGGGCGGCGCGGCACTGCTCGACCAGGCTGGGCGCGGCCTGCCCGCCGGAGGGGTCGATGCCCGTCAACTGCCGCACATGGATGTCCTCTGCATGCATGCCGCGCGTGCCGCTCCTCGGTTCGACGTCAAAATAACAGAATCGTCATATTCCGTTCACGAATAAATTCAACCCTCGGAACAAATCCAGCCTTGGGAAAATTCAATCCGGGACATCCGCCCCCGCCCGCGTCATCCTGCGCGCATGACGGCTCCCGTTTCTTATACCGGCCAGATCCATGCCGGCTGCGCCGCCCGCGCCGGGCAGGGGGTCCTGCTGCTCGGCCCGCCCGGCGCCGGCAAGTCCGACCTGCTGCTGCGCCTGGTCGATGCCGGCTACGCCCTGGTGGCCGACGACCGGGTGGTGCTGTCCGACGGCTGGGCGTCGCCGCCGGCCGCCCTGGCCGGCCTGCTCGAAATCCGCGGCATGGGCATCGCGCGCCTGCCCTACCTGGCCAGGGTCCGCCCGGTGCTCGCCGTCCGGCTGGTCGGTCCGGCCGACGGTCCCGCCCGCCTGCCGCCGGCCTTTGCCGACCCGGTGACGGGCCTGCCCGAAATCCGCCTCACCACGGATCTGGCGTCGGCGGTGGCGCGGGTCAATCTGGCCCTTGACTGGCTGGACGGACGTTGCAAACTTTTAACGTCCGAGCAGATGTGATCGGGGGCACGTCTTTCACCGGGAACCGTCCGGTGCCAGATCCGTCCGGTGGTCTTTGTTCCCCGGGCATGCGCCCCGTCTGCGACGCGGCATAAGTTCGCGGGTCCGGAACCCTCCGGCCCGTCATCCAGCCAGGATTTCCCGTGACGGATTCTTCACATGACGGAGTACCGGCGCCACGTCGTATCCTGCTGGTCACCGGTCTGTCCGGGGCGGGCAAATCCTCGATCCTCCGCATCCTCGAGGATCTGGGGTACGAGGTCATCGACAACCCGCCCCTGCGCATGCTCGACGAAATCGTCACCCGGGCCGAACGGCCGGTCGCCATCGGGGTGGATTCCCGCACCCGCGGCTTCGACGCCGCCGCCGTGCTGACCGAACTGGGGCGCCTGCGCCTCGACCCGGCTCTCCAGGCCGAACTGATCTACGCCACGGCCGAGGAAGGCGTGCTGCTGCGCCGCTACACCGCCACCCGCCGCCGCCACCCGTTGGCCATGCGCGGCACCGTCACCGAAGGGATCCGGGCGGAAATCGACCTGACCGCCCGCTTGCGCGCGGCGGCCGACATGGTGATCGACACTTCCGACCTGCCGCCGCCCGAACTGCGCCAGGTCGTGGAAATGCGCTTCGGCCCCGGGCGCGGCCATGTGGGCGAGGGGCTGACCGTCGCCCTGATGTCCTTCGCCTTCCCGGCCGGCCTGCCGCGCGAAGCCGACATGGTGTTCGACGCGCGCTTCCTGCGCAATCCCTACTACGATCCCGACCTCTCCGTCCGGACCGGGCTCGAAGCCGACGTGGCCGCCTATGTCGCCGCCGATCCGGACTACCGGCGCTTCCTCGACCAGATCGCCGCGATGCTGGACCTGGTGCTGCCCCGCTTCGTGCGTGAGGGCAAGAAATACGCCACCATCGCAATCGGCTGTTCCGGCGGCCGGCACCGCTCGGTCACGCTGGTCGAGGCCCTGGCCACCCACCTCGCGACCCGCCCCCACAACGACTCGCATATTGACAAGGCGATCGCTCCGTCCGATGTGCAGTCGAACACGGTGGAGTCCGACATGGCCGATAGCGGGGCGCAGGGCGGAGCGGACATGACGGGCGCCTGGCCCGTCATCGTCATGCACCGCGAACTGGCCCGGCAGGGCCGCAGTAGCTGGCGCTGGGCCAGCCGGCCGAAAGAGCACGCGGCGGACGCCGCGGAAGGGCAGTATTCCTCATGATCGGTATGGTTCTGGTCACCCATGGCGCGCTCGGCGAAAACTTGAAACGCGCGATGGAACACGTGGTCGGGCCCCAGGCGCAGCTCGCCGCGCTGAATGTCGAACCGGGGGACGATCCGGTGCTGCGCCGCGCCGACCTGCAATCGGTGATCGCCGGCGTCGATACCGGCGACGGCGTGCTGCTGCTGACCGACATGTTCGGCAGCACCCCCTCCAATCTCGCCATCTCGACCATGGAACCGGACCGGGTCGAGGTTCTGGCCGGCGTCAACGTGCCCATGCTGGTCAAGCTGGCGCAGATCCGCAACGGCCATACCCTGGCCGAATGCGCGGCACTGGCCGAGGGCGCGGGCCGCAAATATATCTCCACCGCCTCGCACCTGCCGCCGCAATGCCTGGGCGGCGCGCGCAGTTGCCTGCTGGGCGACCGCGTCCCCGACATGCCGGCCCCGCCGTCGGCGGCGTATCGCGCCGCGCCGCGCCGGGTCGCCGCCGGCTAGGCTCCATGTCCGCCGACGGGCGCGATCCCCAGGACCCGGACGTCCTGTCCGTCACCCTTGCCATGGTCAACCGCCGTGGCCTGCATGCCCGTGCGGCGGCCCGTCTGGTCACGGTGGCCGAACAGTTCGACGCGAATGTCGAGGTCGCGCGCGGCGACCAGACGGTCTCGGCCCGCTCGATCATGGGGCTGATGATGCTGGGCGCCGGCCGGGGGGAATCCATCACCCTCATGGCCGCCGGCTGGGACGCCCACGCGGCGATCGAGGCGCTGACCGCCCTGATCGAAGCCGGCTTCCATGAAGATGACTGAACGATGACGACGATCGACGGGGCGGACGGCCCGCCGCCCCGCCCCGCATGCCGCCCCGGGCGCCGCCATGCCCGCCGTCCCGCGCCGGGTCGCCCCGTGGAGCACCGTTTCGCCGGCGACGCCACGGTGCGCGGCGTCGCCATCGGCCCGGCCGCCATCGCGGTCGAAAGCCCGGCGCCGCAGGTCGACCCCACCGCCCGCGCCGACGACCCGGCCCCCGAACTCGCCCGCCTGGCCGAGGCGCTGGCGCGCTCGCTGCGCCAGGTCGAACGGCTGCGCGACCGGCTGGCCCTGCTGCCCGAGGACAGCCAGATCGAAATCGGCTCGCTGCTCGACGTCTATCGCCGCATGCTCGGCCCGTCGCGCCTGCTGCGCGGCATCCGCCGCCGCATCACCCAGGACGGGCTGACCGCCGAGGCCGCCGTCCGGCAGGAAACCGAACAGCTCGCCGCCGCCACCCTCGGCGGCGAAACGCCCTCGTCCGAAGCCGAGGATGCCGCCCAGCGCCGCGCCGGCGAATTCCGCGAAATCGGCCGCCGCCTGCTGCGCAACCTGGGGCGCATGCCCTTCCGGTCGTTCAGCGCCGTGCCCGAGGGCGCGGTGCTGGTCGCCGAACAGCTTCGCCCGGCCGATGCCGCGCTGATCGACCCCTCGCGCATCGTCGCCGTGGCGACCGAGGAAGGCGGCGCGACCGACCATACCGCCATCATGCTGCGCGCGCTGGGCATTCCCGCCGTGCTGGCGGCGCATGGGCTGATGGCCCGGGTGCGCGACGGGGCGACCATGGTGGTGGACGGCTCGGCCGGCACGGTGGTGGTCGATCCCGCGCCCGACACGCTGGCGGCCGCCCGGCTCGGGGTGGCCGACCATGCGCGCGAACGCCAGGCGCTCGGCCGGCTGCGCCGCCTGGCGGCCCGCCTGTCCAGCGGCGAGAAGCTCCAGCTCCAGGCCAATCTCGAACTCCCGGCCGAACTGCCCCTGATCGCCCAGTCCGGCGCCGCGGGCATCGGGCTGCTGCGCACCGAATTCCTGTTCATGAACGCCCAGGCGATGCCCGACGTGGACGCGCAGGCGGCGATCTATTCCGAAATCGTCACCGCGATGGCGGGCGACGTCACCACCATCCGCGTCGTCGACTGGGGCGGCGAAAAGCACAGCGAGGCCCTGGACCGCGCCGGGCTGCGCGGCGAGGGCGAAAGCGTCAATCCGGCGCTGGGGATGCGCGGCCTGCGCCTGCTGCTGCGCCATCCCGCCGTGCTGGAAAGCCAGTTCGCGGCGATCCTCAAGGCATCGTCGGCGGGGCCGGTGCGCGTCATGCTGCCGATGGTCACCACCGTCCCCGAACTGCGCGAGGCCCGGGACATCTATCACCGCGTCGCCCGCCGCCTGCGCCGCAAGGGCGTGCGGCTGGACGACAATCTGCCGCCGCTGGGCATCATGGTCGAAACCCCCGCCGCCGCCCTGATGGGCGATGCCCTGGCGCAAGAGGCCGAATTCATGGCCATCGGCACCAACGACCTGACGATGTACACCCTCGCCGTCGACCGCGCCTCGGCCGAGGTCGCGTCCCTCTACCACCCGCTGCACCCGGCGGTGCTGCGCCTGATCCAGACGGTGACCGAGGCCGCGCTGCGCCAATATCGCCCGATCTCGATCTGCGGCGAAATCGCCGGCGACCCGCGCGCGGTGCCGCTGCTGGTCGGGCTGGGCCTGCGCTCCTTCTCGATGACCGCCTCGGCGGTGCCCCGGGTCAAGCGCGCCGTGCGTGCCGTGTCGTTCGAGGATTGCCGCCGCCTGGCCCATCGGGTGATGGAAGCCCCCGACGTGGCCGAGGTCACGTCCCTGGTCGACGCATTCGCCGCCGGGGCCTGACCCGAATGCTGGCATCCCTGCCGGCGCCCATGCCGGCCGGTCCCGTCCGTGTGCTCACCCTGCCCTGGCGCGACCCCGACGACGTGCTGTGGGCCTGGCGGGACGAGGCATGGCTGGCCTGCCTCGACAGCGGCGGCGACCCCGCGATCCGCGCCCGCTGGACCATCCTGTGTCGCCGCCCGCGCCACACGCTGGATTGGCGGCGCGGCGCCCCCTGCCGGCTGGACGGCACGGCGCTGCCCGATACCCACCCGCTCGCCGCCGACCCGCTGGCCGTGCTGCGCCGCCTCCTGCCCGCCCCGGTGCCGCCTGCCGAAACGGGCGCCGAAACGGGCGCCGAAATGGGGCAGGGCGATGATCCGCTGCCCTTCGCCGGGGGCGCGATCGGCTTCGCCGGCTACGCGCTCGGTCAGGCCCTCGAAGGACTCGCCACCCGCCACGCACCCGACCCGGAATCCGGCCAGCCGGATTTTGCCGCCGGCCTCTACGACCACGCGCTGCTGTTCGACCGGGTGCGCCGCCAGGTGCATCTCGCCGGCATCGCCCCCGCGCCCGATGCCCTGTTCGCCGCCATGCGGGCCGAATGGGCGGCGCTGTCCCCCGCGCCGCTGCCGGCCGGCCTGCCGCGCCTCGATTTCGTGCCGGACCGGCCGCATGCCGGTTATGTCGCCGCCGTGGCCCGCGCGGTGGACCGGATCGCGGCCGGCGACATCTTCCAGGTCAACATCACGGGCCGCCTGCGCGCCGCGCGCCCGTGCGGGCTGGCCGATCACGCCATTTACCGCGCCCTGCGCCGCGCCAGCCCGGCGCCGTTCGGCGCATGGCTGGCGTGCGGGGCTGATTTCGGGCTGCTGTCCGCCTCGCCCGAACGCTTCATCCAGCTCGGCCCCGACCGCGTGGCGCGCAGCCGGCCGATCAAGGGCACGGCCCCGCGCGGCGCCACCCCCGAACAGGACGACGCCCTGCGCGCCGCCCTGGCGACGGATGAGAAGGAGCGCGCCGAGAACCTGATGATCGTGGACCTGATGCGCAACGATCTCGGCCGCGTCGCGCAATTGGGCAGCGTGCGCGTGCCCGAACTGTTTTCGGTCGAACGTTTCGCGCACGTCCATCACCTGGTGTCCGAAATCGCGGCCACCCTGGCGCCGGGATACGACGCGCTCGACCTGCTGCGCGCCGCCCTGCCGCCGGGCTCGGTCACCGGCGCGCCGAAACACCGCGCCATGCAGATCATCGACAGGCTCGAATCCTCGCCGCGCGGCGCCTATTGCGGCGCGGTGTTCCGCATCGGAACCGATGGCGCGATGGACAGTTCGGTCATCATCCGCGCCCTGGCCACCACCCGGCGGACGATCACCGCCGCCGCCGGGGGCGGGATCACCATCCTGTCCGACCCCGAAAGGGAATATGCCGAAATGCGCCTCAAGATCGCACCGCTGCTGGCCCTGTTCGGGGCCGACCGGTCCCCCGGCCCCATAGGGGGCGGGACATGACCTGGCTCTGGCTGAATGACGGGCTGGTGCCGGCCGATCAGGCGCGGATCGACCCCGCCGATCGCGGCCTGACCCTGGGCGACGGATTGTTCGAGACGATGCGCGTGGCCGACGGCCGGATCGCCCACCTGTCCCGCCATCTCGACCGGCTGCGCCAGGGGGCCGCCATCCTGTGCTTCCCCCCGCCCGACCTCGACCGGATCGAGGACGCGCTGTGCCAGGTGCTGCGTCGCAACGATGTCGCCCACGGCGCGCTGCGGCTGACGCTCACGCGCGGCGCCGGCCCGCGCGGCCTGCTGCCGCCCCCGCGCCCCGCGCCGACCCTGCTGGTCGTCCCCTTTCCCGCCGCCGCGTCCGGCGCCGCCGTCCCGACCCCGGCGCGCGTGGTCGTCAGCACCCGCATCACGCGTGACGCCGCCTCGCCGCTGTCGCGGGTCAAAAGCCTCAATTACCTGCCCAATATCCTCGCCCGGCTCGAAGCCGAACAGTGCGGCGCCGACGACGCCCTGCTGCTCAACGCCGCCGGCCGCCTCGCCGAAAGCACGATCAGCACCCTGCTGGTCAGCCGCGACGACGGGCTCCTGACCCCGCCGCTCGATGACGGCGCCCTGCCGGGCATCGCCCGCGCCGTGCTGCTGGCGCGGGGCCTGGCGGCCGAGGCCCCGCTCACCCCCGGTGACGTGCGCGCCGCCCGGGGCGCGCTGCTGGTCAACAGCCTGTCGGTGCGCCCCATCGCCAGCCTCGACGGCGACCCGCTGCCCTGCCCGGACGGGCTGGCGGACAGGGTGCGCGCCGCCCTGCGGGACTGACCGGCGCACAGGATCATTGCTCCACCGGCCCGGGTTGGATAAGGACGCGGGCTTCCTGTCCGTCCATCCGTGAAAGGTCGCCCCCGCGATGACCCAGACGCAAGTGCCGGTCCGCCGCGCGCTGATTTCCGTTTCCGACAAGACGGGGTTGCTCGACCTCGCGCGCGCGCTGCTCGCCCACGGCGCCGAAATCCTCTCGACCGGCGGCTCGGCCCGCGCCCTGCGCGACGCCGGCCTTCCGGTGACCGAGGTCTCGGACCATACCGGCTTCCCCGAAATCCTGGACGGACGGGTCAAGACCCTGGTGCCGCAGATCCATGGCGGCATTCTCGGCCGGCGCGACCTGCCGGCGCACCTGGCGCAGATGGACGAACACGGCATCGCCCCGATCGACCTGGTGGCGGTCAATCTCTATCCGTTCGAGGCCACGGTGGCCTCCGGCGCCGGCCCCGAGGACTGCATCGAGAACATCGATATCGGCGGCCCGGCCCTGATCCGCGCGGCGGCCAAGAATCACGGCCATGTCGCGGTGCTGACCGACCCGTCCCAGTACGGCGCGGTGATCGACGCCCTGGCCGCCGGCGGCACCACCCTGGCCGCCCGGCGCGACCTGGCCGGCGCGGCCTATGCCCGCACCGCGTCCTATGATTCCGCGATCGCGTCCTGGTTCGCCGGCCTGCGCGGCGACGCGCTGCCCGAACGGCTGACCATCGCCGGCATCCGCCGCGAAAGCCTGCGCTACGGCGAAAACCCGCACCAGCAGGCCGCCTTCTACGCCGACGGCAGCACCCGCCCGGGCGTCGCCACCGCGCGCCAGGTGCAGGGCAAGGCGCTCTCCTACAACAACCTCAACGACACCGACGCCGCGTTCGAGGCCGTGGCCGAATTCGATGCCCCCGCCGTGGTCATCGTCAAGCACGCCAATCCCTGCGGCGTCGCCACCGCCGACAGCCTGTCGGCGGCATGGGACCTGGCCCTGCGCTGCGACCCGGTCTCGGCCTTCGGCGGCATCGTGGCGCTCAACCGCACGCTCGACGCCGACGCCGCGTCGCGCATCGCCACGATCTTCACCGAAGTCATCGTCGCCCCCGACGCGACGGACGAGGCCCAGGCCATCCTGGCCAGGAAGAAGAACCTGCGCCTGCTGCTGACCGGCGCCATGCCCGACCCGGCCCAGGGCGGCGTGGTGGTCCGTTCCGTGGCCGGCGGCTTCCTGGCCCAGACGCGCGACGACGGCCGCATCCTGCCCGACGCGCTGCGCGTCGTGACGCGCCGCGCCCCGACCGAGGCCGAGATGGCCGATCTGGTCTTCGCCTTCCGCGTCGGCAAGCACGTCAAGTCCAACGCCATCGTCTATGCGCGCGGCCAGGCCACGGTCGGCATCGGCGCCGGACAGATGAGCCGCGTGGACTCCGCGCGCATCGCCGCGCTCAAGGGCGCCGACGCCGCCCGCGCCGCCGGGCTGGACCAGCCGCTCACCACCGGCAGCGTGGTCGCCTCCGACGCGTTCTTCCCCTTCGCCGACGGGCTCGAGGCCGCGATCGCCGCCGGCGCCACCGCGGTGATCCAGCCGGGCGGCTCGATCCGCGATGACGAGGTCATCGCCGCCGCCGATCGCGCGGGCATCGCCATGGTCTTCACCGGCATGCGGCATTTCCGCCACTGACCGGCGGCGACGCCCGCGCAGCCGGGCGGCCCGCCGCGCGTTAGGACCTATCTCGAAACCGTCATGCCCGCGGCGGCCGTGCATATCCCCGTTTTCCGCGCATCGGGGGTGCGCGTTGCTTGACAGCCTCATGCCGCGTCGTTAGCTAGCGCCTGCACCCGCCTGGAGGTGTGAACATTGGGTAAGGATACGGACAGCTCCCGCCAGTCCTTCGATACCCGCCTGAAGCAGGCCATGGACCGGAACAATCCGGACCGGGCGGCGCCGGCGGCGCAGGGCAGCGGCTTGTCCGCCAGCGACATGTCGGCCCTGGGCGTGGTTCTCAGGGCGGGCACCGAGATGGTATCGGCCCTCGCGGTCGGTGTCGCGATCGGCTGGGGGCTCGACCGGTGGCTCGGCACGCGCCCGGCCTTCCTGATCCTGTTCTCGTTCCTGGGCGGCGCTGCGGGCGTGCTGAATGTCTGGCGTCTGGTCAGGCCGCTGGACACGCCGGGGGACAAGCCGGGCCTGTAACCGCAGGGCCGGAACGGTAGAGGGAAGACGAAGTTGGCGGCCGGATCCACCATCGACGCACTGGGCCAGTTCGCGCTCCATCCGGTTCTGGGTGGGCTGGGTCAATCGCTGCGCTTCAGCCAGTCGCCGGCGATGATGATCGTGGCGTCGGCCCTGGTGCTGGGCTTCCTCTATCTGGGCATGCGCCCCGCCGCCGTGGTGCCGGGCCGCCTGCAGGCCGCGGCGGAAATCTGCTACGATTTCATCCACGACATGGCGGTCGATACGATCGGGGCCGAGGGCCGCGCCTTCTTCCCATTCGTCTTCACGCTGTTCTTCTTCATCCTGGCCGGCAATTATCTCGGCCTGCTGCCCTTTTCCTTCGCCTTCACCAGTCATATCGCGGTCACGCTCGCGCTGGCGCTGCTGGTGTTCGTGCTGTCGGTCATCGTGTCGCTCAGGGTCCAGGGCGCGAAATTCTTCGCGCATTTCATGCCGGCCGGCGCGCCGCTGGCCCTGGCCCCGCTGCTGGTGCCGATCGAAATCCTCTCCTTCCTCTCCCGTCCCGTGAGCCTGTCGATCCGTCTTTTCGCCAACATGGTGGCGGGCCACGTGATGTTCGAAATGTTCGCCGCCTTCACGATCATGCTGGCCGGGCTCGGCCTGTTCGGCGATGTCCTCGCCGTCGGGCCGGTGGTCATCAATGTCGCGCTGATGGCGCTCGAACTGCTGGTGGGCGCGCTCCAGGCCTACGTGTTCGCGATCCTCACCTGCATCTACCTGCGGGAGGCGGTCGCACACTGATCGCGGCCTATCCCCAGCCTCTCCTGAACGCCTGAACAACCAAGGAAAGCCTCGCTATGGACATCGCTGCAGCCCGGGAAATTGGTGCCGGTATCGCCGTTATCGCCCTCGCCGGCGTCGGCATCGGCCTGGGTAACATCTTCTCCACGCTGGTCAGCAGCATCGCCCGCAACCCCGCCGCGCGTCCGCACGTGTTCGGCCTGGGCATGCTGGGCTTCGCCCTGACCGAAGCCGTGGCCCTTTACGCCCTGCTGATCGCCTTCCTGATCCTGTTCGTCTAAGTCCGGAGGCCGACGTGGCACGTTCCGCGGTGTCGATCACCCGCAAGGCGGCGTCGTCTCTCGCGACGTGCGCGCTGGCCCTGCCGCTGCTGGCCATGGCCGCGCCGGGCGCGCGCGCCGTGGGCATGCCGCAGCTCGATTTCGCCAACCCGCTGGTCATCGGCCAGGTGATCTGGGGCGGCGCGATCTTCCTGGTGCTCTACCTGCTGCTCAGCCGCTCGGCCCTGCCCAGGGTCGAGAAGGTGCTGGCCGGCCGGCGCCAGACGATCGACAACGATCTGGACATCGCCCGCCGCGCCAAGCAGGATGCCGACGCCGCGGTGGACGAACTGCACCAGGCCCGCCGCTCCGCGATGGCCGAGGCGCAGGCGAACGTCGAAAAGGTGATCGAGGACGCGCGCCTCGCCGCCCTTCGCCAGACGCAGGACATGAATGCCCGCCTCGCGCAGGAAATCCGCGACGCCGAGGCCCGCGTGGCCCACGCCCGCGCCGAAGCGCTCGGGTCGCTGCGCCAGATCGCCGGCGACACGGCGCAGACCCTGGTCCACCAGGTGACCGGCACGTCCGCGCCGGCCGACCTGCTGGCCCGGCAGGTGGATCACGCCGCCGCCGCGCGCGGCTTCTGACCGCGGACGCAAAGGAACAGGTCCATCCTCATGCTGCACGAACCCCGTTTCTGGTCGGCTGTCGCGTTCGTCCTCTTCTTCGTCCTGTTCGGCAGGAAGCTGTGGGCCCCGCTGGCCGCCGCGCTGGACGGCCGCGCCGCGCGCATCCGCGCCGACCTCGATGAGGCCGCCCGCCTGCGGCGCGAGGCCGAGCAGATGCTCGAGGATGCGACCCGCGAGCGTGAGACCACGCTGGCCGAGGCCCGCGCCCTGGTCGAACATTCCCTCGCCGAGGCCGCCCGCATCGCCGAGGCCGCGAAGCGCGAGGCCGAGGCCGTCGCCCTGCGACGCGAACAGATGGCCCGCGACCGCATCGCGGCCACCGAACGCAGCGCGGTGCGCGAGGTCCGGCAGGCGGCGATCGACGTCGCCGTCGCCGCCACGCGCGACGTGCTCGCCGCCGCCCTGCCGGCCGAAGCCGGCGCCGCGATCATCGACCGGGCCATCGCCGACCTGCCGTCGGCCCTGGCCCGGCACGCCGCCTGACCGGGGCCGCGTTTCTGACCGCCCCCCCGCCTTCCGATCGCCCGGACGCCGCGCACGATATCGTGCTCAGCATCGTCGCGGCGGTCCTGAACGAGGCCGAGAATATCGGTCCGGTCTGCGCCGAAATGGCCCAAGCCGCCGCCCGCCTGCCGGCCTGCGAATTCATCTTCGTCGATGACGGCAGCACCGACGGCACGGTCGACGCCCTGCTGGCGGCGCGGCAGGCCGGCGTGCTGCCCAATCTGCGGGTGCTCAGCCACGACCGGCGGCTGGGCAAGTCCGCGGCGCTGCGCACGGGCATCGAGGCCGCGCGCGGCCGCTGGATCGCCACCATCGACGGTGACGGGCAGGACGACCCCATGGAAATCGCCGCCATGCTCGACGCGGCGCAGCAGGCTCCGGGCCGGCCCCCGCTGGTGGTCGGCGTCCGCCTCCGCCGGCAGGACCGGCTGTCGCGCGTCGTCGCCACGCGCCTGGCCAACGGGCTGCGCCGCCGGCTGCTGCGCGACGGCTGCCCCGATACCGGCGCGCCGATGAAATTGTTCCAGCGCGCCGATTTCCTGCGCCTGCCGCAATTCGAAGGGCTGCACCGCTTCCTGCCGGCACTGATGGGCCATTACGGCGTGCCGCTGGTCTGCCTGCCGGTGCGGCACCGCAGCCGCCTGCACGGGCATTCCAAATACACGAACCTCAACCGGGCGCTGGTCGGCATCCGGGACCTGATGGGCGTGATGTGGCTGAACAACCGCACAAGGCTCCCACGTCGCGTCACCGAACGCTAGAGCCATATCCGTTCACACCGGTTCACGAATATGGCTCTAGCTCATTGTTTTAGCGAGCATCTTTATCCGACCGAATGCGCCCATCCGGTCGGATGATGCTCTAGTTCACTGTTTTGGCGATCATCTTTATCCGGTCGGAGTCCATCCGGCCGGATGATGCCCTAAGGACACGTGCCGGATGACGCGGCTGACCATGCGCCATTATGTTCTGCTCGCGCTGTGCACCTTCCTGATCTTCCTGCCGGGTCGCGCCAGCCTGCCGCCGCTGGACCGTGACGAACCCCGCTACATGGAAGCCAGCGCCCAGATGCTGCGCAGCGGCGATTTCATCGATGTCCGTTTCCAGGATCGTCCGCGCTATTTGCAGCCGGCCGGAATCTACTGGCTCGAAGCCGCCTCGGTCGCCGCCACCGGCACGCTGCGCCGGCACGCCGTCTGGGCCTATCGCATTCCCTCGCTGATCGCGGTGACCGCCGCCGTCACGCTCACCGCCTGGATCGGCGCCACGCTGTTCGGCCCGGCCAGCGGCCTGCTGGCGGCGGCCCTGCTCGCCGTCGCGGTGCTGGTGACGGCCGAGGGCCGCATGGCGACCATCGACACCACGCTCCTGCTGGCGGTGCTGCTGGCCGAAACCGCGCTGCTGCGCGCCTGGCTGGATCGCGACCGCGACCGGCCGACCCCGCTCGCCACGGCGCTGCTCTATTGGGGCGCGCTGGGCGCGGGGCTCATGCTCAAGGGCCCGGTGGTGCTGATCCCCGGCTTCGGCACGCCGCTGGCCCTGGCGCTGGTCGAGCGGCGGACCGACTGGTGGCGCCGCCTACGCCCCGCCTGGGGCTGGGCGCTGATGCTGGCGATCGTGCTGCCGTGGTGCATCGCCATCGGCGTCGTCAGCCACGGCGATTTCTTCGCCCGCGCGGTGGGCAACAATTTCCTGGGCAAGGTCGCCTCGGGCCAGCAGGCGCACGGCCTGCCGCCCGGCTATCATCTGGCCGTCTTCGCCATCGCCTTCTGGCCGGGTTCGCTCTTCGCGGCCATGGCGCTGCCTTATGTCTGGGCGCGGCGGCGCACGCCTTCCGTGCGGTTCCTGCTCTGCTGGATCGTGCCGCACTGGCTGGTGTTCGAAGCCATCGCGACCAAGCTGCCGCATTACGTGCTGCCGACCTATCCGGCCATCGCCCTGCTGACGGCGGCCGCGATCATGGCCATGCCGCATCGCTGGTCATGGCCGGCGGCGCGCTGGGGCAAAATCGTGCTGGCGGTCTATGGCGGGCTGTGGTTCGCCATCGGGGTGGCCCTGTCGCTGGCCGGTCCCGTCCTGCTGTGGCGCCTGCAGCACCAGGTGGTGCCGGCGGCGCTGATCGTGCCGGTGGGGGCGCTGCCGCTGGTGGTGGCCGCCGCCTGGTTCGTGATCGGCGGCCACGTGCTGCGCGCCGCCATGACATCCATCGCGGCGGCGGCGATCATCCATGTCGGCCTGTTCCTGACCGTCATCCCCAACCTGCAGGCGATCTGGCTCAGCCCCCGCCTCGCCGCCCTGGTCGACGACTACCGGCCATGCCCGGATACGATCGTGGCGTCCGCCTCGTTTTCCGAACCCAGCCTGGTCTTCCTGGTCGGGCAGAATACCGCCCTGGTCGGCCCCGCCGGCGCGGCCGACCTGCTGCGCGACAACCGCGCCTGCGGCCTCGCCCTGGTCGATCGCCGGGATGAACCCGCCTTCCGCGCCCGGCTGCGCCAGGACGGGCTGGACGTGACCGAATTCGGCCGCGTCGCCGGTCTCAACTACTCGACCGGCAAACATCTCGATATCGGGCTGTTCGGGCCGGCGACCCCCTGAATCACCAGCGGCCGCCCTTCGGGGCGCGTCGCCTCAGGCCACGCGGTCCGACATCGCGGTGGCCAGCATCAGCGCGGCGACGGCGGGCAGAAAGGCGACCAGTTGCACGAACGACGCAAAATGCATCGAGCTGGCGACCAGGTTACCGATTTCCTGAATAAACATTATCCGAATTCCCTTGGATTTGATTGCGGGCGGAACCAACACGGAATCCCGTCTACACGCAACACAAAAGAACTTGGGGTCTGATAACAGGAAAACGCATAGTAATCTCTAAACGAATAGTCTGATTACTCTTTGAACAGGACCAACTTTATTTTCCCTGCTGAACAAGCGGCCCGGCACGTCCCGCTGATGACCGTTTGGGCGCCGGCTCCCCCGACATGGCGATCGTCGGATAAAGATGGTCAATAAATATGCAATCTGTACATTTATTGACCTTTCGGTGTTTTAACCGAAAATCGTGCCTTGCGTGCCCACGACGTGCTGACGCGCAGCCCGTGCCAGGCCACCAGGCTGTCGCACAGGAAGGTCGCCAGCGCGCCCACGGTGCAGGCCAGCGCCAGCGCGAACATCATCACCAGCCACGACGCCACCGCGGAATCGCGCAGACTGCCCAGAAACAGCACGAAGGCCGCGCCACAGGTCGATGCGCCGCCGACCGCCCCCAGCAGGATCGACGCATCCAGCAGCAGCGTCCGGCGGTGCAGATGCGTCAGGTGCCGGTGCAGATGCAGCCGCTCGGCCCGGTTCGCGGCCGCCTTCAGGGCGTCGGTGGCCTTTTCGATATGGTCCGACACGCGGGCCAGCCGCGTGTTGAACAGGTTCAGCAGCGTCCCGATCCCCGACAGCATGAAGATCGGGGTCAGGGCAGTCTGGATCAGGTGCGCGACGCTGTCGACCGGCTCATCGGGCAGCAATCCGGGAAAAGGGGACAAGGCAGGGTCTTTCCGTGGCGGGTAAAGCCGCATGATGCAATCCTGGCCCCACCCGTCAATGCGCTGCCGGCAGGGTCGAGTTCCCGGTCCGCCACACAGGGCGTTTTCGCCGAACCGGTGTTCGGCGAAAACGCTTTATGTTATTATTTTATCGAGTATCCTCACTCGCTCAAACGATTGCCCGACATGACCCAAGACCCGGCCAGCATGCTGGCGACCTATACCCTGACGCTGTCCTGCCCCAATCGGCCGGGCATCGTGGCGGCCATCGCCACCACGCTCTTCGAGGCCGACGGCAACATCACCGAGGCCCAGCAGTTCGACGACGTCGAAACCGGCCTGTTCTTCATGCGCGTCGTCTTCTCCTGCCGCGCCGACGCCGAACGCACCGAATGGCTGCGCGCCCGGCTGGACGCGGTGGCCGCGCGCTTCCGCATCAGTTGGACATTGCATGACCGCGCCCAGCGCCGCCGGGTCCTGCTGATGGTGTCGAAATTCGACCATTGCCTGGTCGACCTGCTCTATCGCTGGCGCATCGGCGAACTGCCGATGACCCCCACCGCCATCGTCGCGAACCACCCGCGCGACACCTATGCCCATATCGACATGGGCGACATCCCCTTCCATTACCTGCCCGTCGCCCAGGACACCAAGGCCGCGCAGGAAGAACGCCTGTGGTCCCTGGTCCAGCAGACCAATTCCGAACTGGTGGTGCTGGCCCGCTACATGCAGGTCCTGTCCGATTCGCTGTCGGCGCGCCTGTCGGGACAGTGCATCAACATCCACCATTCCTTCCTGCCGGGGTTCAAGGGCGCGCGCCCGTACCACCAGGCCCATGCCAGGGGCGTCAAGCTGATCGGCGCCACCGCCCATTACGTCACCGCCGACCTGGACGAAGGCCCGATCATCGAACAGGACGTCGAACGGGTCAGCCATTTCGACACGCCCGACGACCTAGTGCGCAAGGGCCGCGACATCGAACGCCGCGTGCTGGCCCGCGCCGTGCGCTACCATCTCGATGACCGGGTGATCCTCAACGGCCACAAGACCGTGGTCTTCGGCGACTGACCCCTCGCCGGCAACGTTTCTTTGTCGCACCGACCTGCGCCGTGCCGGATGAAGCCATATTGACTTGGCGCATGGACTTCCTAGTGTCCTGCCCGAGAAATTCTTATGAGAATTTCTCGGATCAGCAGGCCACTAAAATATTGATTCTAGTGTCCTTTCGATTCCAAAATTCGCTTGCGAATTTCGGAATCAGGACACTAGACTCGCGCTCGGTCTTTACCGGCGGCGGTCCGGTCCCGCGGAGGGATCGTTCCGGACCATGACGGTCCAGCGCCGGCGGATCGCGGAGCAGGAATATTGTCTTCACTGGCCGGCTGGGTCCTGACAGATGGCCGCTTATGGCGGCGCTGACCGACACGCCGCGCGCGTCCCGCTCCAGGCCGGACGCCGCGCCGTCGCTCGATCATTTCGTCTGCGTTCTTGATGCGGCCGGCCAGGTCGCCGGTTGGGGCCCCGACGCCGAACGGCTGATGGGCTACAGCGCGTCCGACATGCTCGGCCGCCCGTTCGCCGCGCTGTTTCCCCTCTCGTCGGACGGCGCGCCGTCGCCGGCCGACATCCGGACCACCCTGCTGGCGCGCAAGACCGGCGCGCGCTTCCCTGCCCGGGTGGAAATCCGGCCCCTTTCCGGCATGGTCCCCGGCACGGCGGACGCGCCGTTCTCCTGCGCGCTGGTCTTTGACATGTCCGCGGCATCCGACGGCCTGTCCGATGGGGCGGCACAATCGATCCTGCCGCATGTCTCCGAAGGTGTCGCCCTGTTCGGGGCGGATCGCGGCCTGCATTATTGCAATCCGCGCTTCGCCGAGATCCTCGGCCTGACGGACATGGTGCTCCGGCCCGGGACGCCGCTCGACGCCATCCTGGCCTCGCTCTCCAGCCTCGGCGGCGGCACGCTGCATGGCGGCGCGTCCCCGGGGCAGGCGACTCTGGGCCAGGCGATTCCGGACAAGGCGCCTTTGGACGAGGCGACCGCAAACGACACGTTCCCGCATGACGCCCCGCCGGGGGGAGTGCTTCGGGGCGGTGCCGAAATCCAGCGCCTCGGCCGGGCGGTACGCCTGTCCTGGACCGGGCTTTCCGACGGGCGCGTGATGCTGCACTGCCACGACGTGACCGACCTGCGCCGGGCCGAAAGCCGCGCCCGCTTTCTCGAACATCATGACGACGTCACCGGCCTGGCCAATCTCCAGGGTCTGCAGACGCATCTGCGGACATTGTGCCACACCGAACCCGACGGTTTCGCCATCTTCTATTTCGACCTGTTCGGCTTCAAGCGCATCAACAACACGATGGGCCACGCCGCCGGCGACGACCTGCTGCGCGTCGTCGCCGACCGCGTCCGCCGGGTGATGAACCCGTCCGACATCGCGGCCCATATCCGCGGCAACAAGTTCGCGCTCGTGCTCATCGCGAACCTGTCCGAATCCGCCCTCCTGGACCAGGCCCGGCACCTGCGCCTGGTGCTGTCGCGTCCGATGTCGGTCCTGGGGCACGAGGTCACGGTCGGCGTGGGCATCGGCATCGTCCGCTTCCCCGGCGACGGCACCGATTGCGGTACGCTGATGTGGAACGCCGACATCGCCCTGCAGCACGCCAAGGATCGTTCGGGCGACGGCATCCGCTTCTACGAACCCGCCATGGACCGCCTGCGCCAACAGCGCATGGATCTCGAACGCGACCTGCAGCGCGCGTTGGCGCATCATGAATTCGTGCTGTTCTACCAGCCGGTTCTCAATGTCGACAGCAACCGCATCGTGGGGGTCGAGGCCCTGATCCGCTGGCAGCATCCGACCCGCGGCCTGCTGGCGCCCGGCGCTTTCATCCCGGCGGCCGAAAGCATGGGCCTGATCTACGATATCGGCATCTGGACGCTCGATGCCGCCTGCCGCCAGGCGACCGCCTGGCCCCGGCATATCGTCGTGTCGGTGAATGTCTCGGCCGCCCAGTTCCGCCATGACGGGCTGATCGAAAGCGTGGCCGGCGCGCTGCGCCGCTCGGGGCTCGATGCCTGCAGGCTGGAACTGGAAGTTACCGAAACCGCGATGATCGACGACGTGCCCCGCGCGGCCCGCATCCTGCGCCGCCTGCGCGACATGGGGGTCCAGATCGCGCTCGACGATTTCGGCACCGGCTATTCCTCGCTCAGCTTCCTCAACAGCCTGCCCTTCACCCGCATCAAGATCGACCGCAGCTTCGTGCGCAACCTGGGCGACGGCAGCGGCGACGGGGCGGCGATCGTGCGGGCGATCACCGGCCTGTGCAGCAGCCTGAACGTGATCGCCACCGCCGAAGGCGTGGAAACGCGCGAACAGTTCGATTACCTCAGGCGGGTGAATTGCCCGGAAATCCAGGGCTATTTCATCAGCCGCCCATGCCCGGCCGCCGACATCCAGCCCCTTCTGGACCAGACGGATTAACCTCTTCCTTCATCCTCCATCTTCCGAAAGGAAAAACCCTGGTTTCTTAGAAGACTTTTTGCTCACTCTGCAAAAAGCCCCGAAAACGTCCAAAAGTTTTTTGGTTCTTTTTTTCAAAAAAGAACGGAACTCCCATCCGAACAAGGAGAAAACCCACATGCTGGCCGCATTATTCCTGGCGGTGGTGCTGATCTGGGGCACGACATGGTTCGCCATCCATGTCCAGGTCGGCGCGACCCGGCCGGACGTGGCGATCTTCTGGCGCTTCCTGATCGCGGCGCTGACGATGGGGGCCTGGCTGGCGCTGTCGGGGCGGCTGCGCCGGGTGCCGGCGCGGCTGCATGGCTGGCTGGCCCCGATGGGGGCGTGCATGTTCTCGGGCAATTTCCTGGCGATCTACGATGCCGAAACCCTGCTGTCCAGCGGCATGGTCTCGGTCATCTTCAGCATGGCCACCCTGTTCAACACGCTCAACCAGTGGCTGTTCTTCCGCCGGCGTCCCGACGGGCGCGGCATGACGGGCGGCTGCGTCGCCATCCTGGGCGTCGCCGTCATGACCGGCGTGGGCCAAGGGGGCATGGGCCACGGGGGCGTGGGCCAGGGGGGCATCGATGCGCGCGGGGCTGGGCTCGCGCTGTTCGGCACCTTCCTGTTCTCCTGCGGCAACATGCTGTCGCGCCGCGCGGCGGCGGCGGGGACCGACCTGCCCAACGCGGTGTTTCGCGGCATGCTCTGGGGTTGCCTGTTCCTGGCGGTCCGCCTGCTGGCCACGGGGCACGGCTTTGCGGCCCCGGCCGATGCGGCCTGGATCGCGGCCCTGCTCTATCTCGCCTTGCCGGGGTCGGTGGTCGCGTTCCTGGCCTATCTGCACCTGGTGCACCGCATCGGCGCCGACCGCGCGGCCTATACGACGATCCTCTCCCCCGCCGTCGCCCTCATCATCTCGGTCGTGTGCGAGGGCACGCGCTGGACCGCCAACATGACCCTGGGCATCGCCCTGATCCTGCTGGGCAACCTGGTCACCTTCGCCCGCGCCGACCGGCTGCTCCGGCGCGGCACTGTCTAGGGTCTGTGGGGATTTAACGTGAGTTGATGACACCTGCGGCGAGATATATCATCGCCTCGAAGCTCCGGTCGGTTTTGCAGGCTCGCATGGCGATGCGCTTGAACTCCTTGAGTTTGCAGAAGAAGTTCTCGATCAGGTGACGCCATTTGTATATCTCTTCGTCAATGGCGCGCGGGTTCTTGCGCTGTGACCGTTGTGAGATGACGACTTTCGCTCCTCGCTGGTCGAGTTCTTCGATGATCCAGTTGGCATCAAAGGCCTTGTCGCCCAGCAGGGCTTCGAAGTTGATGCCATCGATCAAAGGGGCGACGCCGATCGTGTCGTAGCGGTTCCCCGGTAGCAGTTTGAAGCGAACAAGGTTGCCCAAGGCATCGGTCAGGGCCAGGATCTTGGTCGTTATCCCGCCTTTGGAACGACCAATGGCCTGGCTCTGAGTCCCCCTTTTGCGCCTTGGCCGTGCCGGTGGACCTTGACGATAGTGGCATCAACCATGGCGTATTCCATGTCGGGGTCTCCCGACAAGGCATCAAAAATCCGCTTGAAAACATCGGCTTCGCGCCAATCACGAAACCGACGGAATGCCGTATTCCAGTTGCCGAATGTGGCAGGAAGGTCCCGCCATGGGCTGCCTGTTCGGACAATCCAAAGAACCGCCTCAATGAATAGCCGGTTGTCGCGGCCACTGCGTCCGGGATCAGACAGCTTACCCAGGCAATGCGGTTCTATCTTCGCCCATTGGGCATCGGTCAGTACTAAGCGATCCATCCAGAGGGTGAATCACATCTCCGCTAAAATGGGAATCCCAAATCCCCACAGACCCTAGAACGGATCGCGATCGGGTGGACGCATATCGATCCGCTCGAACATTGGACCGCCGGAAAGACAGGCCGGGCTCTGCCCGGGCCCGGCAGGGGGTCGCAGACCCCGGCACCTCCAAGCGGCTGGTCCTTTTCTGGACGCCGTGACCCGTCAGTTGCTGGCGATATGACCTTTAATGGAAGGTCTCTCGATCCTGGCGCGTATGGAAAACGTCAGTGATGAAAAGGGCTTCCCGGGTCACTTCATAGCGAATTTCGTAATCATCCACGATGAATCGTCTGACCTCGCGCGGAGCGAATCCAGGAAGGAGCGCCCCCATGCGGGGAAACTGCATCAGCACGTCCGGCGCAGCCGCCAGCCGCCGCATCACGCGCGCGGCGGCGTCCGGATGCTCAAAATCTGCGGTCAGCGTCTGAAGATCGGATACGGCCTTGGCTGTCCATTGGTATTTCACTGCCCTGGTTTCGGCAGCGGCAGAGGGGTCTCCTTGTCGAGACCGTCAGCCCATGCCTTGACGGCTTCGGCGCTGACCAGCCGGCCGGCATCCACGTCGGCCAGGGCCCTGCGTGTTGCCCTGTCCTTTTCTGCCTCATAGGCAAGGTAGGACGCTACGGCCTCCCGCATGACCCATGACCGGGGTCGTTCGATGGATTCCCCATAGCGATCCATTGCGTCCACCAGATCAGTGGGCATTTGCACGCTGACCACCTGCTTTCCCGCTGAAGGCTTGTCGCTCATGCCACCCTCTTAGTTGGCGTTCATAACGAATATTAAGGGATGGCCTGACCCGTCTTCAAGCGCGATCGTTCGGCCGGCCGGTCACCCGATCGCGTGAAGATGCTCCACTCTACAGGCTCACGCCCATCCGCTGGCTGAACCACACCATCGCCAGATACAGCCCGACCGTCAGGCCGCAGCCGGCGCCCAGCGACAGGGCGAAGGACACGCCGTGGCGCATCATCCATGGAATCAGCAGGAACATCGGCAGGGACGGAATGACATACCAGAAGGTCGCGCCGACATGCGCCTCCATCCGCGCCGGGTCATGCGTCTCCAGCCACAGCCAGATCATGCCGAACACGGAAATCAGCGGCAGGGACGCCACCAGCGCCCCCAGCCCAGGATAACGCCGCGCGATCGTCGAGACCGCCGCGATCAGAATCCCGGACATCACCGCCTTCAGAACGAAGAACATCACGGCCTTTTCCACCCTCGCACCGCATGCCGCCGCCTTGCCGTCGACGGCGGCGCCGCGCGGGCTGGTCAGGGCCTGCTATGCCCAGCGCCAGCCCTCGATCTCGGGCATGTCGCGGCCATATTCGGCGATATAGCGCTCATGATCGACCAGCTTGTCGCGGATCGCCTGCTTGGCATAGGCCGCCCTGGTTGCCAAGCCCGGCACGCGGTCGATGACGTTGGACACCAGGTGGAACCGGTCCAGCCGGTTGCGCACCACCATGTCGAACGGCGTGGTCGTCGATCCTTCCTCGCGAAAGCCGTGGACATGGAAATTGCGGGCATTCGCGCGCCGGTAGATCAGCTTGTGAATCAGTTGCGGATAACCATGGAAGGCGAAGACCACCGGCCTGTCCGGCGTGAACAGCGCGTCGAAGGCGGAATCCGACAGCCCGTGCGGGTGCTGGCCGTCCGATTCCAGGGTCATCAGGTCCACGACATTGACCACCCGCACCTTCAGGTCCGGCGCGTGCTCCCGCAGCAGCTTGACGGCGGCCAGCGTCTCCAGGGTCGGCACGTCCCCGGCACAGGCCATCACCACGTCGGGCACGCTGCCCTTGTCGTTGCTGGCCCATTCCCAGATGCCGATCCCCGCGCTGCAATGGCGGATCGCCTCCTCCATGCTCAGCCATTGCGGCTCGGGCTGCTTGCCGGCCACGATGACGTTGATGCGGTCCCAGCTCTGCAGGCAATGCGCCGCGGTGCACAGCAGCGTATTGGCATCGGGCGGCAGATAGACCCGCACGATGTCCGCCTTCTTGTTGATGACATGGTCGATGAAGCCAGGGTCCTGGTGGCTGAACCCGTTATGGTCCTGCCGCCAGACATGCGACGTCAGCAGATAGTTCAGCGATGCGATCGCGCGGCGCCACGGCACCTCCTTGGCCGATTTCAGCCATTTCGCATGCTGGTTCACCATCGAATCGACGATGTGGATGAACGCCTCGTAGCACGACATGAACCCATGGCGCCCGGTCAGCAGATAGCCTTCCAGCCAGCCCTGGCAGGTATGCTCGCTCAGGATCTCCATCACATGCCCGTCCGGGGCCAGATGGTCGTCGTAGTCGTACCGCTCGGCGTTCCAGGCGCGGCCGGTCGCGTCCAGCACCGCGTTCAGCCGGTTGGAATTGTTCTCGTCCGGCGACAGCACGCGGAAATTCCGTGCCGGCAGGTTCTCGCGCATCACGTCGCGCAACCAGTCGCCCAGTACGCGCGTGGCCTCGCCGACATCCCCGCCCGGCACCGTCACCGGCACGGCATAGCGGGTGATGTCCGGCAGTTTCAGCGGGCGCTTCAACTGCCCGCCATTGGCGTGCGGGTTGGCGCTCATCCGCCGCTCGCCGACGGGTGCCAGCGCCGCGATGTCGGCGAACAGCCGGCCGTTCTCGTCGAACAGTTCCTCGGGCCGGTAACCGCGCAGCCAGCGCTCCAGCGCCTCCAGGTGCCCGGGCTTGGTCAGGTCCGAAAACGGCACCTGGTGCGACCGCCAATACCCCTCGGTGCGCAGCCCGTCGATCTCCTTGGGCCCGGTCCAGCCCTTGGGGCTGCGCAGCACGATCATCGGCCAGGCCGGGCGCTCGGTCCGGCCCTGCTGGCGCGCCGCCTTCTGGATGGCGGCGATCCGGTCGAACGCCAGGTCCATCGCCGCCGCCATCTTCTGGTGCATCGGCGCGGGCTCGTGCCCCTCGACGAAGATCGGCGCATAGCCATAGCCGCGCAGCAGCGCATCCAGCTCCTCGTGCGGAATGCGCGCCAGCACGGTCGGGTTGGCGATCTTGTAGCCGTTCAGGTGCAGGATCGGCAGCACCGCGCCGTCGGTCCGCGGGTCCAGGAACTTGTTGCCGTGCCACGACGTCGCCAGCGGCCCCGTCTCGGCCTCGCCGTCGCCGATCACGCAGGCGACGACCAGGTCCGGATTGTCGAACGCCGCGCCATAGGCATGCGACAGGGAATAGCCTAGCTCCCCCCCTTCATGGATCGAGCCGGGCGTGGTCGCCGCCGCATGGCTGGGAATCCCCCCGGGGAAGGAAAACTGCTTCAGCAGCCGCCCCAGCCCCGCCAGGTCCTGCGACACTTCGGGGAAATATTCGCTGTACGTACCTTCCAGATAGGTGCTGGCCACCACGCCGGGCGCGCCATGGCCGGGCCCGGCGATGAACAGCACGCTTCTGTCGCGCTGGCGGATGATCCGGTTCAGGTGCAGATACAGGAAATTCAGCCCCGGCGTGGTGCCCCAATGGCCCAGCAGGCGCGGCTTGGTATGGTCCAGCGTCAGCGGCTCGCGCAGCAGCGGATTGGCCAGCAGATAGATCTGCCCGACCGACAGATAGTTCGCCGCCCGCCACCAGCGGTCGAACAGCGCGATCTCCGCCGCCGACAGGGGACCGCCCGTCCCCGTCTCGCTCGCCTTCGCGTCACGCATCGTTGTCTCACTCATCATCGTTCCTTTCGAAACTAGGCCTTTCGGCAATGGGCCTTTCGGCATCGGGCCCTTCGAAACCGGGCCTTTGGAAACCAGGGGCAGGGGCCTCGTCCGCCCCGTGGCCGGACACCCCGCCCAGGCAATCCGCGACATCGCGACGGATCACGCTTTCCTCGTCGGTGGGGATGACGCGCACCTCGACCGCGCTGTCCGGGCTGCTGATCAGCGGGGCGTGCGCCGCGTTGGCCGCGCCGTCCAGCCGCAGCCCCAGCCAGCCCAGGCGCGCGCAGGCGGCGGCCCGGATCGCGGCGTCGTGCTCGCCGATCCCGGCGGTGAAGACCAGCCCGTCCACCCCGCCCAGCGATGCCGCCATGGCGCCGACCTGCTGCGTCAGCCGGTAGACGAACAGCGCCAGCGCCTGCGCCGCCCGCCCGTCGGATCCGGCCCGCGCATGCAGGTCGCGCATGTCGGCGGACAGGTCGGATACGCCCAGCAGCCCGGCCCGCCGGTACAGCACATCCTCGATCCCGGCGGCGTCCAGCCCCTCGGCGCGCATCATGTACAGCAATACGCCGGGGTCGATCTGGCCGCAGCGCGTGCCCATCACCAGCCCGTCCAGCACCGAAAACCCCATCGTGGTCTCGACGCTGCGTCCCGCCGCCAGCGCGCACAGGCTGGCTCCGTTGCCCAGATGCGCGACCACCGTCCGCCCCGCCGCCAGCCGGGGCGACAGGTCCGGCAGACGGCCGGCGATATAGTCATAGGACAGGCCATGAAACCCGTAGCGCCGCACCCCGCCTTCCTCATAGCGGCGCGGCAGCGCCAGGCGCCGCGCCGTCTCGGGCATGGTGTGGTGGAACGCGGTATCGAAACAGGCCACCTGCGGCAGGTCCGGCCGCAGCGCGCCCAGCGCGCGGATCGGCCCCAGGCTGGCGGGCTGGTGCAGCGGATCGAACGGGGTCAGCGCCTCCAGCCGCGCCATGACCTCCGGCGTGACCCGCACCGGCGCGATGAAATCCGCGCCGCCATGCACCACCCGGTGCCCTACCCCCAGCAGCGGGACATCCCCCAGATGTCCCCCCACCCAGTCGATCAGGGTGGATACCGGCCCGTGATGCGGGTCGTCCCCCGCGCCGGCCGCGTCCCAGCGCCGCTCGGCCAGCACGCGCCCATCGGCGCCCACGGCCCGGAACTGCGGATGGGCACCGCCCAGTCCCTCCACCGCGCCATGCGCGACACGGTCCGCTGCCGACGCGCCCTCCTGCCGGAACAGCGCGAACTTGACGCTGGACGAACCGGCATTGAGCGCAAGGATCGCCGTCGCCATGAAAGACCGCCCTCCGCTGTCCGCGATAACCACGACAACGTAGTGCTCCGGCACAAGGACAGGCATTGACGCGCATCAAAGCTGCGCGACATTTCCGCCGACGGGGCGGGCATATCCCACGACACCGCCCCCAACCAGACCAAAGGCAGAGGGCCTTATTTATCAACGAATTGGGGTCAAGGGGTCCGCGCCCCCTTGCGGGTCGAGGGCAGCGCCCTCGTCCCAGGGCGCGTGATAAAGCCTCTCAGCCTACCCGGCGGGCGCGAAAAGCGTGCCCAGCACCCGGCGCGCCGCCGCCCGGGCCCGCGCGGCGTCGCGGCCCAGCGCGATCAGCGCGGGAATCTGCGCCGGCCGGCGCAGCACGCTGGCCAGGATTCCCCCCAGCCCGATCCCGCCATCGGGCCTCAGCGCCAGTACCGCCGCCGGCGGCAGGGTGCGCCCGGCCGGATCGCAGACGACCCGCAGCACGGTGAAGGGCACGCCGGCCGCCACCGCCCCCGCGGCGACGAAGCCGCTTTCCATGTCCAGCCCGGCACAGCCTGTACGGCGGAAACATGCTCCCTTGCGCCCGGCGGTGACGATGACCGCGTCGCTATGCAGCAGATCGTCCGTCACGATGTCCGGCCGCCCGCCGCCCAACCAGGCGACCAGGCCCGGATCGGCGGCCAGCCTCCGCCCGTCGGGCAGGCGCACATGCGCCGGCACCAGCACCGCCCCGGGCCGCAGCACCGGGTCCAGCCCCGCCGCCAGCCCGAAGGACAGCAGCGCCTCCGCCCCCCCGCGCAGCAGCGCATCCACCGCCGCGCGCGCGCCGTCCGCCGTCGCGCCGCTGATGCCGACCGCAGCTTCGGGGGCCACGGCGCGGATCAGCGCCGCCTCGGCCTCCATCCCCACCACGACGCCCAGCCGGCCGGGACAGGCCAACGGTCAGAACCCGTACGCCACCTGGCGCGTGTTGCTCGACGCCAGGTTGCGATAGCGCGCCAGCGCCAGCAGCGGAAAGAACTGACGATAGCCGTGATAGCGCAAATAGAATACCTTGGGAAAACCGACCGCGTTGTACGGGTCCTCGTCCCATTCTCCGTCCGGCTTCTGCGTCCGGGTCAGATAGGCCATGCCCCGCGCCACCGCCGGATCGTCGCGCAGGCCGGCCGCCATCAACCCCAGCACCGCCCAGGCGGTCTGCGACGGCAGGCTCTCGGTATAGCGGCCGGGCGCCGCACCTTCGTACGACGCGCAATCCTCGCCCCAGCCGCCATCCTCGCGTTGCACGGCGCGCAGCCAGTCGACCGCGCGTCGCACCGACGGATCGTCCCGCGACACGCCGGCGGCGTTATAGGCGCACAGCACCGACCAGGTACCATAGATGTAGTTGGTCCCCCACCGGCCGAACCAGCACCCTTCCGGCTCCTGGTCCGACCGCAGGAAGGCAAGGCCGCGCTCGATCACCGGCCGGTCCTCGGCGTGGCCAAGCTGCGCCAGGAACGAAATGCACCGCGCGGTCACGTCGGCGGTCGGCGGGTCCAGCAGCGCCCCATGGTCGGCGAAGGGAATGTGGTTCAGGAAATCCATATTGTTGTCGATATCGAACGCGCCCCAGCCGCCATTGCTGCTCTGCATGCCGATGATCCACAGCCGCGCGCGCGCGATCGCCTCTTCGCTGGCCGGGTCGCCCTCGCGATGCAGCAGCATGCCGACCACCGCCGTGTCGTCGACGTCGGGGTAGTGATCGTTGCGGTATTGGAAGGCCCAGCCCCCCGGCGGCACGTCCGGGCAGTTGATCGCCCAGTCGCCCTTCACGTCCAGGATCTGCCGGTCGCGCAGCCAGGCGGCGGCGGCGGCCAGCGTCCGCTTCGTCTCGGCGGGGCGGACGCCCTGGGGACCCGACGCGGCCTCGATCATCGCATGGCCGGCCAGCCCGGTATCCCAGATCGGCGAAACGCAGGGCTGGCAATAGGCCTCGTCCCCATGCTCCACCAGCAGCCCGCGTACCGACTCCCACGCGGTGGCCGCGCGCGGGTCGCTGTCGGGCACGCCCAGCGCGCGGTACATCATCACCGTATTGGCCATGGCGGGATAGATCGCCCCCAGCCCGTCCACGCCGTTCAGGCGCGGCTCGATGAAATCCACCGCCGCCGCGATCGCGCGGCGCCGGGTCTTCTCCGGGATCATCCGCTCGGCCGGACGCAGCACCTTGTCCACATATTTGAACACCCGCCCCAGCGGCGAGCGGTACGGCCCGCGGATCCAGTCGCGGATGCGCTCCGGCGGGGTGACGAACAATTCGGGCACGTGCACGCCGCGCGGATTGACCGCCCGCGGCCGCAGCGCCGCCAGCACCAGCAGCGGCGCGACCACGGTGCGCGACCAGTACGACATGTTCCAGACCGAAAACAGCGCCTTGCGCGGCAGCAGCATCAGCTCGACCGGCATCGCCGGGGTGGCATGCCACGGCACCTCGCCGAACAGCGCCAGTTGGAAGCGGGTAAAGACGTTGCTGCGCTCGGCCCCGCCATGGTCCAGGATGGCGGCGCGGGCGCGGGCCATGTGTGGCGCGTCGATATCGTCGCCGATCGCCTTCAGCGCGAAATACGCCTTCACCGACGCCGAAATGTCGAACCTGCCGCCGTGATAGAGCGGCCAGCCGCCATGCGCGCCCTGGATGCGGCGCAGATAGACACCGATCCGCGCCTGCAGCGCCGGGTCGATCCGGTCCAGGTAATGTTCCAGCAGCACATATTCCGCCGGGATGGTCGCGTCGGCCTCCAGCTCGAACACCCAGTGCCCGTCCGCGTTCTGGCGGCGGCCTAGCGCGCCGTGCGCCGCCTCGACCGCCCGATCGATCGCCGCCATCGGCGCGTCCATCGGCACGGCCGTACCAGCATCGGCACTGGCATCGGCACGGGCATCGGCATCGAGTAAGGTGTCGAGCATCTCGGTCGCGTTCGCCATCATTCCCTGTTCCCCGCCGCCTGCGGGACCTGTTCCGAGCTAAGATCCTGGATATTGGGCCAATTACCTGCGCGCGCGCAACGCCTGCGCGGCCGTGGCCCCCGACCTCATGGCACCTTCGATCGTCGCGGGCAATCCCGTCGCCGTCCAGTCCCCGGCCAGGAACAGGTTGTCCAGCGCCGTCCGCGCGCCAGGACGCAGCCGCTCCTGCGCCGGCGTGGCGGCAAAGGTCGCGCGCCGCTCGCGCACCACGCGCATGCGCGGCATGGCGGCCGGCAGCGGGGCGGCCAGGGCGGGGTCCAGCGCGGCGCGCACCTCGTGCCAGATTCGCGCCGCCAGCGCGTCCGGCTCGGCGTCGGCATACCGATTGGCCGCGCTGACCGTGACCGACAGCACGTCGCCCTTCACGAACACCCATTCGGCCACGCCGCCCACCACGCCGATGAACCGCGCCCGCCCCAGCGTGCCCAGCGCCGCCGGCGCCGCCGGCAGGCGGAAATGCACGTTCAGGATGCTCTCGAAGGCGTCCGGCACCGTCAGTCCCGGCAGGATGCCGGACAGCAGGCCGGCGGCCACCGGCGGCGGCACGGCCAGGATCGCCGCGTCGTCCGGGCCCAGCGCCACGTCGCCCTCGGGCAGGCGCAGCGCGACCACGCGCCCGCCTTCCGCCCGCACGGCGGACACCCGGCACCCGGTGCGGATGTCCGCCTTCAGCAGGGTCAGGTGATCGATCGCCGGATCGACGAAACTCTCCGACAGCCCCTCGGCCGGAAAACGCGGCAGGCAGGCCGCCCCGCCTTTGGCCAGGCTCTCGCGGATCACCGCGCCCAGCAGGGCGGCGCTGCCGGTCGCGCACGGCGTGTTCAGCGCCGACACGGCGAACGGTTCCAGCAGCCGCGCCGACAGCATGCCGGGCAGCAGGCAGTCCGCCACGGTCTTCTCTCCCGCCGCCTTCGCCGCTTCGGTCAGCCGGCCCAGCGACCGGATCTCGCCCAGCCGCATCCCCGGCACCCGGCGCCGGCGTGACAGCAGCCAGAACGGCACCCGCCCGCGCGACAGGTCCAGCGTCCAGCGCGTGCCGTCCCGCAGGTCGACGAAAGGAAAGATCGGCCGCGCCGGCCCCACCAGGCTGCGCTCCGCGCCGATCAACCCCAGATAGCGGAAGACCGCGTCATTGGCCGACAGCAGCAGATGGTTGCCATTGTCGATCCGGCAATCCAGGTGCCGGTCGTAATAGGACCGCGCCCGCCCGCCGCAGGCCGGCCCGGCCTCGTAGAGCGTCACCCGCACGCCGCTGCCGGCCAGCTCCACCGCGGCCGACAGGCCCGCCAGCCCGCCGCCGACGATATGGACATGCCCCGCCATGCGCCTAGCCGACCAGGGCGCGCGCGGCGATCATCAATTTGCGCGGCCGTGACAGCGACACCCGCCGTTCCGGCGTGCGCCAGCCCTGCTTTTCCTGCGCCGTCAGCAGCGCGGCATAGGTCGCGCCCATCAGGCGGGCCGGGCGCATCGCCACGCGGTCGCAGCGCGCCATCGCGCGATAGGCGGCGCGGAAATGGTCGCGCGCCCGTCCGGCCAGCACGCGGCCCACCCCCTCCAGCCCCCGGGCGCGCAGCACGCGGGCCGGGTTGGCCGGCACGTCGAACCGCTCCAGCAATTCGCGCGGCAGGTACAGCCGGCCCAGCGCCGCATCCTCGGCCACGTCGCGCAAAATATTGGTGATCTGCAACGCCCGGCCCAGGTGAAAGGCCACGCGGTCGGCCGCCTCGGACGAATCGCCGAACACCCGCACCGACAGCCGCCCGACCGCCGACGCCACCCGGTCGCAATACAGGTCGAAGGTCGCTTCGTCCGGCGCCACCACCGGCCCCGCCGCATCCATCAGCATGCCGTCGATCACCGCCTCGAAATCCGCCTGGCGCAGGCCGAACCGCGCGATCACCACCGCCAGCACCCGGTCCAGCGCATCCGCCGTCCGCCCCGCGTACAGCCCGGCCACCCGCGTCTGCCATTCCGCCAGCCGTGCGGCCTTGCCGTCCAGCTCGCCCGCCTCGTCGGCAATGTCGTCGACCACCCGGCAGAAGGCATAGACCGCATACATCCCATAGCGCCGGTCCGGCGGCAGGATGCGCATCCCCTTGCCGAACGACGTCCCCGACGCGGCCACGACGGCCTCGATCGCCGCCAGGTCGGCCGCATCGCAGCCCAACGGCGGTGCGTCCGTGGTGCGTCCCCGCGTCAATGCCATGCCCGCCTTCCCGTTTCCGTCATCGATCCCATCCAACGGTTCTCTAGTGTCCTGCCCGAGAAATTCTTATGAGAATTTCTCGGACCAGCAGGCCACTAAAATATTGATTCTAGTGTCCTTTCGATTCCAAAATTCGCTTGCGAATTTCGGAATCAGGACACTAGGGCCAATCCGCGCCGATGACAAAAACGCCCCGCCCTCACGGCAGCACCCGCAGCGCGCCCAGCACCGCGCCCGCCACGTCGCCGCGCGTCAGCTTGACGCGCCCGGCCAGCGGGTCCTCGCGCCGCAGCCGCGCCGCCAGGCGGCGGGCCAGCCCGACGATCACCGCGCTCTCCAGCCGCATCCGCCGGTCGCGCACCAGCGAAGGCAACCGCGCCGCCTCGGCATTCAGCTCGTCCACCCGGTCCAGCAGCGCATCGAACACCCGGCGCAACCTCGGCGATGCGCGACACGCTCCCAGATCCTCCAGCACCGCCCCCTCGCGCGCCAGCCACGGCAACGGCAGGTAGCAACGATCCAGCACCCGCAGGTCTGACGCGCAATCCTGCAGATGGTTCAGCACCTGCAGCGACGTGCACAGCGCGTCCGACAGGGGCAGGCTCGCCGCATCCTCGCCATGCAGCAGCAGCAGGAACCGCCCGACCGGATTGGCCGAATAGCGGCAATACGCGACCAGCTCCTCCCAGGATTCGTAGCGGCTCTTCACCGCGTCGCGGCGAAAGGCGACGATCAGGTCCGTGGCGGTCGTCACCGGCACCCCGGTCGCCGCCAGCGTGCGGCCGACGCGCACGGCGGTCTGGGCGTCGCGCCGCAACGGCGCCTGGCGGCGGCCCAGCACCACGTCCTCCATGGCGTCCAGCCGCGCGATCTTGGCTTCGGCCGACAGCCGGTCGGTATCGACGATGTCGTCGATCACCCGGGCGAAATCGTAATAGGCATGCACATGCGGGCGCAGCCGCCGGCTGATCAGCAGCGAACCGACGGGAAAATTCTCGTCCCCCGCCCCTTTGCCCGACGACACGTCCTCGGTCCCCCAGACGGACGCGTCCTCGCGCGCCGCCTCACCATGCCGGGGGCCGTCCTTGGGTCCACCCTCCGGTCGCGGAGCGTCCGCGTCCCGTTTCTTCCGTTTCTGGGTTTTCGTGGCGCGTCTGGTCATGGAACGTCCGGTCATCTGCGGCGGGTCTGGAGCGGTGTCTGGAGTAGTGTTTGGGGCGGCGTATGGGGCTGAAATGTCATGGCGTGAATGTCATGGCGCGGGCGCATCGCCGGCGCCGGTCGCCTCGGTATAGGCACGGCTTTTCCACACCACGCCCCGGCCCCGATGATGATCGATGGCCGAGCCGATCGTCGCCGCGCTATAGAAGCTCGCGATCGCCGGCAGCAGCAGCGCCCAGGCGACCGGCAGGCCGAACCGGCGCAGCGTCGGCACGAACGACGCCATCGACGCCACCCAGGCCGCCGCCCCCAGCAGGCGCGCCGGCCCGTGCCCGAACAGCGCCAGCAGCATCGGCGCGATCCACACCAGCACCATGCCGGCGACGGTGCCCAGCAGGATCAGCGGCGAATAGCGCAGTTGCACATAGGCGGTGCGCGCCACCATGCGCCACACGTCGCGCGGATGCGGATAGGGCCGGATCGACCGCGCCAGCCGGCTATGGCCCAGATATAGCCCCCCGCCGCTGCGCTTGACGCGCAGCGCCAGCGTGCAATCGTCGATCAGCGCCCCGCGCAGCGATTCGATCCCCCCGATCCGGCTCAGCGCCGCGCGCCGGATCAGGATCGACCCCCCGGCCGCCCCGGCCACCCGGCTGCGCGGATCATTCACCAGCGCGAACGGGTACAGCAGCGCGAAGAAGAAGACGAAGGCCGGCACCAGCGCCCGCTCCGCCGCGCTCTCGCAATTCAGCGCCACCATCTCCGACACCATGTCCAGCCCATCGCCTTCCGCCTTGGCCACCAGGGTGGCGACATGGGCCGGATCATGGGTGATGTCGGCATCGGTCAGAAACACGTAACCCTGCTCGGCCGGGATCAGCCGCCGTGTTTCCGCCACGCCCTGCGCCACCGCCCACAGCTTGCCGCTCCACCCCGCCGGCCGCTCCTGCCCGGTCACGATCGTCAGCCGGCCCAGCGGATCGGGCACCGCGCGCGCCAGCGCGCCGGTCCCGTCGGTGCTGTTGTCGTCCACCAGCACCACATGCAGCGTCCCGGGATAATCCTGCCCCAGCAGCGACGACAGGCAGTCTTGCACCGATTCCGCCTCGTCGCGCGCCGGCACCACCACGCAGACCGGCGGATACGACCCGTCCGGCGGCAGGCGCACCGGCTGCAAAATCGGCCCCGCCTGCCAGAACCGGCCGTGAAAACCGATCAGCCCGACCCAGATCGCGGCGCATAGCACCGCCATGACCAGCCAGACCATCGTCACCGCCCCCGCGCCCCGTCCAGCATCCCCGCCTGGCGGAACCAGCCGACGGCATCGGTCACCGCGTCCCGCGCCGGGCGCGGGGCATAGCCCAGCTCCCGCTCTGCCTTGGCCGAGGAGAAGAACATCTTCTTCTTCGACATCGCCAGCATCTCCCGCGTCACCCGCGGCGCGATGCCGAACCCGCGCGACAGCCATTCCGACACCACCGCCACCGGCCAGATCACCCCCTGCGGCAGGCTGACGCGCGGCGGCCGCACCCCGGCGATCTCCGCCGTCATGGCAAACAGGTCGCGCAGCAGGTAATCCTGCCCGCCCAGGATGTATTTCTCGCCGGTCCGCCCGCGCTCCAGCGCCAGCACGTGGCCCTCGGCCACGTCGTCGACATGGACTATATTCACCCCGGTATCGACATAGGCCGGCATGCGCCCCGCCGCGCAATCCAGGATCATCTGCCCGGTGGGGGTGGGCTTGATGTCGCGCGGCCCGACCGGGGTCGACGGGTTGACGATCACCGCCGGCAGGCCGCGCTCGCGCACCAGCGCCAGCACCTCCTGCTCGGCGCGGTATTTCGACCGTTTATAGATCCCGATCACCCCATGCTCGTGGACCGGCGTCTCCTCGTCCGCCACGCTGCCGTCGCCGATCAGCCCCAGCGCCGCCACCGACGAACAATAGACGATCCGCTCCACCCCGGCCTCCTGGGCCGCCAGCATCAGCCGGCGCGTGCCCTCGACATTCGCGGTCATCATCGGCGCCGGGTCGGGCACCCACAGCCGGTAATCGGCTGCCACGTGGAACACGTAGCGGCAGCCCCGCACGGCCTCGGCAAAGGTCGCGGGCTGGGACAGGTCGCCCTCCACCCGCTCGGCCGGCAGGTCGTCGATATTGCTTAAATCCGCGCCCCGCCGCGCCATCAGGCGCAGTGGGTGCCCCCGTCGCAGCAGGGCGCGGGCGACGGCCGATCCGACAAAACCGGTCGCGCCGGTAACAAGCGTGGGGGCAGGCATGATCCGGTCGGGTGCTCCGAAAATCGTCTGACAGGGTCGTTGGCAACCCAGGATAGGCAACCAGGATAGGCGCGACCCATTTATCCCGACAGCTCATGGTGGCGCCAGACCCTGCCGTGGTGTAAGTCAGGCCCGATTACGCGCCGGACCGCCCGCCAGGACGTACCAGGGGGACGGGCCGCGGCGCGGCAGACAAGATACGGTCCGTCCTTGAAAAGTCTTACAATCCTCCTGGCCGTCCTGGGGCTGGCCCTGATCACCTTCTGCATGGCATGGCTCGGCGTCGGCTCGGTGCTCAAGGCCGTCCTGTCGATCGGCGCGGTCGGCTTCGTCGCCATCGTGGCAGCACAGCTTGCGGTCGACGCAACCCTGGGCGTCGCCTGGCACGTGGCATGCCCCCGGATCGCCCTGCCGCATCTCATCGTGGCGCGCATGGTGCGCGACGCGGCGGCGACCTGCCTGCCCTTCTCGCAGCTCGGCGGCATCCTGATCGGCATCCGCGCCACCGGGGCCGAAGCGTCCCCGCGCCGCCACGCCATCGAATGGCCCGAGGCCGCCAGTGCCAACATCGTGGACCTGACGACCGAGGTCCTCGGCCAGATCGTGTTCGTCCTGCTGGCGTTGGCCTGCCTGGTCATGCACCAGCAGCACAGCCCGTTCGCCCGGCCGGTCCTGATCGGCACGCTGCTGCTGGGGGCGGGCATCGGCGGCTTCATCTGGACCCAGCGGCAGGGCGGCACGCTCCTCAAGCGCCTGGCGCGCGGGCTCAGCCGCAACATCACCGCGCAATGGCGCAGCGCCATGCTCGCCGGCGCCGACACGCTGCAGCAGCGGCTGGACGCGGTGTGGTCGAATCCCGGCCGCATCGCCGGGGCGGCGCTGATGCACCTGGTGGCCTGGATCGGCAGCGCGGGCGCGGTGTGGGTGGCCTTCCATTTCCTGGGCGCGCATCTCGGCCTGCCCGGCGTGATCGCGATCGAAGGCGTGGCCTGCGGCATCATGTCGGTCTCCTTCCTGGTGCCCGCCGGCCTCGGCGTGCAGGAAGCCGCCTATATCGCGCTGGGCTCGGCCTTCGGCATCGACCCGTCGGTCGCGCTGGGCCTGTCGCTGCTGCGCCGCGGCCGCGACCTTGCGATTGGCATCCCGGTGCTGCTGCTGTGGCAGGGCGCCGAAATGCGCCGCCTGCGCCGCCGCGACGCGGCACCCGCCCGCGACGCCGGCGCCCAGAAGGGGGTACGGCCATGACCGGCCATCACGACACCACCGGCAACAGCCCCCTGTTCGGCACGCTCGCCGTCATCGGCCCGGGGCTGATCGGCTCGTCCATCCTGCGCCGCGCCCGGCAGGACGGCACCATCGCCGCCCGCCTCGTCGCCTGCGACGCCAGCCCCGCCGTCCGCGCCCGCGTGGCCGAACTCGGCCTGGCCGACAGGGTCGAGGCCGATCCCCTGCGCGCGGTGGCCGATGCCGACTGCGTCATCCTCTGCGTGCCGGTCGGCGCGGTGGCCGAAGTGGGTGCGGCGATCCTCCCGGCCATGAAGCCCGGCGCGATCCTGACCGAGGTCGGATCGACCAAGCAGTCGATCATCGGCGCCATCGCCCCGTTCCTGCGGCCGGACATCCCCTTCGTGCCGACCCACCCGATGGCCGGCACCGAATATTCCGGCCCCGACGCCGGCTTCGCCACCCTGTTCGACGACCGCTGGTGCCTGCTGACCCCGCTGCCCGACACCGACCCGGCGGCGGTTTCGATCATCGAAACGCTGTGGCACCGCATGGGCGCGCGCACCCGCATCATGGACGCGGCGCACCACGACCGTGTCTGCGCCATCGTCAGTCACCTGCCGCACCTGCTGGCCTTCACCATCTGCGGCACCGCCGACGATTTGGCCGATGAAACCCGCTCCGAAGTGCTCGATTTCGCGGCCTCGGGCTTCCGCGACTTCACGCGCATCGCCGCCTCCGACCCGGTCATGTGGCGCGACATCTTCCTCAACAACCGCGACGCCCTGCTGGAAATGCTCGCCCGCTTCACGGAGGACGCACAGGCCATGGCCAGGGCGATCCGCTGGGGCGACGAAGCCTTCATCGTCGACCGCATCGAACGCGGCCGCCGCATCCGCCGCAGCCTCCTCGAAAACCGCCAGGCCTGAAGGCTGCGCGCGCGCCCGGTTGCAGACACGCGTCCAAGATATGGCGCCCGCCGCGCTGTGCGGTATCGCTCTCCCTAAAAACTGATGGGTAATGAGCCGTCTGATTCCTTCAAAACGAAGGTCTTTCAAGTGGCAGGATCGAACACATCCACGGTGGTCAGATCTTAACAACCGCCATGGATGATCCTAACCTAGCCCGTCCAAGGGACTGCCAATCGCTCGCACCAGGCTTTGCAGGCCTTCCAGCAGTCGCGCATGGCGCTGCTGGTCGAACGTGACCTTCACCGAACTGACGGACACGCCCATCTTGGGACCATTCACGCCACGGGTGGGCACCGCGATCCCCAGGCATACGACGCCGGGCGTGGCTTCCTCATCTTCGATCGCGTAGCCGCGCAGGCGCGTTTCCTTCAAATCCTTGCGGAGTTGGGTGACGGTCCGGATAGAATGTTCCGTCATGACCGGAAGAATCTTGATTCCGGCAAACATCTTCTGCACATCCTCGTCGTCGAGGCGCGAGACGATAGCCTTGCCGACCGCGCATAGCGACACCGGCATATGGTCCCCGATATTCGACGTCAGATGAATGGCGGGATGCCCTTCGTACCGGGCGATATAGATGATTTCATTACGATCGAGGATGGCAATCCGGACGGTTTCGTCTTTCAGGACGTCCGAATTAGAACAGAACCGGTAGAATTCCTGGACGGGATCGAATTTCCGCAGATAAGCGCTGGCCAGCGTAACGATCTTGCGACCCAGCGAATAGTCGTTTCCCGTCCGCTCGACCAGGCCGCATTCCTCCAGCGCGCTCAGCAGGTTCGCGGTCGAGGAACGCGGCAGGCCCATCTGCTGCGTGATGTCCGCCCGCGACAATACCGGTGCGCGCGCGTTGGCCAGCAGGTCAAGAATGTCGTAGGAGCGGTTGATGGCGGGCGACTTTGATTTCGAGCCCGCGGCCGTTTCTTCCGTCCGACGGGGAAGCGGCTCCGCAGATGGCCTTTCCGCGGAAAATCTGGTCGATTTCTGCCCTGGTGGCGCCATGACGGTCCTGTCGCTCCGTATTGCCGGTCGGTTGCATCTATATCGTACAGAATATAGACAACCATGCCAGTCAGGATAGCGGAGTTCCAGCGACGAGGAAACCGACCCCGTCAGTCGGGCATGTCCGACGCGACCGCCAGCGCCGGACCGCCGTCGCGCGCCGGCGCGCTACTCGCGCGCCCCTCCGGGCGCAGGCACATCGAAAACAGGATATACAGCGCCATGCAGGCCAGAAAATACCCATACAACGCGCTATAGCCCCAGTTTTTCACAATCCAGCCGGATATGATACCGACTGCGATTCCGCCGAACGTTCCCGAGAAGTTCAGGATCCCCCCGACCAGCCCCAAGTGCCCTTCCCGCGCGATCGCGGCCGGAATGACCCAGTAGATCCCCCCGAACATATAGAAGAACAAGCCCACCACCAGCGTCGCCACGCAGGCTACAAGGTTGCCGAGGCCGTTCGCGGCCACCAGCGCCGCCAGCCCGACCGGACCCGACAGGCCGATCGTCATTCGCAGCGCGGAATCGAACGCCAGATGGCGGCGCAGGCGACCGAAGACGACGCCGCCGACGATCTCACCCGCGCCGGCGGCAACGAACATCAGGGCCGTGATGATCCCGGCGACCTCCAGACTGACATGGCGACGCGCGATCAGCAGCGACGGCGCCCAGGAGGCGAAGCCGAAGAACACATTGGCAAAAGCGACCCGGCCCATACACATATACAGAACGTCCCGCGTCAGTACGCCGCGAAATCCCCCGGGGGCCTTCCGCCCGTCGGGCGAGACGGCGCCCGGCGGGCCGGCCGGCGAGCGGGCGACCAGTCGCCGCCATGCCAGCGGCGCCAGACAGACCGCCGCGCCACCGGTGATGAGGAAAGCGAGTCGCCACGACCCGGTGGCGGCGATGATCGCCGACGTCGCATACGAACCGAATGCAGCGCCGAATGCAGCCCCACTGTCGATGATCGTGATCCGCCCCTGCCGGCCGGTGCCCCGCACCGTCTGTTCGACGATAATATTGGCCGCGGGCATGAACGGGGCCTCGAACAGACCTAGCATCAGGCGCGTGGCCAGCAGGGTTCCGAACCCTGCCGCCGCACCGGAAAGTGCGGCGGCAACGCCCCAGCACGCCATGGCCGCCACGATCACCACCGACGGCAACATCATGTCGAGCAACAGGCCGGAGGGTAACTGGAACAGGCAATAGGTCCAGAAGAAACTGCTGAACAGGATGCCTTCCTGCATCGGCGAAAAATGATAATGGCCGGCAAGAAGCGGCATGGCGACCGACAGACAGACCCGGTCGACCCCGTTGACTGTATACAGGACGAACAGCAGGCTGACGATAGCGGTCTCTTTCGCGATACGCGGCATGTCGCTTCCTCGGATGAATTACAGTATTGCGAACGCCTCTGCCTCGAAGAGAAAGTCGGGGCTTGCCAAGGCAGTCACCTCAACGAACGTATTGGCCGGCGGCTTGTCCATCGCGATATAAGTCGGCCGGATCCGGCGCATCAGCGGCAGCGCGGTCTTGATGTCGGTGGCGTAATAGGTCAGCTTGACGACATGCTCGAACCCGGCATTGATCGCCCGCAAACAGGCGATCAGGTTTTGATAGACCTGATGGATCTGCGCCTCGACATCGTCCTTTCCCACCAGGCGGCCTTCGACATCCACCGAGACCTGGCCCGAAATGGCGACGAACGTCCCCGGTGCCACCACGATGTGGCTCCAGCCGCTGCCGGCGGGAACGTTCGGGGGGGCGATGATATGGCGCCTGCTGTCCATGATATTTATCTCCTTGCTTGTAATATGCCCGATTTTCAGAGCGAGTTGATGACGGTCCGGCCCCGCCCGCGCGAGACGCAGGGCGTCATCAATGTCCTGCGCTCCTCGTCGGTCAGGCATTGGTCGCGATGGATGATCTCGCCTTCGATCACGTCGACGATACAGCTCCGACAGACGCCGGCCTCGCAGGCATAGTCGATGTCGACGCCGTCCTCGAGCAGGACCTCCAGCATGGTCCGGTCCGAGGGAACCTGCAGCACATGGCGGCTGCGCGGCAGGTCCACCACGAACGGCTCGCCGAGATACCCGGCCTTGACTACCGATACGAAGGATTCCACGTGGATGTCCGCTAGACCCAGGACTTCCGCCGCCTGCTGCATCCCGGCGACGAACCGCGTCCCACCGCAGCAATAGATCGCGTCGTCCCGCGACCCGCGCAACAGATCCTTGAAATTCACCGGCCTGTTCTTGGTCGGATTGAAAATCTCGACCTGGGGACATAGGGTGCGGACCTCCTGTTCGAACGGAACGGCGCCGTCGGCACGCGCGAAATAACACAGCCGGATCCGGCACGCCCGGCCCCGCAGCGCATAGAGAAAGGACAGGATCGGGGTGATCCCGACACCGCCTGCGAAGAAACTGTACGATGGCCGGTCCGGGTCCAGCGGAAAATCGGGCTGGGGATAGGACAGGTAGAAGACGTCGCCGACCCGCGCGGCTTCATGCATGACACGCGACCCCCCACGCCCGAACGCATCTAGGCGGATCGCGACACGATAGCGGCTGTCGCCTGGTGGCGTGCAGAGCGAATACTGGCGCATCATGCCCTTCGCCACTCGCAGCAACGTATGCGCGCCGGCCGGTACGGGCGGGAAATGCCCGCGATCCTCAGGCTTGAAATAGAAAGATCGGATGTCGCCTCCCTCGTCGACGATCTGATCGATGCTCGCCTTCATCAACAGCCGCACCGCCATCCTAGAGAACCCTCTCGATATGGTCGCCCAGGTGGACGATGCCGCCCGAGATGACCTGGCAGTTCAGGCCGGACCGGCCGAGCAGCCTGTCCATCACTTTTTTGTCGATCAGACGTTCGAGATATCTGCAGGGGTGATTCAGTTTCTCGACATAGACCAGGGCATTTTCGCCGACCCGGATCGTCTGTCCCAGAAAATCGTTCAGCCGCACGCCATAGGTCACGATATTCCTTCTGGTCTCGCGCGGGGTCAGCACCACCCCGGTTTCGTCGTAGATCTGATGCAAGACCTCCAGTTCGATAAAGGAAATCTGATGTTCCGTCTTGGGGCGGTCGGACCACCGCCCGATACGCTTGGCGTAGCGATCGCCCGCGATTCCGATATTTGCCAGCAGGCGGCATTCCGGGCTTTCCATCATCTCCTGCGCGGCGACTTCGGCGGTGAATATACCGCATACACGACCGGTCATGCTGCCTCGTTCCTCTCTCTCACCCGATCGTCCTTCAGAAATCGCAGCGGATCGTGGCGCCGACGAAGCGTGGCGCGCCGGGAATACCGTAGAAGGAATTATATCCGTTATCCTTCGTAATCACGTAGCGACGGTCGAGCAGATTTGACACATAGACCCCGACGGACCAGCGTCCGTGGTGTGGTGCGACGTTCAGGCTCATGCCCATCAGGAAATAGGCTGGTAGCCGATAGATCTCGTTGCCTGGCACGTCGAGCTGCGAGCCGCGATAGGAATAATCGCCCTGCCAGGTGACGTCCCAGGCCTGTGTCGGGTGCACCACGTAGCTGACGCTGCCGTTCAGCGTCAGTTTCGGAATGCCGGAATCATATCCGTCATAGCTGTTATAGGCCGGCGCAAAGACACCGGTCTTGGCGTAGTTGGCATAGACGGCAGTCGTGTTAAGAAATTTCAAATCGTCGTAGCGGCCGCGCTGATATCCGAAATGTTGTTCCAGGAACAGGCCGGGGATGGGGTTCGCGTCGAGTTCGCCTTCCAGCCCCCAGATCGTCGATTTAGGAATATTCACGAAATCGCCCACCAGACCGTAGCCCTGCACCAGCTCCAAGCTCAGGATCTGCTGGTCATGATAATCGTAATAGAAACCGTCGAAATTTACCCTCAGACGGTGATTCAGCCAGTCGCTCTTGATTCCGCCTTCATAGGCCAGCAGAGATTCTGGCTTGTAGGGATTAAGCTGCTGGGAAATGACGGTGTTGTTGGCCGTGAATCCGCCTGGCTTGAACCCCTTGCGGACGTCGGCGAAGACGAGAAAATTCGGTGCTGCCTGAAAGTCGATTTCGCCCTTGCCACCGAACTCGTTCGTCAATGCCCCATGGGTCGGAAAGTGAACATCGCTGAAACCATACTGGATGGTTTCCAGGTTTGAGAGATGCCGGTCGTCGGCTTCATGATTGACCGAGGCCGAGATCTTCCACCGTGGCGCCAGCCGGTAGGATGCGGTCGCGTACTGGTTGAATGCCTGGATATCCTGATTATAGCTGGTCGCTTCGATATACGGGCGCAGACTCGGCCCCGATCCCGAAAAATCGTAGAAAAATCTTGCCTTGGTCGCCGTTCGCGCATAATAGGCGCCGATCGTCCATTGGAAGCGACGCGGCCGATTCTCGTTCGACAGCCGCACCTCCTGCGAGAAGACGTTCGAGTTGTTGGTGAAATACTGGTCGTCGGTCGCGATGTTGGTGGAATCGAGATCCAGGAGGTTGTGAACGTACATCGCCTCATAGGCGCTGATCGACGTGAATTCCCCCCATCCGAAATCATGACGTCCCGTCAGGTCGATGCCCCAGGTCGTGTCGTTGCGAAACGGCTTGGTGTTGGCGGACACGCCGATCATCTCCGTGAAGGCCGGACGAAACCCCCATCCTGTCATCAGGTTATTATTGTCCGGCGCCAGGAAGGGCGTGACCAGATCCTTGACGTTGAACACACCCGGCGTATCGGAATCGTCCTGCGCCCAATGCCCCGTCACGTTGATGCTGGTGCGGGAATCGACGTCCCAGTCCAGCTTGCCCCGCAATGCGCCTTCGTTAGCGTCGCCCAGGTGCTGGCCATCATAGCGATTGATCTGATACCCGCCGCCATGGGCGGTATAGCCCGATACCCGATAACGCAGCCGGTCCGAAATCGGCCCGGACACGTAAAGGGCGGTGCGGCTTCGAGCGTAGCTGGCGATGTCCTCCGACACGCCGGCGTGGAACGTATCCGTCGGGCCGTTGGTGGTGATATTGACCTCGCCGGCGGTCACGGCCTGGCCATGGGTATATCCCACCGGTCCGGGCATCACGTCCACGCCAGCCAGACCGTACATGAGGCCGGAGGTCATGAAACCGATTGGATAGGCGACCCCGTCCACATACGTCATCACCGAAGGTGTGTTGTTCGACGTGAAATCCTTGAATCCGACGCCGCGCAGGCTGAAATTGTTGTTCGCCGTTGCACCCTGAGGCTGGATCGTCAGGTTCGGAACCAGATTCTGGATGTTCTGCAGCGTCTCGACATGATGTGTCGCCAAGTCTGCGGAACTGATATGCGTGACTACTTCGCCGATATGCTGCGACTTGCGCAGGCTCAGCGGAGAATTGCGTACGCCATCGACGGTAATCGCCTCGTCCGCCACGATCCTTGGATGCGCAGCGCGCCGCGCAGGTGCATGAGGTCCCACTCGCGCCGGATGGTTCGACATCGTGGTGTCGGCACGCGCCGGGGCACCCGCGCTCGTGGCGGCCGAGCAGCACAGCGCCGCCAGTAGAGCATGATGTCCATTGCTCTTTAATATAATCAATAACTTATCTTGCAGATTCGTCATTCGGCGTGCCTCCGGTTCACGCATGAGGAGAACGGATAGCCATCACACAGACTAGGCCAGAAAATGACCATATAATGGCAGATCGTCAATATGCTGTATCGTGGACAGCATATTATCTTTCGTCAACCGAAATGTTCTGGCACAATGGTCCCCACACGAAAAAAGGACGGCGAACGTGACAACCTTTGGGATCAGGACGGTTTCGGTTCCGGACAGGGCACTGAAGATCTATCTGGAAGAATGCTGTCCAGGCCTCGATTTCATCTTATGGCCCGATGACGATCCCCCTTCCGAAGACGACCTGCCCGCCATCGACGCCGTTATAACTCCCTATGCGCATTCCAGCCTGACGGTCGAACGGCTGGCGTCGCTGCCGAATCTCAAGCTGGTGCAGACGCAGAGCACGGGGGTGGACAACGTGGCCGGCAAAGTACCGCCGGGGGTGGTATTGTGCAGTGCGCGGGGGGTGCATGCGTCGTCGACCGCCGAACTGGCCATCGGCCTGGTCATTGCCTCACTGCGCGGCATCGATGTCGCCGCACGTAACATGGCCCGACAAGTTTGGCACGAGGAACGCCGCGTCACCCTGACCGATCGAAGGGTGGCTCTTCTGGGTTACGGCAGCATCGGGCAGGAGCTTCATCGCAAACTCGCTGCGTTCGACGTCGAGACCGTTCGGGTCGGCCAGGTTGCCCGTCAGGACGAACACGGCCACATTCACGGTATAGACGACCTCGTCCAGCTTCTTCCGGCCATTGATGTCCTGATCTGTAGCCTGCCCATGACGCCGCGGACGACACGCCTGATCGATCGATCGGTCCTGGCCGCGATGAAGGACGGTACCCTGTTCGTCAATGTCGGGCGCGGCAGCGTCGTCGATCAAGAGGCCCTGGTGGCCGAACTTTATTCCGGCCGCCTTTCCGCCGCGGTGGATGTGACCGATCCGGAGCCACTGCCTGCGAACCACCTGCTATGGAACGCACCTAATTTCCTCCTGACGCCCCATCTCGGGGGCAATACGTCGGCTTTTCTGCCGCGTATTCGTGCATATCTCGCAAATCAGATGAAACGGATTTCAGTTGGCCAACCCGTTGTGAATCAATCATAATGTATAGGGAGAGTCGTCGCGCGCCCGATCACGATGTGGCGTTCGTCTCCGCCGACACGCATGCATGGAACGACGTCAGAAGATGGTTACGCTCGCTGAAGGTAATCATGTCCTGGAGCGTATAGCGGTCGAGCGCGGAGAGGTCGATTGTCAGGGCACGATCCTGGTTCGCCGTTGATTGCGGCGCGGTGAAATGCTCCGGTTCTTCGGATCTCTGCCCCAGAAAGAATGCACCTCGCCAATCCCCGGACCATGCCCTAGAACAGCCGGGCGTCGGAACTGCGGAGCGTTACAGCGCACGCCCTGTCCCGTTTCGTCCCCATGTTCCAAACGGTACGGCCCGCTCATGCTTCAGATCGATCAACTCGTCTTCAACGCCTGGGGGCGGCGCTTCTTCGACCGTGCCTCGGTGACCTTGCCCAACCCGTCGAAGGTCAGCCTGGTCGGACGCAACGGGGTCGGAAAATCGACCCTGTTCAAGCTGATCAAGGGCGAGCTTCAGCCCGACAGGGGCGAGATCGCGATCCCCAGGGCCGCCCGCGTCGCCGCCGTGGACCAGGAACACCCCGCGACGCCCGTCAGCGTGCTCGACACGATCCTGGCCGCCGACACCGAACGCGCCGCGCTGATGGCCGAACTCGAGACCGCCGAACCCGAACGCATGGGCGACATCTGGTCGCGCCTGATCGAAATCGACGCCGACAGCGCCCCCGCCCGCGCGGCCGAGATCCTGAACGGGCTGGGCTTCTCCACCACCGACATCGACCGGCCGATGGCCGAATTCTCGGGCGGCTGGCGGATGCGCGTGGCGCTGGCCGCCGCCCTGTTCGCGCAACCCGACCTGCTGCTGCTCGACGAACCGACGAACTACCTGGATCTCGAAGGCGCCTTGTGGCTCGAGGCCCGGCTGGCGCGCTATCCGCATTCCGCCCTGATCATCAGCCACGACCGGGACCTGCTGAACAACTCGGTCGATTTCACCCTGCACGTCACCGAAGGCAAGCTGGAGCTGTACACCGGCGGCTATGATGAATTCGAGCGCCAGCGCGCCGAGAAGATCCGCCTGCAGAACGCCACCCGCGCCAAGCAGGAGGCCGAACGCGCGCACCTGCAATCCTTCGTCGATCGCTTCAAGGCCAAGGCCAGCAAGGCCGCGCAGGCGCAGAGCCGCATGAAGCGCCTGGCCAAGCTGGAACCCGTCGCCACCACGATCGAGGCCCGGGTCTCCCCCTTCATCCTCCCCTCGCCGCAGCGCCCGCTGGCGCCGCCGCTGATGCGGCTGGAGGGGGTGGAGATCGGCTATGGCGACGACGCGCCCGTCCTGGCCGGACTGGATTTGCGGCTGGACGTCGACGACCGGATCGGGCTGCTGGGGGTGAACGGCGCCGGCAAATCGACCTTCGCCAAGATGGCCGCCGGCGCGCTGGCCGCGCGGTCCGGACGGGTGACCCGATCGGCGCGGATGGAGGTCGGCTGGTTCCACCAGCACCAGATCGAGGCCCTGAACCCCTCCGATACGCCGCTGGACATCATCCGCGCCGCCCGCCCGGCCGACAGCGAGCAATCCCATCGCGCGCGCCTGGCGCAGTTCGGCATCCATTTCGAAAAACAGGGCACGACGGTCGAGGCCCTGTCGGGCGGCGAGCGCGCGCGGCTGCTGCTGAACATGGTGGCGATGGCCGCCCCGCATCTGCTGATCCTGGACGAACCGACGAACCATCTGGACATCGACAGCCGCCGCGCCCTGCTGGACGCGCTGAACGAGTATGAGGGCGCGGTGATCCTGATCACCCACGACCGGTCGCTGATGGAACTGGTGGCGGACCGGCTCTGGCTTGCCGCCGACAATACGGTGGCGCCGTTCGACGGCGACATGGACGATTACGCCCGCTTCGTCCTGGATCGCGCGCGGGGCGGCACCGCGGCCCCGTCCCAGGCCGCGTCGCGCGAAAAGCGGCGCAAGGCCAGACGCTGACACGGCCCAGCGGTCCGGCGGCCCAGTACTCAGCGCAGACCAGGCGACCCGTCGGGAAGAGGCTGGCCGCCGAGGGTGCGCATCGGTCCAGGGTGCTCATCAGCTCCGCCACCTCGAAGCCGTCCGTCGCCGCGGCCCGCTCGGCACATTCTCCTTCATGCTGGATGGTCCTGCCGCGCCGACACGGCCTGGTGTCGTGATCCCGCCTCGACCGAAAAACTTGCAATGAATGCCTCTTGCCTTATAGTAGGCAATATAACTACTTCATGGAGCGCGATATGGAGGAAGCCGTTTCAGCCGCCGATGCCAATCGCCGGTTTTCCTTCCTGCTGCGAGGCGTGCGGGCGGGGCACAGCTATGTCGTGACCAGCCACGGCAAGCCCGTGGCGCGTCTGGTTCCCGCGGGCGGACACGATAACGTGGCGGACAGCGCACGGGCGGCGTTGCTGTCGCGGCTGGAAAGGCAGCCGGTCATGAACGCCGGTCGTTGGACGCGGGACGAGCTTTACGAGGACGACCAATGAGGGTCGTTCTCGATACGAACGTGCTGGCCTACGCCGAAGGCATGAACGGGGCCGAGCGTCGGGATACGGCGCTGGACCTTGTCCGGCGCCTGCCACGAGAGGGGGGCGTTGTCCCCGCGCAGGTGCTGGGCGAGCTTTTCAACGTCCTGGTCCGTAAGGGCGGCCGGTCGCGCGCCGAGGCCCGTGACGCCATGTTGAGTTGGCGCGATACCTTCCCGGTGGTGGAAACCTCGCCGGAAATCATGCTGACGGCGGCCGATCTCGCCACCGATCACCGGCTGGGGATATGGGATGCGGTTGTCCTCTCGGCGGCGTCGCATGCCGGATGCCGATTGCTGTTGTCGGAGGATTTGCAGGACGGCTTCACCTGGGGCGGCGTGACGGTGGTCAATCCGTTCGCCACGTCACGGCATCCCCTGCTTGACGCACTTCTGGCGGATGAAGCCCCGTGACAGGGGAAGCCGACTCGCGTGGAAAGCGCGGAAGCTGGTGTCGATAATGGTCTGAGACTACGCCGGTCCCGCCGATTGCCGCTATGACCTGCGCAGACGCCCGATGACGGGATTTGTGATGGTCCGGGGCCGATGTTCCCGATGCCTCATACCCTGTTTTCTGCCCCTGTTTTCTGCGGGAACAGAAACAAGCGCGCTGGGCCACCAGATCGCCCGAGCGGACTTCGCCCGGCGGATGGTCAGTCCGTTCGCCACGCGCCGGCCGCCGCCCTCTCACGGCTCCGGCGGCGCATCCTCGTCATAAGCCGGCTCATAGGTCATGCCCTCGATCCAGGCGCGGATATTCTCCGGCCGCGGCACGGTCGCCATGCCATGGTCGAACATGTATTCCGCCAACCGGCAGGCCGAGGTGATCTGCACCGCCAGGATCTGGCTCTGCGGCGGGTACAGCATGCCGCGCGCCTGCGCCGCCGCGTCCACCTGGTCGGCCAGGGCGTGCGCGGCCTCGATGATCAGCGCGTCGGTGATCAGGCGCGGCCGCGCCGCATAGACCGCCAGCCCCAGCCCGGGGAAGATATAGAAATTATTGGCCTGCCCGGGCCGGAACACCGCGCCGCCCCGCGCGACCTCGGGGAATTGCACCCCCGCCGCATACAGCGCCCGCCCGTCCGACCACGCATAGGCCTGCTCGGCGGTGCACTCCGCATGCGGGATCGACAGCGGAAAGATGACCGGCCGCTCGTTGATCTCGGCCATCAGCGCCACGATCTCGCGCGTAAAGGCCCCGCCGGCGGTGGACACGCCGATCAGGATGCTGGGCCGCACCCGGCGGATGGTGGCCGCCAGGTCCCGCGTCGGCGCCGCCGGGTGGGCATAGACGCGTTGCTCGGCCGACAGGTCCGCACGCGTGGGCTCCACCAGCCCGTCCGCGTCCATCATCGTGATGCGCCCGCGCGCCTCGGCCTCCGACAGCCCCTCGGCCTGCATCGCCCGCACCAGCAGGTCCGACGTGCCCAGCGCCGACGACCCGGCGCCCAGGAACAGCACCCGCTGCTCCGACAGCGGCGCCTCCCTGATCCGCAGCGCGGTGATCAGCCCGGCCAGCGTCACCGCCGCCGTGCCCTGGATATCGTCGTTGTAGCACAGCACCCGGTCGCGATAGCGCGCCAGGTAACGGATCGCGTCCGTGCCCTTCCAATCCTCGAAATGGATGCAGCAGGCCGGAAACACCGCCTGCACCGCCGCCACGAATTCCTCGACGAAATCGTCCAGCTCCGCCTGCGGCGGCGGCTCGCGCCGCAGGCCCAGATACAGCGGGTCGGCGCGCAGCGCCGCATTGGTGGTGCCGATATCCAGTTGCACCGGCAGCGTCGCCTGCGGCGGCACGGCGGCGCAGGCGGTATAAAGCTGCAGCTTGCCGATGGGGATGCCCATCCCGTTCACCCCGATATCGCCCAGCCCCAGGATGCGCCCGCCCGTGGTCACGCAGATCACCCGCACATCCGCCACCGGCCAGTTGCGCAGCACCCGGGCGATCCGCCCGCGCATCTCCAGGCTCACATACATGCCCCGGGGCCGGCGATAGATATGGCTGAAGGATTTGCACGCCTCGCCCAGCGTGGGGGCATAGACGATCGGCACATAGCGCGCCGGATCGGACATCAGCACCTTGTAGAACAGCGTCTCGTTCCGGTCCCCCAGCGCGGCCAGATAGATATAGCGTTCCAGGTCGTCCGGCTTGGCGTCCAGGTGCCGCCCCACCCGCTCGACCTGCCGCTCCAGCGTCTCGACCTGCGTCGGCAGCAGCCCCTCCAGCCCCCAGGCCCGCCGCTCGGCCTCGGTAAAGGCGGTATCGCGGTTCCGCGCCGGATCGTTCAACAGCGCCGCGCCAAGCAGGCCCGGCCGGGCAGGTTTGTTCATCGGTCACGTTCTCCCCTGAAACGGTTTCACGACACGGCTATACGGCTCCACGCGGACCAAGCGGGACAGGGCGCGCCGGCCCCCATCAGACCCGCGCCATCAGACTCCCGGCAACTCGTTGACGGCCACGATCCGCCACGCCTCGGGAAAGCGCTCGACGACCGTCAGCGACAGGTTCTGGATCGAGAAATGCAGCGCGGTGTCGGCATGGATGCGCAGCGCATGGGCCAGCGCCGCGCGGATCGCGCCGCCATGGCTCACCACCACCATGTCCCGCCCCTCATGCGCGCGGGCCATGCGGTCCATGGTCGCGCCGACCCGCGCGCAGACATCCAGCATGCTCTCGCCGCCGGGCGGGCATTCGGTGGCCGCGACCGACCAGAACAGATGCGGCGACAGGGTCAGTTGATCCGGCAGCTCATGGTGGCGCAGCCCATGCCATTCCCCCATCGACTGCTCGGTAAAGCCGGGCTCGACGCTCCAGTCCGCCGCCCCGTACCCGGCCTCCTGGATCGCCTGGGCGGTCCGCTGCGTGCGGCTCAGGGGCGAGGTGAACCACAGCGCCTCGCGCGGCAGGCGCGCCGCCAGCGCCTCGTACATCGGCCGCTGCGCGATCAGGCTGTCCGGACACAGCGGCACGTCCAGCGATCCGTACAGCCGCATGCGGGCATTTTCCTCGACCAGCGCATGGCGGATCATCCAGAAACGGGTGATCCCGGATTGCAGCTTGGGGGTGTCGAGGAAATTGCCGTGATTCTGGTTCATGCAATCGGATCCGGTCAGCGTGAGGGGCCCATGCCCCCATCCATAGCCCGAACCGGCGCATAGGTCTGCACCGGATCGGCGGCCCGCAGGATCGCCCAATGCCGCAGGATCAGCCCGATCTTGTCCAGCACCAGCCGCGCATCGCCGATCTCGCGATCCATGCGCCGGTCGGGCACCAGCCCGTCATGCGACGGCTCGCCCGACACCAGCCGCGCCCCCGCCGACAGGCGCAGCGCCCCCGCCATGCCGGGGCGGGACGGGTGCGGCAGCGGCACCGGCTGGCCGACATGGCACAGCACGCCCCCCAGCGCCCGGTCGGCCGGCGCGGACAGCAGGCGCGACAGGTCGGCATTCAGCCAGCGATACAGCGCCCGCGCATCCTCCAGCCCCAGCGGCACGAACCGCCCCCCGTCCGCCCCGTCATCCGCCATCGGGTCGCGCACGAAAAAGCTCAGGATGGTCGCGCGGTCGTCCCATGCATCGGCCAGCGGCGCCCGCGCGGGCGCCGGCCCCGACAGGCGGCGCAGGTCGACCGACGCGTCGATCGCGCCTTCCACCGCATCCAGAAACCGCGCCAGCCGCGCGCGCACCACCGGCCGGGGAATCGCATGCAGCGCCGCCATCTCCGCCAGCGCCGCGTGCCAGCGCAGCATCAGCCCGACATTCTCCCCCGCCGCCAGGTGCGCCGTGCCCGGCGCGTCCGGCCATTCGCTCCGGTGGCTGTACGCCGCCAGCCCGGCGGGCAGCATGCCCCCCTCCAGCCGCGCCGCCACCCCCGCCGGCAGCAGCAGCGCGCCGCAGAAGGGCGGCCCGGTAAAGAATTTCGACCCGGTGACCATCACCATCCAGCCCCGGTCCAGATAGGCGCGCACCCGCTCCGGATCCAGCCGCGCCTGGCAGGCATCGACCACCACGTCCGGCGCCCTTCCGTCCGGCCCGCCCTCCGCCAGTTCGTCCAGCATCGCCATCCCCGGCGCCAGCAGCCCGGTCTTCGACAGGTCCAGCCGGTGCAGCAGCACATGCCGCCCCGCCGCCACGGCCTGGTGCACCAGCGCGGCACAGTCCGCATCCACCGCGTCCTCCGGGCGCAGCGCGCCGTCCGGCCCGCGCAGCGGCACCGACAGCAGCAGCGTCTCCCGCGCGAAGCCGTCGATCAGCCCGCCCTTCGGCACCGCCGCGCCCAGCGCGGTGTCATGCGCGAAATGGCAGCCTCTGGCCGCCAGCGGCACGCCGCTGCCGGTCTCTTCGGGGGCCAGCAGGATATTGCTGACCGCCCGCCCACCCGGCGCCAGCGCCGCCAGCGCCAGGGCATGCAGCTCGCAATCCGTGCCCGATGGCGCCAGCACCACGCTCTCGCCCGCGGCCAGGCGGTAATGGCGGCCGATCCGCCGGCGCAGGTCCGCCACCATCCCGGCTCGGACCGCGGCCCCGTCCCCCGCCGTGCCGTCCCCCGCCGTGCCGCCGCCCGTCAGCGCCCCGCCGACCAGGCGCAGCCGCGCCGCCTCGGCCCCTGCGAACCCCCGCTCCGACAGCGACGATGCGGTGGACGAGGCAAAGGTGACCGCCCAGGGCCGCGGCCGGTGCGAACAGCCATAATGGTTCAGGCCGGTGGCCGGATCGACCGCCAGCCGCGCATCGCCCCCCTCGGCCATCAGCGCCTCCGTCGGCCCCAGCAGCGGCCACAGCGCCGCCAGCCGCGCCGCCAGGGCCGTAAACCCGTCCGCCCCCGCTGCCCCTGGCCCCGCGACCGCCGGCTGCAACGGCGCCAGGCACGGCCACAGCGCCGCCAGACATGCCGCGTCCGGCGGCCATTCCGCCGCCATGGCGTCCAGCCAGGGCAGGTCCGGCATCGCCCCCCCGGCCGGCCCGTCCAGCCCGCGGAACAGCGCGGCGACCCGCGCCGCGCACAGCCCGGCCAGCACCGGCTCGGCCGGAGCCAGGGGCAGCAGGCGCGCCAGTTCCAGCGCATGGCGCAGGATGATGGCGGCCTGCGCCGGGCCGGCCAGGCTGGGCGCGCCCAGAGTCACGTCGCCCAGAGTCACCTTTCTCGGCGTCACCTCTCCCGGCGTCACCCCACTTTGGGGCCCCACCCGGAACGGCGCCGCCAGCGCCGGGTCCAGCCGGATCCGCCGCCCGTCCGCGATCACCCGCAGGTCCGGGCGCTCCAGCACGCCGGCCAGTTCCCGGGTCAGGTGCGCGGCGAACACGCGCGCGCTCCGCTACGGCCGGCTTCGCGGCCCTCGACCGACATCTCCAAACGCTCTCTCCCCGACCGGCCCCCTTCGCAAGGGCTCTCTTCACATCAGACGGCTCAAATCAGACGGCGGCCCCCCCGGCACGGGCCGTCCGCCCGCGCCAGCGCCCCGCCACCCGCCGCACCGTCCACGACCGGATCCGCTCCAGCAGCAGATAGACGACCGGCGTGGTGTACAGGGTCAGCAACTGGCTCATCAGCAATCCGCCCACCACCGCAATGCCCAGCGGCCGCCGCAGTTCGATTCCGTACCCCCCGCTCAGGATCAGCGGAATGGCCCCGAACGCGGCGGCCAGCGTCGTCATCAGGATCGGCCGGAACCGCCTGGCGCAGGCCTCGCGGATCGCCGCCTCGGGCGACATCGCGCCGTCGCGCTCGGCATGCAGGGCAAAATCCACCATCAGGATCGCATTCTTCTTCACGATGCCCACCAGCAGGATCATCCCGATCATCGCGATCAGCGAGAATTCCTGCCCCGTCGCCCACAACGCCAGCACCGCCCCCACCGTCGCCGACGGCAGGGTGGACATGATGGTGATCGGATGGACATAGCTCTCGTACAGGATGCCCAGCGTGACGTACATCGTCGCCAGCGCGGCCAGGAAGACCAGCAATTCGTTGACCAGCGCGGTCTGGAACTGCTCCGCCTGGCCGGTAAAGCCCCCCTCGATCGTCGCGGGCACATGCAGCCGCACCATGGTGGCGCGGATCTCCGCCTCCGCCGCGTCCAGCGACTGGCCCTTGGCCAGGTTGAACGAAATCGCCCCCGATACGAACCCGTCGCGATGGCTGACCATGATCGAGGTCGGCCGCCGCGCCAGCCGCGCCACCACCGGCAGCGGCACCATCGTCTCGGCGCTGGACGACACGGCCGACCCGTTGGACGCGCCTACCCCCCCGGCCAGCTTGTTGGCCACCGCGTTGCGGAAGGATTGCTGGCTCAGCGCCGCGGCCTGTGAGGAGTCCGTTCCCTGCGGCTGCGGCGGCAGCGTGACCCGCACGGTGTTCGACGCCGTGCCGCCGCCTGCCGTCCCGCCCGACGTCGAGACCCGGAACGCCCCCAGCACATCCGGCGAGTCGCGATAGCGCGGCGCCACCTCCATCACCACGTGATAGGTCGCAAGCGGGGTCGAGATGTTGGACGCGCTGCGCTGGCCATAGGCGTCGAACAGCGCGCCGCTGATCAGTTGCGGCGTGACCAGATAGCGCGCGGCGGTGTCGCGCGCGATGTCCACATGCACCGCCGTGGCCCGGTCCGTCAGGTTGGTGGAAATGTCGGTCATCACCTTGCTGCCCTGCAGCGCCTGGGTGATGCGCGGGGTCCAGCTATAGATATCCTCGGCATTGTCGCTGCGCAGGACAAAGCGATAGGCCCCCTGCTGCTGGCGGCCGCCCCCGCCATTGACGTCCCCGGCCGAAAACAGCGACAGCCGCACGCCCGTCAGCCCCGTCGCCTCCAGCCGCTTGTGCACGCGCGCGATCATCTCGTCCGGCCCGTCGTCGCGGTCGCGCTTGCCGGTCATCTGCGCGAAGGCCTGGCCCTCCACCCGCGTGTCGCCGGTAAAGGCCGCCACCGATTCCGCGTCGCGGTCGGCCAGCATGGCGGCGCTCACGGCGCGGATCTTGGCGTCCATCTTCTGGAACGACGCCGTCTCGTCCCCCCGGAAATAGCCCACGATCATCGCCACGTCCTGCTTGGGGATGATGTCCTTGGGCATGACCGTGATCACCGCCACCGTCACCACCAGGCTCAGCGGCAGGGTCGCCAGCACCAGCCGGCGCCGGCGCAGCGCATGGTCCAGCGAACGGACATAGGCACGCAGCACCGCCTCGAACGTCCATTCGATCCCGTCCGACAGCCGGCGCAGCCCCCGGCGCAGCGCCGACGCCCCCGCCGGCAGCGGCGCGCCGTGCGCCACGTCCAGCAGCAGGCCGCACATCATCGGCGTCAGGCTGATCGACAGGAACAGCGACACCGTCACCGTCACCGCCAGCGTCATCGCGAATTCATAGAAGATCTTGCCCGGCGTCCCCGGCATCAGCAGCAGCGGCAGGAACACCGCGACCAGCGCGATGGTGATCGACAGCACGGTAAACGCGATCTCGCCCGCCCCCCGCATCGCGGCGTCGGCGCGCGACTGCCCGGCCTCCATGTGGCGCGCGATGTTCTCCACCACCACGATCGCGTCGTCGACCACGAACCCGGTTGCGATCGTCAGCGCCATCAGCGACAGCGTATCCAGCGAGAATCCCAGCAGGTACATCGCCGCCAGCGTCCCGGCCAGCGAGATCGGCACCGTGATCGCGGGGATCAGCGTCGATCGCGGCGCCCGCAGGAACACCAGCACCACCGCCACCACCAGCAGCACCGAAATCAGCAGCGTCAGTTGCGTATCGCCCAGCGATGCGCGGATGGTGATCGACCGGTCCATCGCCGGGGTCAGGGTCACGCCCGCCGGCAGGGCGGCGATCATCGCCGGCGTGCGGGCGCGGATCGCGTCCATCACGCGGATGACATTCGCCCCGGGCTGCGGCCGGACGATGGCCATCACCGCGCGATGATTGTTGAAATAGCCGGTCTGCCGCTCGTCCTGCACCCCGTCATGCACCTCGGCCAGGTCCGCCAGCCGCACCGGGCGGCCGTTGCGGTACCCCACCACCAGGTCGCGATACTGCGCCGCATGCCGCGCCTGGTCGTTGGTCGCCAGCGTGTAGCGCTGGGTGCCCACATCGACGAATCCCTTGGGCGTGTTGGCATTGGCCGACGCCAGGGCCGATCGGATATCCTCGAACCCGATCCCGTATTTGAACAGCGGATACGGGTCCATCTCCACCCGCACGGCGGGCGCCGAACTGCCGGTGACCTGGATCCAGCCCACGCCCTTCACCTGCGACAGCATCGGCTGCAAGTGGGTCTGCATGATGTCGTACAGCTCGGCGATCGGCCGCGTATCCGACGTCAGCGCCATCACCATGATCGGGCTGTCGGCCGGATTGGCCTTCCAGTATTGCGGCACCATGTCCAGCGTGGCCGGCATGTCCTGCATCGCCGCGCGCAGCGCCGCCTGCACGTCGTTGGCCGCGCCGTCGATGTTCCGGCTGTCGTCGAAGGTCAGCAGGATGAACGCCGTGCTGTCGGTCGAATCGGACTCGATGCTGCTGATGCCTGAAATCTGCCCCAGCCGCCGCTCCAGCGGCGTGGTGACCGAAGACGCCATCTGCTGCGGCGACGCCCCCGGCTGGGTCGCGACCACATAGATGATCGGCACCGATATGTTCGGCAAATCCCCCACCGGCAGCGCGCGATAGCCGAACAGCCCGGCGATCACCAGCGCCATCGACAGCAGCGTCGTCATCACCGGCCGCGTGATGAAGGGGCGGCAGGGGTTCATGCGTCGGTTCACGCGCCCACCCGCGCGGCGGACCGGCGCGCGGTCCCCCGCCCGTACCACAGCGCCGCCCCGGCGAAGCCGACATAATAGCCGATATCCGCCCCGCCCAGCCACCGCGCGACGGGGCCGGTATAAAGCTGGCTGGTCGAAAACAGCAGAATGGTCGCCACCGACATGACGACGAAGATCGTCGCCCCCCGCGTCCAGCCCGGCGGCACCGGGCGCGGTATCCTGTCGCCCAGGTACCAGTCGGCCAGCACGATGCCGATCCACGGCGCGATCCAGTACATCGTCACCACCAGGTAATCGGTATACAGCGCCGCATACCGCCCCGCTCCCGCCACCGCCAGGACATAGCCCAGCGACGCGGTGATCACCGCCGCCAGCACGCGCGGCACATGGATACCCGCCGAAATCAGGCTATAGCTGGCGGTATTGTCGTTGAACGAATTGCCCGTGACCGATGACAGCGCGATCACCGCCAGCACCATCGGCCCCAATGGCCCCGCCGCGTGCTGCAGGCTGGCGATCACCGCGGTGGGCGACGGCTCGGCGACGCTGGACGCCGTCAGCAGCCCCAGCACCTGGAACGGCACCGCCGAGCCCAGCAGCCCGGCCAGCGCCAGCCATACCACCCGGCGCGGGTCGGCATCCGCCGGCAGATAGCGCGTGTAATCCGACGAATAGGACGCCCAGGACAGGTTGAAACTGGCCAGGATCGCCACCGCCAGCAGAATCGTCGCCACCCCGGGCGGATGGTGGGCCCCCGCGATCGTCAGCGTCCCCTGTTCCACCCCCTGGCGCAGGCACAGCCCCCCGATCACCGCAAAGGCCGCCAGCAGCGCCGCGCCCAGATATTTCTGCAGCGCCTGCACCATGTCGTGGCCATAGATGCTGGCCAGCATCTGCACCGCCGCCAGCCCCCCCAGCGCCAGCCAGAAGGGCGGGCTCACCCCCGCCGCAACCCACAGGAAGGCGATCAGCGCGGTGGCCGCCGGCACGTTGTTCACCGCGTCCCAGCCCACGCAATAGATCCAGTTCAGCAGCGCGGGCGGCCGCACGCCCAGCCGCCCCAGCGCCCGGCGCGACGCCTCCATCTGCGTCAGCCCGGTGGCCGGCCCGATCGACGCGGCCAGCGCCACCGGCAGCGCGCCGACCAGGTTGCCCAGCAGGATCGCCAGCAGCCCGGTGCGCAGATCCAGCCCCAGCGACACCAGCAGCGCCCCCGTCACCCAGCCGCCCGGCCCCAGATTGGGCGAGAAATGGCTCCAGAACACGCGGTCGATCCGCATGGTCTTGCGCTCCGGCGGAACCGGGCACGACACCGCGGCGGCGCTCAGTTCCTCCATGGCCGGCGGACGCGGAAAGGCAAGCGGCACGGTTCGGGGGTCCTTACGGTTCTGCGGGGCGCATGCGCGGGTGCAATCGTTGCGTCATAGGGCGGCCCCTGGCAAGTCGCCCCCGGCCGCGCCGGCGACAGCGCCAGGGCCCGGCCGATGCCCGACGAGGCACCGGCGATCAGAATCACATCGCGTTTGATGTTCGCAGATCAGAGACCGCCTGATAAAAGACCGCAAACCCTGCCGCCCCGGGTCCGCCCCGGGGTCGCCCCGCGACGATCTTCCGCGACGCTCCAAGGATACGCCGATGACACCCAGCAGCGAACGACACGGCCCGACACCCCGCCCGACGGTGGCGCGGCGCGGGGTCTGCCTGGTGATCTCGGCGCCATCCGGGGCGGGCAAATCCACCATCGCCAACGCCCTGCGCGCGGCCGAGCCGAGGCTGCTGCATTCCGTCTCCGTCACCACCCGCCAGCCCCGCCCGGGCGAAACCGACGGCGTGCATTATCATTTCCGCACCATGGACCGGTTCCAGCAGATGGCCGAATCCGGCGAATTGCTGGAATGGGCCACCGTGTTCGGCCGGGGCTACGGCACCCCCCGCGCCCCGGTCGAGGCCGCCCTGGCCGAAGGCCGCGACATGGTGTTCGACATCGATTGGCAGGGCCACCGCCAGATCCGCGCCGCCCTGCCGGCCGACGTGGTCAGCCTCTTCGTGCTGCCCCCCTCGCTGGCCGAGCTGGAACGCCGCCTGTGCAACCGCGCCTCCGACGACCCGGCGGAAATCGCCCGGCGCATGCAGGCCGCGCGCGACGAAATCGCCCATTGGCAGGAATTCGACCACGTGATCATCAATGCCGACCTCGACCAGGCGATCGCCGAGGCCCGGTCGATCCTGGTCTCGGCCCGGCTCCAGACCCGCCGCCAGACCGGCCTGGCGGGTATCGTCGCCGGGTTCGGCGCCCAAGGTGATTCCGGGTTCGGCGCGTAACCATGGATTTCTCCGCGATCACGGTGCTCTGCATCGGCGACGTCATGCTCGACCGCTTCGTCTATGGCGAAATGGAGCGCATCTCGCCCGAGGCCCCGGTCCCGGTGCTGCGGCTGGGCCGCACCCGCGAAATGCCCGGCGGCGTCGGCAACGTGGCCAACAACATCCTCTCGCTGGGCGGCCGGGCGATCCTGGTCGGGCTGGTCGGCGCCGACGCGCCCGGCGACGCGCTGCGCGCCCTGCTGGGCGGCCGCCCCGGCCTGACCGACGCGCTCGTCGCCACCGACGCCCGCCCCACCATCTGCAAGACGCGCTTCATCGCCGCCAACCAGCAGGTCGTCCGCGCGGACCAGGAAAGCCGCCTGCCGCTGCAGCCCGCCGAGGCCACGCTGCTCCGCGCCGCGATCGACGCCCATATCGGTGCCGCCGACATCGTGGTGCTGTCCGACTACGCCAAGGGCACCTGTGCCGACCCGGTCGTCGCCCACGCGATCGCCGCCGCCCGCGCGCGCGGCATCGCGGTGTTCGTCGACCCGAAATCCCGCGATTTCGCACGCTACCGGGGCGCCGCCTGCATCACCCCCAACGCGCGCGAACTCGCCCAGGCCACCGGCCTGCCCGTCGACACCGACGCGGAAATCGAATCCGCCGCCCGCGCCGCGATGGCGCAGGCCGGCGCGGGCGCCATCCTGGCCACCCGTTCCGAAAAAGGCATGGCCCTGGTCGAACGCGATGCCCCCACGCACATCGTCCCCGCCCGCGCGCGCGAAGTGTTCGACGTCTCCGGCGCGGGCGACACGGTCATCGCCACCCTGGCGCTCGCCGCCGGCTCGGGCATGACCCTGGCCCAGGCGATGCACGTCGCCAACGCCGCCGCCGGCGTGGTGGTGGGCAAGCTCGGCACCGCCACCGTCGCACTGGACGAGGTCCTGGCCGAACTCGACGCCCAGGACCACGCCCAGGGCCTGGCCGCGGGCGACATGCCCGCCCTGCTGCCGCGCGCCCGCGCCGCCGAACAGGTCGCGCGGTGGAAGGCCCAGGGCCTTCGCGTCGGCTTCACCAACGGCTGCTTCGATATCCTCCACCCCGGCCATGTCGCCCTGCTGGCCGCCGCCCGCGCCGCCTGCGACCGGCTGGTGGTCGCGCTCAACGACGATGCCAGCGTCGCCCGGCTCAAGGGCCCCGAACGCCCGATCAACCGGCTCGAGGACCGCGCCCGGGTCATGGCCGCGATCCGCCACGTCGATGCCGTGGTCCCGTTTCACGAGGACACGCCCCTGGACCTGATCCGCCTGCTGCTGCCCGACGTGCTGGTCAAGGGCGCGGATTACCGCCCCGACCAGGTGGTCGGCGCGGACGTGGTGCGCCAGGCCGGCGGCCGCCTGGTGCTGGCCACGCTGGAACAGGGCCAGTCCACCACCCGCACCATCGGCCGCATCCGCGCCGCGAACGAGGCTACAAACGGGACCGCGAACGGGGATCAGGACGCATGACGGCCGCGCCCGACGCAATGCCCGACGCAATCCGCCGCGCCCACGCCGCCTTCCGCGCCTGGCTGTTCGACAGCGCGCTGCCCGTCTGGGGCGACGTGGGCTGCGACGGCACCGCCGCCGCCCCCGCTCTGCGGGGCGCGCAGGAACATCTCGCTCCCGACGGCACCCCGGCCCGCCCGGGCTTCAAGCGCATGCGCGTCCAGGCGCGACAGCTCTACGCCTTCACCCGCGCCGCCCTCTATGGCTGGCCGGGCGGCGCGGCGCGGGCCCAGGGCATCTACCGCTTCATGCTGCGCGGGCTGCGCGCCGACGGCGGCTGGGCCTGCCGGCTCACGCCCGACGGCGCGGTGCTGGACCCCACGGCCGATCTCTACGACCTGGCCTTCATCATCTTCGCCCTGTCCTGGTACGCCCGGCTCGACCCGTCCGACGAGCCGGTGCGCCTGGCGCGCCGCACCGTCGCCTGGCTGCGCGCCACCATGGCCCACGCCAATGGCGGCTTCGCCAACACCTGGCCGCCCGCTCCCGGCCCCCGGCAGCAGAACCCGCACATGCACCTGCTCGAAGCCGCGCTGGCCCTGTTCGACACCACGGGCGACGAAGCAGACGCCGCCCTCGCGCATGACCTGGTCGATCTGTTCCGCACCCGCCTGTTCGACCCGGCCACCGGCACGCTGGGCGAATTCTTCACCGATTCCTGGCAGCCCGTCGCGGGCCCCCAGGGCGCGCTGGTCGAACCCGGCCACCAATATGAATGGGTCTGGCTGCTGCACGAATATGCCCGCCTGACCGGCCGGCCCACGGGTGCGCATGCCCAGTCCCTGTTCGCCTTCGGCCGCCGCCACGGCGTCGATCCGCGCACCGCTCTGGTGCGCGACGTCCTGACCCGCCAGGGCGACATCGTGCGGGGCGGCGCGCGCCTCTGGGCCCAGACCGAGGGGCTGCGCGCCGAAATCGCCATGCACGGCCTCCCGCAGGCCCCCCCCCACGCCGACAACGCCGACAATACGGTCCAGATCGCGCGGATCGTCGACAATCTGCTCGGCCGCTATTTCACCGACTGCCCCCCCGGCACCTGGAACGACCAGCTCGATCCGGCTTGCCGCCCGGCCGGCGACAAGATCCCGGCCAGCTCCTTCTATCACATCGTCGCCGGCTACGCCGAACTGGACCGCCTGGCCGGCGGGTCGGCCGGCGAATCGGCCATGAGGATCGCGTGAACACGATCACCCCCCCGCCCGAAGACGCCCGCAATCCTGACCCCCGCCCCGCGGACGACGGCCCGCTGCTGGGCCTGACCCGGCGCGCGCCCCCCGCCAACATGCAGGCCGAACAGGCGCTGCTGGGCGCGCTGCTGACCAACAACCGCGCCTATGACCGCGTGTCGGACTTCCTGGTCGGCGAGCATTTCGCCGACCCGGTCAACGGCCGCATCTATGATTCCATCGCCCGGCGGATCGAAGCCGGGCAACTGGCCGACCCGGTCACCCTGCGCGCCGAATTCGAACATTCCGGCGTGCTGGATTCGGTGGGCGGCACCGCCTACCTGGCCCGGCTGCTCACCGCCATGGTCGGCATCATCAATGCCGGCGATTACGGCCGGGCGATCCACGATGCTTGGGTCCGCCGCCAGTTGATCGATATCGGCGAAACCGTGGTCAACAACGCCTTCGGCGCCCGCCCGGACCTCGACGGCGTCGACCAGATCGCTGCGGGGGAAGAGGCCCTGTTCCGCCTCGCCACCGACAAGGGACAGGAAGGCGGCTTCACCAGCTTCGACCGCGCCCTGGCCGGCGCGCTGGACGTGGCCGAAAAAGCCTTCCACCGCACCGGCGACGTGGTCGGCCTCACCACCGGCCTGCGCGACATGGACAAGAAGACCGGCGGCCTGCACCCTTCCGACCTGCTGATCCTCGCCGGCCGCCCGGCCATGGGCAAGACCGCGCTCGCCACCAAGATCGCCTTCAGCGCCGCCCGCGCCCTGCTGCGTGAGGCGCAGGAGGCCCCGCCTGGTACCCAGGCCAAGGGCTCGGTCGCGATCTTCTCGCTGGAAATGTCGGCCGAACAGCTCGCCACCCGTATCCTGTCCGAACAGGCCAGCGTCTCGGGTGAGCGCATCCGCCGTGGCGAAATCGGGCAGAAGGAATTCGACCGCTTCGTCCAGGTCACGCGCGAACTGGCGCAGTTGCCCCTGCATATCGACGACACCCCGGCCATCTCGCTCTCGGCCATGCGCACCCGCTGCCGCCGCCTGGCCCGCACCAAGGGGCTCAGCCTGGTGGTGGTCGATTATCTCCAGCTCATGCGCCCCTCGGTCGGCACCCGCCCCGAAAGCCGCGTGCTGGAAATCTCCATGATCACCCAGGGGCTCAAGGCGATCGCCAAGGAACTGAACGTCCCGGTGATCGCCCTGTCCCAGCTCTCCCGCCAGGTCGAAAGCCGCGAGGACAAACGCCCCATGCTGTCCGATCTGCGCGAATCCGGCTCGATCGAACAGGACGCCGACGCGGTGATGTTCGTCTACCGCGACCAGTATTACCTCCAGCAGCGCCAGCCCAAGGAAACCGCCTACGACTCGACCGAAAAATACCAGACCGCGCTCGAAGACTGGCAGCGCAAGATGGACCTCGCCCACAACCGCGCCGAACTGATCCTGGAAAAACAACGCCACGGCCCCACCGGCACCGTGTACCTGTTCTTCGAAGGCGAATTCACCCGCTTCGGCGATCTCGACCTGGTGCACGATACCTGAAGCGGGCAGGGGGGCCTTCTTCTTTTTCTGAAGAAAAAGAAGCAAAAAGACTTTTATTCGTTTGGCGTCGATCGTGATCGGAGGCGAAGTGGCCCCCGATCGCGCGAACCAAGTCTGGCGGAAGCAGCCAGCATTCCGGCTGCGTAGCAGTCGGAATGCTGTCGGGCCAGATTTTCCAACTTAAAAGCGGCGACCACTGGTCCTCGGGATGGGGACCACTTCATCCTATCGCTTGCTCGAATTAGCTGAATGCGCGAGCAGGAATTTCTTTGACAGGGGCGGTATGACGCCATTTGAAAATAAGGTCATTGTCGAGACACTCATCCTTGTTATTATGTGGTCAACTGTCATCATGTGGTGACGGCTAAAAAAGATTACATTTGAGGAAAACCCAATGCTTCTGAACGAAATTGAGCAAGCGCAACGTCTGGTAAAGACTGACGCCTATCAAATGTCTATCGGTGAAATCGTCACTATGTACGAGAATAAAGAAATCATGATAGATCCAGAGTTTCAGAGGTTGTTTCGATGGGAGATCGGACAGAAATCAAAACTGATCGAGTCTCTATTATTGGGTATCCCTCTTCCTTCCATCTTTGTTTTTGAAAAGGATGATGGCACATGGGAATTGATCGATGGTCTACAGAGAATTTCGACTATCTTGGAGTTTATGGGGCGGTTGAGAGAGGGGGATGATCTTCGATCTCCGTCTGCTCTTGAAGCAACCAAATACCTCCCTTCGCTTCACAACGCGGTTTGGGAGGTGTCAGATCGTATCAACGATCTGCCGGTAGACGAGCAGATTGCAATTGCCAAGAGCCTACAATTAGCGATTCGGCGTAGCAGAATCGCAGTCGAAATATTGAAGCGTCCTAGTGACGATCAGACAAAATATGACTTGTTCCAGCGCTTAAATGCGGGCGGGAGCCAAGCAAATCCTCAAGAGCTTCGCAACTGCGTCGTGCTTATGATAAACAGCGACTACTTCCGCGAAGTCAAGACTGCTGCTGAGCAGGCTGTGTTTCAGACCGTGGTATCCGTAAGCGTAGAACAGCATGAGAAGCAGAGACACATGGAACTTGCGATGCGTTTTCTTGCTCATGCTTTGGTTCCTTATGATGGTCGTTTAGATGTTGAAGAATATATTGATGAAAGCTCCGTTACCCTCGCCACGGCAGGTGATGCGGTTGCCGCAGTAAATCTTATCAATCAGACCTTTGGTCTATTGTATGAGATAGCGGGAGGCGACGCGCTAAAGCGTTTTGAAAACGGTCAACATGTAGGCAGGGTTGGCTTAGTGGGGCTCGAAGGAATAGCTGTAGGAGTCGCGAAGAACCTTTCCGAGATTCTTGCTCTTGGCGCTCAAGGTTCCAAAGATTTTATCAGAAGAAAGATAGAAGGCTTTTGGCAGCAACCTCAGGTAGCTACGTTCACGTCACCTGGGTTGCGTGGTACCGTCCGCATCCAGCGAACAGTGTCGTTCGGGGAAGCGTGGTTCAAGCCATGAGTAAGCCGTATTCGGAAAACGATTTTATAACTTTGGTCACCGAAGATCGAACTTGGCGGATGAGGGAGATTTCAGACCTCAAGTCAGCGATACAGCGCGGTGACAAGGGCACCCAGAGGGTTTTCTTAAGAGCGCTTGTTACGATTTGCTATGCGCATTGGGAAGGTTATGTAAGATTTGCAGCAAGAAAATATCTTGAACACGTTTCAATCCGGAAACTTCAATACAACCAGCTAAGCCCTCAGTTTTTCAAAAATTATTTTCTGCCCCGACTTACCTCAACGACTAGTGGGGGAATGAGCATACCAGAACGATGCTCACTGGTTGAAGAGATACTCACTTCGTCCGATCGTCGCTTTAGTCGAGTCAACGAGGACCTAATTAACACTAAGGCCAATCTGAATTTCAAAGTTTTTTCAGATATTTGTGTTGTTTGTGGCGTATCAACGCACTTATTTTCCGAGGAAGTAACCTTCATTGACGTAATGCTGCTAAAGCGCCGGAATGCTATAGCACACGGAGAAGAAACGCTTATTGCGCTCGATGATCTTGACACGATAGCTAACGGAACAATTTCTCTGATACAGGCGTTCGGCACCGAACTCGAGAACCACGTTGTGCTGAAGACGTATAAAGTTGCGTGACCCTGTCCAAGATGTCTAGCCTGTCTTATTCATAGCCGGTCAGTTTGGTGATGTTCACGTATTTTTGGGCGCGGCTAATCGAGGCGCCGGAGGGCGCGCTTTTGGTGGGGAGATTGGCAGGCGCTCGGGTTGATGGACTGGGGCGGGTTCTGGGGCGACAGCCCCGTTTGTCACGGTCCGGCCGGTTGTAAACTGCGGGCGATGCCGCTGAACAAGCCGGCTTCTGGGCAAGCGGCGGCGAAGGCGATACGGACCCGTGTGGCGGTTTCGGTAATGCGTGCGGCGAGCTTGATCAGACGCATGCGTAATGTAGCGAACTCCGCTGCGCCAAGCGGCTGGGGCCTTGGGATGGCATCGCGCACCGTCAGCATCAGCCAATACGCGGCGGTGTGCAGCACCAAGCGGACCTGATTGGCCAATGCGGAGCGGCGGGCCTATCCTGAATTTCGTGTGTTTAGTGGTAAGTATCCAGGCGACGACGCGGTGATCAGGCGGCCATCGCGGCGGCCCGCTCGTAACCCTGTCCGATTTTCCGGGGCCACCTCTCATCTCGCGATTCATCAATCGCAAATATCGTTATGTGCCTCCGCCCCCCCCCCCCGAACACCCAAAAACTCTTTGGATCATCCCCTCAGGAAAACCCATCCTTCACCGCCCGGGGCATCGCCTGCCCGCGCGTCAGATCCACGATCCGCGCCGCCACGGCATCGCAGGCCACCACCGGCACCGCCACCACCAGCACGGCGCCGGCCGCGTCGAACCGCTCCTCCTCGATCGCGGCCCCCATGCCCGGCAGCCGTGCCCGCAACAGCGCCAGGTCGGAAAACCCGCAATGAAACGCCAGACGCGTCATGGCGACGATCGGCACGCGCGGCGCCAGGCGCAGGCATTCCGCTGCCGTGCCGCCATAGGCGCGGACCAGTCCCCCGGCCCCCAGCTTGATCCCCCCGAACCAGCGCGTCACCACCACGGCGACCCGGTCGAATCCCTGCCCGTCGATCACCTGCAGGATCGGCCGTCCGGCGGTGCCCCCGGGCTCGCCGTCATCGTCGCTGCGATAATCCTGCCCGATGCGATAGGCCCAGCAATTATGCGTGGCGTCGGCCACCGACACCGCGCGGACGAAATCCAGCGCCTCGGCAGGCGTGGCACAGGGCGCCGCCCGGGCCAGGAACCGGCTCTTGCGAATCTCCTTCTCGAACCGCGCCGGCTCGGACAGCGTGACCCGCCCCCCGCCGGCCGCGTCGCCAATCCCCTCGCTCACGCCTCCTCGCGCACCCGTCGCCGCTCAGGCGTCGCCGCCGGCCGCGTCCCCGCCGCCGAACAGCGCCACCAGGTCGCCCAGATGGCCGATCTCGTTCAGATGCAACCCCTCGGGCACGCTCAGCCGCGTATTGCCCCGCGCGACCCGCCGCGGCAGGAACGCCGCGTCGAATCCCAGCTTCTGCGCCTCCTTCAGCCGCGCATCGGCCTGCGCCACCTGCCGCACCTCGCCCGACAGCCCCACCTCGCCGAAATAGACCGCGCCCGCATGGGTCGGCCGGCCGGTGGCGGCCGACACCAGGGCGGCCGCCACCGCCAGGTCGGCGGCCGGCTCCAGCACCCGCAGCCCGCCCGCGATGTTCAGATGCACGTCCATGCCGTGCAGCTTCATCCCGCACCGCGTCTCCAGCACCGCCAGCAGCATGTTCAGGCGCGACGAATCCCACCCCACCACCGCCCGGCGCGGCGCGGAATCGCCCGATTTGGGCGACAGCAGCGCCTGCACCTCCAGCAGCACCGGCCGCGTGCCCTCGATCCCGGCAAACACCGCCGACCCGGCGATATTGCCGCGCCGCTCTGCCAGGAACAGCGCCGACGGGTTGGGCACCTCGACCAGCCCCTGGTCGGTCATGGCGAACACGCCGATCTCGTCGGTCGCGCCGAAACGGTTCTTGGCGGCGCGCAAGATGCGGAACTGGTGCCCCCGGTCGCCCTCGAAATACATCACCGCGTCGACCATGTGCTCCAGCACGCGCGGGCCGGCCAGCGCGCCCTCCTTGGTCACGTGCCCGACCAGGATCAGGCTGAACCCGCGCTGCTTGGCCAGCCGGATCAGCTCGAACGCCGTGGCGCGCACCTGGCTCACCGTGCCCGGCGCGCTCTCCACGCTTTCCAGCCACATGGTCTGGATCGAATCGATCACCACCAGCGCCACGTCGCGCTCGGCCTCCAGCGTGCCGGCGATGTCGGTCACGTTGATCGCCGCCGCCAGGTCCAGCCCCGGCGCATCCAGCCCCAGCCGCCGGGCGCGCAGGCGGATCTGGTCCACCGCCTCCTCGCCCGAGATATACATCACCCGCCGCCCGCTGCCCGCCAGCGCACACGCCGCCTGCAGCAGCAGGGTCGATTTGCCGATGCCCGGATCGCCGCCCACCAGCACGACCGACGCCGGCACCAGCCCACCGCCCAGCACCCGGTCCAGCTCGGCGATGCGCGTGCCGACGCGCGGCGGCGGCTCGGCCACCCCGTCCAGGCTGACGAAGGCGATCTTCGCACCGCGCCCCCGGCGCGGCGCGGCCCCGCCGGCAGGCGACGGCGCGGCGGATTCCTCGACGATGCTGTTCCACGCGCCGCAGGATTCGCACCGCCCCGCCCATTTGGGAAACACCGCCCCGCAGGACTGGCAGACGAAATGCTGGGCCGGCCGGCGGGCCACTAGCGCCGCAATTCCATGCTGATCGGCCCCTCGCGCCGGCCGTGGGTAAACTGGTCCACGATCGGGTTGCCGCTGTCCAGCAGCGCGCCCGCCGCCCCCTGCCAGATCAACCGGCCCTGGTACAGCATCGCCGCCTGGTCGCCGATCCGCTGGGCGGATGCCATGTCATGGGTGATCGCGATCGCCGTCGATCCCAGCCGCCGCACGCAATCGACGATCAGCCCGTCGATCACCGCCCCCATGATCGGGTCCAGCCCGGTCGTCGGCTCGTCGAAGAACAGGATGTCCGGCTGCCCGGCAATGGCGCGGGCCAGGCCCACGCGCTTCTGCATGCCGCCCGACAATTCGGCGGGGAACAGCGCCCCCACCGACGGGTCCAGCCCCACCTGCTCCAGCATCCGCCCGGCATGGGCGCGCGCCTCGGCCCGGCTCATCCGCGCGCCGTGACGCCGCCCGCTGGCCAGCAGGCCGAAGGCGACATTCTCCCAGACCGGCAGGCTGTCGAACAGCGCCGCGTTCTGGAACAGCATGCCGATCCGCTCGATCACCGCCTCGCGCCGCCGCGCCGACAACGGCACCACGTCCACCCCGTCGATCTCGATCGACCCCGCATCGGGGGTGATCAGCCCCAGGATACAGCGCAGCAGCACCGACTTGCCGCTGCCCGACCCGCCGATCACCACCATCGACGTGCCGGGCATGACATCCAGGTCGATGCCGTCCAGCACGATCTTCGGGCCGAACGCCTTGCACAGGCCGCGAATGCGGATCTTGGGAATGTCGGGCGTCATTGCGAAAAGAACACGTCGGTCAGAAGATAATCGGACGCCAGCAGCAGGATCGACGCCGCGACCACCGCCGCCGTGGTGGCGGCCCCCACGCCCTCGGCCCCGCCCCGGCTGTTATAGCCATGGTAACAGCCCATCAGCGCGATCAGGAACCCGAACACCCCCGCCTTCACCAGCCCCACCGTCACGTCGATCGGCTTCACGGCGGCAAAGGTCGCGGCGATATAGACGGGGGCCGAAAAATCCAGCTTGGCGATCGACACCGTAAAGCCGCCCAGCACGCCCAGTATATCCGCCACCACCACCAGGCACGGCAGCGCCAGCGTCCCGGCCAGCAGGCGCGGCGTCACCAGGTATTTCATCGGGTTGGTCGACAGGGTGCGCAGCGCGTCGATCTGGTCGGTCACCCGCATGGTGCCGATCTCGGCCGCCATCGCGGCCCCGACGCGCCCCGCGACCATCAGCCCGGCCAGCACCGGCCCCAGCTCGCGCGTCACCGACAGCACCACGATGCCGGCGATCGCGCTCTGCACATGGTACTGGGCAAAGCCGGTATAGGATTGCAGCGCGATCACCCCGCCCGAAAACAGCGCCGTCAGCGCCACCACCGGCAGCGAGAAGAAGCCGATCTCCACCAGCGACCCGAGGAAGATCCGCCAGTAGAAGGGCGGACGCACCAGGTGCGACAGCGCCGCGGCCCCGAACAGCGTCAGCGCCCCGGCCGTCCGGACCAGGTTCAGGGCGGCGCGCCCAAGGGCGGCGATGAAATCGAACAGGGCGTTCATGCGGAATACCGCGCGCAGGCCGCAGGGGCCGATCCGGCAGGTCGTCGCCAGTGCGCATGTTCGGTCAGGCTGTCAGACATGGCCCTGCCGTAGCGCGGCTTGGCCGGCGCGTCAAAATACGGAATGTCACACCAAAAAAAAACGGCGCCGTAAAGCGCCGCGTAGTTTAGGGAGGAAACGTCCATGAAGCGCGCATAACGCCACTTCATGCGCCATTATTGCCGGGCCGGACCGCGCCGAGTCAAGAAAATTGTGCACTGCAAAATCAACAAAATGCCCTATCCGGGGGCCGTGGTTCCAGGGTTCCAGGTTCCAGGGGCCGCGCGCCGGACCGCACATGGCCTCTGGCCAAGCCGCCCCCGCCGAAGCATAGTCCGCCCACGCGTCGAACATCCATGACGGACAAGGAGGGGATGCCATGCGCATTGCAATGATCGGCGGCGGCTATGTCGGCCTTGTCTCGGCGGCGTGCTTTGCCGAATTCGGCAACCAGGTCTCGGTGGTGGAAATCGACCCCGACCGCCTGGCCGCCCTGCGCGACGGGCGCATCCCCATCTACGAACCCGGGCTCGATACGCTGGTGGCCGACAATGCCCGCGCCGGCCGCCTGTCCTTCGGGTCCGACATCGCCGACGCCGTCACGGGGGCCGAGGCGATCTTCATCGCCGTCGGCACCCCGCCCCGCAACGGCGACGGCCAGGCCGACCTGACCTATGTGCACCAGGCCGCGCGCCAGATCGCCCGAGCCATGAGCGACTATGCCGTCATCGTCACCAAATCGACGGTCCCGGTCGGCACCAGCCGCCGCATCGCCGAAATCGTGCGCGAAACCCGGCCCGACCTCGATTTCGACGTTGCCTCCAACCCCGAATTCCTGCGCGAAGGCAGCGCGATCGGCGATTTCATGCGCCCCGACCGCGTGATCGTCGGCCTCGACCAGACGGCGCCCGACGGCGGCGCCCGCGCCCGCGCGGTGCTCTCGGCGCTCTACCGCCCCCTCTATCTGATCGAGGCCCCGGTCCTGTTCATGGCGCTGGAAACCGCCGAACTGACCAAATACGCCTCCAACTCCTTCCTGGCGATGAAGATCTCCTTCATCAACGAAATGGCCGATCTGTGCGACAAGGTGGGCGCCAATGTCCACGACCTGTCGCGCGGCATGGGGCTGGACGGGCGCATCGGCCGCAAATTCCTCCATCCCGGCCCCGGCTATGGCGGTTCCTGCTTCCCCAAGGACACGCTGGCGCTCACCCGCATCGCCCAGGAAGCCGGCGCCCCGACCCGGCTGATCGAGGCCACGGTGGGCGTCAACGACGCGCGCAAGGTCGCCATGGCCGGCCGCATCGCCGCCGCCGGCGGCGGCTCGGTGCGCGGCCGCCGCATCGCCGTGCTGGGCCTGACCTTCAAGCCCGAAACCGACGACATGCGCGAATCCCCCTCCATCCCCATCCTGGTCCGCCTGGCCGAGCAGGGCGCCGAACTCCGCGCCTTCGACCCGGTCGGCATGCAGGCCGCCCGCCCGCATCTGCCGCCCGGCATCACCTATTGCGACAGCGCCCTCGACGCCGCCCGCGACGCCGACACCCTGGTCGTGCTGACCGAATGGAACGAATTCCGCGCCCTCGCGCCAAACGCCCTGGCCGCCGCCATGCGCGGCCGCGTCATCGTCGATTTGCGCAACATCTTCGACCCCGCCGCCATGCGCGCGGCCGGCTTCCATTACCACTCGGTCGGCCGCCCCATATGAAGGCAGGCTGTTCTTTTTTGAAAAAAAGAACCAAAAAACTTTTGAATTTTTTATAAATATATGTCGGAGCAAACCCGACTCTTACAACGAATCAAAGTCTTTTTTGCGTCTTTTTCGGAAGACAAAAGAAGAAATAACGCCTCCCCGCGGACACGACGCCCGGCCCAACCCCCCAGGGCCCGACCGGACGCCGCAAGCCGCCAGAGGATTTACGGACGTGTCTCGTCCTCTTCGTCCTCATCCTCCTCCTCATCGTCCTCGAACACCGGTTCGACCGTTATGATGTCGGCATTCCCGGCGCGCAGCGCCTCGGCGTCGCGCTCGGCCTCGTCCTCGGTCTCGTACAGCCTGCCGTCGTCCGGATCGTCGCTCCACGCATTCTCCGGGCCCCAGAACTCGACTTCCCCGCCGTCGACCTCCCGGATCACCAGATACCCGACGATCATGTCGTCTTCGTCACCCATGACGTCCCCCTCTCTGCTGGACGGATGACGTATGGCGCAAGCCACGCAAAAGGAAAGGCCCCCCGAGAAATTTTAAGCCTTAAATGCCGTGCCGGGCGGCCGATGCGCGCGGGCCGGTCACGCCGCGGTCCCGCCTTCCGCCCCGATCTCCGCCAATTCGGAAAGAATGCCGTCCGCCAGCCGAAGTTCGGCCGCCGCCAGATTTTCCCTCAGATGGGCCAGCGACGACGTGCCCGGGATCAGCAGGATATTGGGCGCGCGCGCCAGCAGCCACGCCAACGCCACCTGCATCGGCGTGGCGCCCAGCCGCTCGGCCACGCCGGACAATGTCGCGGACTGTAACGGCGCAAAGCCGCCGAGCGGAAAATAGGGCACATAGGCGATGCCCAGCCGGCCCAGTTCATCGATCAGCGGGTCATCCCGGCGATGCGCAAGGTTATAATGGTTCTGCACGCAGACGATCTCGGCAATGCCGCGCGCCTCCGCCACCTGTGCCGCGGTGGCGTTGCTCAGGCCCAGATGACGGATCAGCCCCTGCCGCTGCAGCGCCGCAAGCACCGCGACCTGCACCGCGATCGAACCCTCGCTGGGGGCATGGATATCCCCCATCACCCGCAGGTTCACGACATCCAGGACATCGACGCCCAGATTGCGCAGATTGTCATGCACGCCGCGGGTCAGCGCGTCGGGGCTCTGCGCCGGGTTCCACGACCCGTCGGTCCCGCGCACCGCCCCCACCTTGGTCACGATCCGCAGATCGGGCGCATAGGGATGCAGCGCCTCGCGGATCAGCCGGTTGGTGACGTGCGGTCCGTAGAAATCGCTGGTATCGATATGGTCGACACCGGCCGCGACGGCCGCGCGCAGCACGGCAAGCGCGCTCTCGCGGTCGCGCGGCGGCCCGAATACGCCGGGGCCCGCCAGTTGCATGGCGCCGTAACCCATTCGATTCACGCGCCGGTCGCCCAGCACAAAGGTGCCTGCTTTCATAAGGTCGGTCATGTCCGCCTCCAGGGATAGGGACGGCATGACTATGGGCGTTGACCGCACGCGCGATAATCGGCTGAGATCGGCACAGGCTGTACGGAATCCCGAACAATGGCGGCGGATCTTCAGGATCTCCATGCGTTTCTGGCGGTGGTGCGGGCGGGCGGCTTCCGCGACGGCGCCCGCGCCCACGGTGTCTCGGCGTCGGGCCTCAGCGAGGCCGTGCGGCGTCTCGAAACGCGGCTGGGCGTACGATTGCTGCACCGCACGACCCGCAGCATCGCCCCGACCGAAGCCGGCGCGCGCCTCGCCGAACGCCTCGCCCCCGCGCTGGGCGAGGTCGAGGCGGCGCTGGACGTCGTCAATATTTGCCGCGACCGGCCGGCCGGCACGCTCCGGCTCAACGTGCCCGCCAGCGTCGCGCGCCTGGTCCTGCCGTCCATCGCCACGCCGTTCCTGAAACGCTATCCCGACATCAGGCTGGAGGTCATCGTCGAGGACAGGTTCGTCGACGTCCTGGCGGCCGGCTGCGACGCCGGCATCCGCTATGACGAGCGGCTGGAACAGGACATGATCGCAATCCCCATCGGTCCGCGCACGCAACGCGCCGCGACTGCGGCGTCACCGGCCTATCTCGCCGCCCGGGGCCGGCCGGAGCACCCGCGCGACCTCCTCGCGCATTCCTGCCTGCGCGGGCAGTTCGCCAGCGGCGCCATCCCGGCCTGGGAATTCGAACGCGACGGACAGATCGTGCGCATCGACCCCGCCGGCCCCTTGCTGGTCCGCCTGGGCGCCGCGGTGGACCTCGCCGTCTCCGCCGCCGTCCAGGGCCTGGGCGTCATCCATCTTTTCGAAGACTGGCTGCGCCCCCACCTGGACAGCGGCGCCCTGGTGCCGGTGCTCCAGCCCTGGTGGCAGGAATTCAGCGGCCCCTTTCTCTATTATCCCGGCCGCCGGCATCTTCCCGCGCCACTGCGCGCCTTCGTCGATTTCATCCGATCTGTCCCAGAAGACCCGTCTTGCGATAGCTCTCGATGATGTCATCGAACAGCGCGATGTCCGAACGACTCCGCGCCATGAGCTGGGCACCGGCAACGGCGGAGAAGAGGGCGCGCGCCCGCTGTGCGCACTCCTCCGGGGCGGCGCCATGTGCCGCGGCGATGACCCGGCTCAGCCAGGCCACGTTGGCGTCGGCAAAAGCCTGGACCTCGCGCCGTACCGCCTCCGGCAGGTCGTCGTACTCCGCGCTCATGAAACTGCCGAGACACAGCCGGTTACCGTTCTCCAGCGACCTGCGGAACAGGTCCGGATACCGGTGCAGGCACAGAACCGGGTCGGCAGTTTCCGCCCACATGGCCTCCAGCGCGGCCGCGGTATCCTCCCGATAGCGTCGCGCGACCGCCGCGCCGAGATCAGCCTTGCTGGGAAAGTGATAATAGACGCTCGCGGCCTTGATGCCGACATCCTCCGCAAGATCGCGGAAATTCAGGCCGCCATAGCCATGCGCCTGCGCGGCGCGCCTGGCCGCCGCCAGGATGCTCTCCCTGGAACCCGCGCGCATTCTCTCGCCCGCTGCCTCGCTCACGACCTCACCTCTCTCTCTACCAAGTGACAGATAGCCGTTGACGATGGAAATCTGAAGCCCTACGGTCACCTACCAAGTGACAGATAGGTTTCCGAAAATGAATGTGAAGAACACGAATCTGAATCCCGATCTGAATCCCGGCACCGCCGGGTCCGATGCCGGCGCGGTCGCACCGATGACGATTTACGATTGGCCCACCGGCCCCTATCCGGCGCGCGTCCGGATCGCCCTGGCCGAAAAGAACCTGCGATCGCACGTCCGGTTCGTGACGGTCGATCTCTGGAAAGGCGAGCATAAGACGGCTGATTTTCGCGCAAAGAACTACTCGGGCACGCTGCCGGTGCTCGAACTCGAAGATGGGACGTTCATCGCCGAATGCACCGCCATCACCGAATATCTCGACACGCTCGCGGGGCCTCCCGTCCTGACGGGCAGGACGCCGCGCGAAAAGGGCGTGATCCACATGATGAGCAAACGCGCCGAAATCGAATTGCTCGACGCCGTCAGTGTCTATTTCCACCATGCGACACCGGGGCTCGGACCTGCCGTCGAGATCTATCAGAACCCCGAATGGGGACTCCGCCAGCGCGACAAGGCCATCAGAGGGATGCATTACTTCGATGCCGTCCTCAAAAAACAGCCCTTCGCCGCGGGGGAAGCCTTCTCGATGGCCGACATCACGATCATAGGCGGCCTGATATTCGCAGCACTCGTGGACCTGCCGATTCCCGCGGAATGCACGGCGCTTCAGGCCTGGTACGCAAGAATGCAGGCGCGCCCCAGCGTCAGGGACCAGTTGGCGATGACCTCGCCGGCGCGCTGAACCCCGTGCGCCGGAACGGCCATGCCGAAAGACATGCGCCTGTTCACATCCGCGTCGCCTCCAACACGCGTACCCAATGCTCAAGCCGGCGCTTCAGATCGCCATTCCGGAGATGCTGCACCGCGTCCGGCGCCACGGCCTCGATAATCTCGAAAAGCAGCCCGTCCGTTCCATGAACATCCCAGGCTTGCTGCAGCGACGTGCAGGGATTGGTCCCCAGCCGCAACGTGAACCTGATCCTGTTCTCGATCGTCGACAGATCGGGCGCGTCGCCGACCCACACCTGATTCGTCGGCCGGCACCGCATCGCGTAAATGCCCGCGACCACCTTGCGTTCCTTATACTCCCGCGCGGATTCGCGTCGTTTCATCCGGTCCATGCCGTCCATATCCTTCATGGCGCGTGTTGGGGCGCGTCAAATTTATACCCGGATATATTGACGGGATGAGAGAATCAATATACCCAGTTGAAATGTCTTCAGATACTCCGGCCAACACATTGGCCATTCCCTGCACCGGATTCGCGGGCGCGCGAAAAATCGCGTCCGGATCCCTGGCGGACGTCGCCCTGGCGTTGAACCCCTTGGCCGAAACGGCCAAGGATCCCCTTCTGATTTTCGCGGACGACACGGGTACCGTTCTCGACATCGATCTCCGCGGCAGTACCGCCGACATGCTGTACCGCCTCACCCGATACCAGGCCCCTCAGCCTCCTCAGGCTCCCGCAGCCGCCAAGCCCCGCGGCCGGCCGAAACTGGGCGTGATCGCGCGCGAGGTCACGTTGCTGCCCCGCCACTGGGACTGGCTGGCCGCGCAGCCGGGCGGCGCGTCACAGGCGCTGCGCCGCCTTGTCGATCAGGCGCGCAAGGCCGATGGCGGCCAAACGGCAAGGCGCCTGGCGCATGAACGCGCCTATCGCGTCATGGCGGCGCTGGCCGGCGATTATCCCGGCTTCGAAGACGCGGCCCGCGCCCTGTTCGCCGACGACATCGACGCCTTGGCCCGCGCCGCCGCACCCTGGCCCCAGGACGTCAGAGACTACGCCGTCAAGCTCGCACAGCCCCAGGAACAGCCCCAGGACCAGTCTCGTGAGTGAACGGTCACGCAAGACCCGCCTGCGTCATTTCATCCACCGGGTCTGGAATCAGGGCGATGCGGACAGCGCAGCCACCTATCTCGCGCCCACCTACCGGATCCGCCATGACCCGGGGGACCCGTGGAACGGCATGACGCTCGATCTCGCAGGGTTCAAGGCGCGAGTCATCCGGCTGCGCGCCGCCTTTCCGGATCAGCATTTCGACATTCAGGGCCTCTACGCCGACGGCGACACGGTCGTGATGACCTGGCTGTGGAACGCGACCCACCTGGGCGACCTGCCGGATTTTCCGGCAACCGGACACACGATCGAAATGTCCGGCGCCACCGCCTATGGGTTCGACAGGTCCGACATGCTGACCGGACATTGGCAAGTCACCGATCGCCTCGGCGTCTACCAACAGTTGCAACGAAACAAATTGTCACCCCGACCCGATCCTCCATGAATGCCGTACGCATTCGGGGCCGGTGTTCACCCATCCCGTATCTCTGTACACTGCCCGGCATGACGGACGAGACCACCCCCCGCCTGAACCGCCGCGCCGCGCTGTCGTCCCTGGCCACCCTGGGCACGATCGGGCTGGGCACGATCGGACTGGGCGCCGCCGCGCGCGCCGGCACGCCGCCGCCAGCCACCCCTACCGCCCCGACGCCCCCGCAGGCGCCCGACCACACCCGCAAGGCCGAACCCAACGCATCGCATCCCTCGCCCGCCGACCAGCCGGGCGTCGTCTCCCGTCCCGTCGTGAAGACGCAAAGCGACGTCTTTTATCGCCCGACGATCCATTTTTCCCCCGTCACCGGCTTCATGAACGATCCGAACGGGCTGATCTTCGACGGCACGTACTATCATCTCTATTATCAATATGATCCGTTCGCGCCCTATGCCGGCCGGGTCCATTGGGGCCATGCCACCAGCACCGACCTGCTGCATTGGCAGGACCAGCCCATCGCCATCCCCGAAACCAGGGACGGCGAGGCCTATAGCGGCTGCACGGTGCTGGACGCGAAAAACGCCTCGGGCCTGTTCGATGCCGGCCAGGGCGGCATGGCCGCGATCTATACGCGCGCCAGCCCGCACCGGCAGGCGCAATATCTCGCCGTCAGCCGCGATAACGGACAGAGCTTCACGGAATACGCCCATAACCCGATCCTGGATATCGGTAGCAACTCCTTCCGCGACCCGCAGGTGATGTTCCACAAGCCCACCAATCAATGGGTCATGGTCGTCGCGAAGTCACGCCTGCACCAGATCGCGTTCTACGCCTCGATCGACCTGATCCATTGGGTGCATCTCAGCGATTTCGGCCCGTCCGGCCTGTTCGGCGTCGATTATGAATGCCCGAACCTGATCGAAATGGCGCTCGAAGGCGGCGGCACGCGCTGGGTGCTGTTCGTCTCGGTCAACCCGGGCGGCCCGACCGGCGGCAGCATCACCCAATATTTCGTGGGGCAGTTCGACGGCACGCGCTTCGTCCCCGACGACACCGTGATCGGCCTGACCGATTTCGCCAAGGACGCCTATGCGATGCAGGTCTACGGCAACATGCCGCGTGACGAGGCCGTGTCCATCGCCTGGCTCGGCAACTGGCAATATTGTCAGGAACTGCCGACGCAAAGCTGGCGCGGCATCATGACCCTCCCGCGCACCATGACGCTGCGACGCGATTTCGCCGGCTGGATCCGCCTGGCGCAGAACCCGCGCGGGCTGGAGGCCCTGCGCGGCCCGGCCATTCCCTTCGCGGCCCGGCGCCTCGCCGCCGGGTCCAGCGCGCAGGTCGCCCTGCCGCCCGGCACCGCGCTGGACCTCTCCCTCAGCGTCACCGTCGACGAGCGCCCGCACGATCTGCCCCTGGGCGACAAGGGACGCACCGGCCGCTTCGTCATCGTCTTCGGTAACGAGCAAGGCGAATCCCTCACCATCGGCTTCGACGCCTTCTCCGGCCAGCTCTGGCTCGACCGCAACAATCTCAGGGGCTTCGCACAGCCCTTCTTCACCGGCCAGTTCTCCACCGTGCTGAACCCGGACGACCGGCATTTCGACATCCATATCGTGCTGGATGCCTGCACGCTGGAAATCTTCGCCAATGGCGGCCTGTCGGTCGGCACGGCGCTGATCTTCCCGGCCGGCCCGCTCGATTTCCTGCGCCTGGAGGCCAGCGGCGCGGGCGCCACGATCGACACGCTGGCGCTCTATCCCCTGCAAAAGGTCATGCAGCGCGAATCGATGGTCTGACCGAGGGGCCGTCCCCTCAGCGCGACCCCTTGCGGGTACGTGACGCATTCAGCATCACGGCCGCGCGGATCAGCGCCTTCAGCGCCGCCGCGTCGATCGCATCGCCCTCGTGGAAATCGATGGCACGCCTGGTGTTGCCGTCCAGGCTCGCATTGAACAGGCCGGACGGGTCATCAAGCGCGGCCCCCCTGGCAAACGTCATCTTCACGACGCTCCTGTAGGTCTCGCCGGTGCAGATCATCCCGTCATGAGACCACACCGGAACGCCCCGCCATTTCCACTCCTCGACGATTTCGGGATCGGCATCCCGGATCAGCGCGCGCAGCCGCGACAGCATCCCGCCCCGCCAGTCGTCCAACGCCCCGATCTTCTCGTCGATCATCCGGGACGGAGAGTGTCCTTCCGGCAAGTCCCCCATGCCCATGACGGCTCTCCCCTCCGGCCCCCCCCCGCGACAAGCGGTTATCGGCGATTCCCGTTACCGGCTATTCCTGGCCGCTACCCGCCGCATGCCGCCAATGCCACGCGGTGCACAGCGCCATCCCGGCCACCCCCGCCGCCATGGTCGCGGCCATCGGCACGGGCGTCGCCAGCGACACGCTGCCCAGCAGCACGCCGCTCAGTGACCCGATGGTGAATTGCAGCGTCCCCATCAGTGCCGAGGCACTCCCCGCCTGGTGCCCATGCCGCGTAAAGGCCAGCACGGTGGCGTTCGGGTTCACGAACCCCAGCGACCCGGTCGTCACCCCGATCAGGCAGCAGACCAGCACCGGATGCGCCGGCCCCGCCACCCCGGCCAGCGCCGACAGCAGGAACGTCCCCGCCGCCACGGCCCCCACGATCACCCCGCGCCGCAACAGCACATGCAGCGCCACCCGATGCACCAGCCGGCTGTTGATCTGTGCCCCGGCGATGAACAGCGCGGCATTCACGCCGAAGAACGCGCCGAACTGCCCCGGCGTAAAGCCCAGGATCCGCTCGAACAGGATCGGCGCCCCGGCCAGATAGGCAAACACGACAAAGCTCGCGAAACTCTGCAACAGCGCCGCCGACAGGAACATCGGCTCCCGCGCGATCCCGACATAGCGCCACAGCACCGCCGAAAACGACAATGTCACCCGCCGCTCGCGCGGCATCGTGTCCGGCAGCGTCCAGGCGATGGCGACCACCCCCAGCGCGCCATAGATCACCGCGAACCAGAAGATCCAGCGCCAATGCCCGACCGACAGCACCAGGCTGCCCAGGCTGGGCGCCAGGATCGGCATCAACCCGAACACCAGCGTCAGTTGCGCCATGATCCGCGCGCCCTGCGCCCCGGTGGCGATGTCGCGCACGATGGCGCGCGGCACCACGATGCCCGCCGACCCGCCCAGCGCCGCCAGAAACCGCCAGACGCAGAACATCTGGTAATCGTCCGACAGCGCGCACCCCGCCGACGCCGCGCTGAACAGCGCCATCCCCCCCAGCAGCGGCACCCGCCGCCCGAGCCGGTCCGACAGCGGCCCCTGCGAGAACTGGCCCACCGCCAGCCCCGCGAACCACGCCGCCAGCGTGATCTGCGCCGAACCCGGCCCCCCGCCCAGGTCGCGATCCACCGCCGGAAAGGCCGGCAGGTACATATCCGTCGCCAGCGGCCCGATGGCGGTGATCAGGCCCAGCAATATGGTCATCCAGACCGGCATGGCCCCGACGGGAATACGGTGGCGCCAGGCCACGGACGACGATGAGGGAGAAGAGGAATACGACATGCACGCGCTCCAGCAGGGGCGTATGTCGATCTTTCACGGCCTGTTGTCCATCCTATTCTGCGGGCCGGCCCGTTCCGCAGCCCTGCACGTCCCTGTGCGCATGCCCTCCCGCGCCGCCGCCATCGCGCCGCGATGGCTCGGCGGTGGTTGGATTGGCCCGCCAGAGCGGTTATGTCAGCCTCCACGATCCATCACCCGCAAAGGCCATCCTCATGAACGATAACCCCAGCGATAACCCCAGCGACAACCAGGGCGACATCCCCAGCGGCATCCAAGCCACCCCCTCGGCCGACACCCCGCCGGACCGCCTCTCCGTCAACCCCGACAGCCCCCATCATGACGCCGCCCTGCTGGAACGCGGCATCGGCGTGCGCTTCAAGGGCGTCGAGAAGACGAATGTCGAGGAATATTGCATCAGCGAGGGCTGGGTCCGCCTCGCGGTCGGCAAGACGCTGGACCGCCGCGGCAACCCCATGACCATGAAGCTCCAGGGCCCGGTCGAAGTCTGGTTCAAGTCCTGACCGCCGGCGCAAAGCCCGCCTTGGCATCCGCGCCGGCACCCGCACGGGCGTCCACCCCCTCGCCCTGACCGGGATTGGTGTTAGGATCGGACCATACGGACATCAGGCAACAGGAGTATGTCCCATGGTTCCGACACAGCCGGACATCCCGGAAAGCGACCGCTTCACCGTGGTCATCGTCGGCGGCGGCGCGGCGGGCATCACCGTCGCGGCCCGCCTGCGGCGCGCGCGGCCCAACATGTCGGTCGCGATCATCGATCCCGCGACCATCCACGCCTACCAGCCCGGCTGGACCCTGGTCGGCGCCGGCGTGATGCGGCTGCGCGACACGCTGCGCCAGGAAGGCGGGCTGATCCCCAAGGGCGTGCGCTGGCTGCGCGCCGCCGTGGCCTCCTTCTCGCCCGACGCGCATAGCGTCACCCTCGCCGACGGACGGCGCATCGGGTATCGCCGGCTGGTGGTCTGCCCCGGCCTGCAACTGGACTGGCACAAGATCGAAGGGCTGCAGGACACGCTGGGCCGCAACGGCGTGTGCAGCAATTATTCGCGCGAAACGGTCGAATATACCTGGGCCTGCATCCAGTCGCTCAAGGGCGGCACCGCTCTGTTCACCCAGCCCCCCATGCCGATCAAATGCGCCGGCGCCCCGCAGAAGATCGCCTATCTCGCCGCCGACCACTGGCGCAAGGAAGGCGTCCTGCCGCGCATGAAGGTCGAATTCTGCCTGGCGGGCGACGCGCTGTTCGGCGTGAAATATTTCGTCCCCGCCTTGCAGGACATGGTCGATTACTACGGCATCGACCTGCGGTACAAGCACGACCTGGTGGCCGTCGACGGGCCCGCGCGCCTGGCCACCTTTGCCGTGACCGCCCCCGACGGCACGACGACCAAAATCACCCGCAGCTTCGACATGCTGCACGTCACCCCGCCGCAAAGCGCGCCGGACTTCGTCAAGTCCAGCCCCCTCGCCAATGGCGGCGGCTGGCTGGATGTCGACCCCGCGACCCTGCGCCACACGCACTACGACACCATCTTCGGCCTGGGCGACGTCATCGGCACCGCCAACGCCAAGACCGCCGCCGCCGCGCGGGCCCAGGCCCCCGTGGTGGTCGCCAACCTGCTGGCCTCGCTCGACGGACGGCCGCTGGACAGCCGGTATGACGGCTACGGTGCCTGCCCGCTGACCGTCTCGTACGGCCGGGTGATCCTGGCCGAATTCCTCTATGGCGGCGTCCCGGCCCCCAGCTTCGGCTACGACCAGCGCAAGCCCAGCCGCTTCGCCTGGTTCCTCAAGACCACGGTGTTCCCGAACCTCTACTGGAACATGATGCTGACCGGCCGCGACGTCAGCATCCCCCACAAACCGCTCGAAACCGCCGCCTGACCCGGTGGAAGGGGAGGCGCCTGTTGCCTCCCCTTGCGCAAACCATCTGTTCTTTTTTGAAAAAAAGAACCAAAAAACTTCGTTTGGGGATTTTTTGCCGGCGTGCACAAAGTCCCTGAACGAATAAAAGTCTTTTTGCTTCTTTTTCTTCAGAAAAAGAAGAATCCTTCCATCCTCCAAAACGGGCCGACCCAGACCCTCCATGCCAGGACGCTCACGCTCACGCTCATCGGGCCGCCTGACGCTCAAGGACGTCGCCCGCGCGGCCGGCGTCTCGACGGCCACGGTCTCCAACGCCTATGCGCGCCCCGACCAATTGTCCGGCGACTTGCGCCGGCGCATCCTCCGCATCGCGGAAGATCTGGGCTATCCCGGCCCGGACCCGCTGGCGCGCCATCTCAGCATCGGCCGCACCGGCACGGTCGCCTTCGTCTTCAGCGAAGACATGCCCTATGCGTTTTCCGATTCCGCCGTCCTGGCCCTGCTCCGGGGCGTCGCCACGGAATGCGAACGCAAGGGCATCAGCCTGATGCTGCTGCCGGTTCGCGCCAAGGCCGGCCCGGCCGCTCCCAGACAGCCGGTGATGGACGTCCTGGCCTCGGCGGCGGTCGACGGCCTCATTCTCTATGCCCTGTCGGGCTATGACGACGTCGTGACGGCCGCGTCGCGCCGCCAGGTGCCGCTGGTCATCATCGACCAGCCCAGGCGGACCGATATCCCCGTCGTGAGGATCGACGATTTCGCCGCCGCGCGCGACATGGCGCGCCACGTCGTCCGGGCCGGCCACCGCAGCGTCGGCATCGTCTCGCTCCGCACCCGCCGCGACGGCTATAGCGGGTTCATGGACCCGGAACGCCGCGCCTCCATCGGCGAAAGCACCGCCGCCCAGCGCCTGCGCGGCTTCTACGCGGCATTCGACGAGGCCGGGATCGGCGCCGATGCCATCCCCGTCTGGGAAAGCTGGGAAAACACCGAGCAGAACGGCGAACAGGCCGCCCGCGACATGCTCGCGCGCAAGAAGACCCGCCCGACCGCCATCCTGGCCATGAGCGACCGCCTGGCCCTCGGCATCATGGCGGACGCGGCGCGCCGGAAATTGCGCATCCCCCACGACCTCTCCGTCACCGGCTTCGACGACATCCCCCAAGCCGCCGCGACCGGGCTGACGACGATCCGCCAACCCTTCACCGAAAAAGGCGCTGCGGCCCTGCGGACGCTGTTCGACACCACAGGCCGATCCACGACCCTGGCAACCGAACTGGTCCAGCGAACCTCCCTGGCCCACCCGGCCCTCGAACGCTCGATCCCTCCGGTCAGGACCTGAAGGCAAACGAGTCTGCTTGGACGCTCAGGGTGAAGACCGCCGGCGAGCCTGGCATGACTTGGACGCCCCGAGCATGACCGTTTTACCAAGACCATTCATCAATGCCGCCAAGCATAAAATCAAGGAATGTCCGTGATTTTCTGGGTAACCACTTGCGTTGCGGCGATAATATATAGATCCGCGTATCGACGTTGGAATGCACGTTCCATTCGAGCAACACTCTTACAAGCCGGCCTTCCCGAATCAGCTTGTTGGCGACGAATGTCGGAAGAAGACCTATGCCCACCCCTTGCTCGACAGCATCAACCATAGCGTCCGTATTGTTAATCATGAGTCGTGGCGTGATCTGCTGCGTAATGATTTGTTCACCATTTCTCAGCGTCAAGTCGCTACGAAAATCGCCATCTGACGGGAAAAGAAGAGTTTCATCGGCCAATTCGGGGGGATGCGTTGGAACCCTCACAAGGTTGTGCTTTGCCCCAACCAGTATATATTGTAAATGACCGAGTTCACGCGCGACGTAATCGACAGGCGGAGAGGGGGTTACTCGTATCGCAAGATCAAATGCTTCCGCTCCCAGATCGACCGGACGATCGGAAAGGAAAAGATCAACACTTATATTTGGGTAATCCTTTATAAAGCGCCCAATCTGCGGCGTCAGTATCACCCGTCCAAGCGTTACCGGAGCGGTAACGCGAAGCAGCCCCTGTGGCTGCGCTCTCAACGCACTGACCCACGCTACGAGATCATGGCCCGCACGCTCTATGTCGCTCGCCTGCCGGTACACCTCATGTCCAACCTCGGTCAGCGTCAGTGAACGCGTCGTTCTGTGAAACAGCGCCACGCCGAGAGCGCGTTCTAAACTGGTTGTCTGTCGGCTGAGCGCCGAGGGAGACTGGCCAATCTGCCTCGCAGCCGCGGAGAGCGTGCCTGATCTCACGACCTGCAGAAAAGCAAGCAGTTGTGGTAGCAACGTCGAGAGATCTTCATTTGTGCGCGCCACGCAATACCCCATTCCGTACAATCCCACTTATAGGTGGAGCCACCTGAGAATAACAATTCCCGTATATCAAGCAAGAGTAGGACGTTTACCGAAGCGGGAGGAGTATCCTTGATAATCGACCGGATAATATGGCGTGGACACATAATCGTCGGTATCAGCCTGGGGTTCTCCGGTTTTTCTTATGCCGATCCCCACAACAATAATGAAATGTATAACGAATTCGATATAGATTGCGCAAAAGCATTGTCCATGGCTGGCGACCCCGATCGAATCTTCTTTATTCCTGTTCCATCAGGTGATCGCTTTCGCGCGTTACGCGAGAAACGGATCGACGTGGGCTTCTTCAATGCCAGCGCGAATATAAATAGGGAAATAATTGAAGAGGTTATATTCGTCCATCCAAATGTCACGGTCACGGCGAATGTGCCGGCTGGTGCGCGCGTACTCAATATCCTCACTCAAGAGGTTGATGTGCTCGCGGCCACGCTTCACGCCAACGGCGGGCGTGAAAGATGAGCGGACAAGCGGTGACACCGATGCTCCGCCCCCTTCCGAACCTACGGGTGAAGCAAGAACATTTGCTGACGGAAGTCGCCTTTGTCACGATCGGCCAATCGCCGCGCGACGACGTCGTACCCTCTATCCTGGACCTTGCGCGCACCCCGATCCGCGCGACCCAGTTCGGCGTGCTGGATAATCTGGATGAGGCTGCGCTCGCAGTGATGGCGCCCGGACTCGATGCGCCAAAGCTCGTATCGCGCCTGCGCTCGGGTCATGAAATATATCTGGACAAGGTACGGACCACCCTCTGCCTGCTCGACATGCTGGAGGCGATCGACCGCCAGGGTTTTGATCTGATCGTTCTGCTTTGTACCTGCCATATTCCGGAATTGCGTGCGTTGAATCTCCGCACGCCGTTCATCGAGCCTCAACGCCTCATGGATGTTTCCGCCGTCGGCCTGCTGACCGGCCTATGCCGGGTCGCGCTTATTTTTCCCACCCGCCAGGCCGTCACGCACCGATCCTATGAAGGGGTCGACACGGTCACATCCTGGCTTTCGCCGTACACCTACGCTCAAGAAGACCCCGGTTGGACGGAAAGACTGGACGCCGTGCTGATCGGCGTCGATTTGATCGTCATGCACTGCGTGGGTTTCTCCGAAGAAATCCGCGTGATACTGCAGCATCGGTACAAATGTCCGGTCCTTATACCCCTGCGGGTGATCGCCGCGGCAATCGATCTGATTGTCCAGGAGAACCCTGGTTCATGACGTCCTCTGGTCGCCCGGATGGCTGCAAGATGACGAATATCGTCGTCTGTCCGCCACACTTTACCAGCGCGCGGTGCTATTTTTATATGATGGCGAGACATTTATGCATCGCTATCTCTCGGACGGGGCTCCAGAAAACATTGAATTTTGGTCGGACAATATAAAGATAGCTGCAATAAAAGGATCGACTACGGCGGAAAACCTGAAGGCATATTTTATTCCGCGAGGCGTGCAGCCGCAAGTAAGACTCTATCATAGCCCGCAAGAAGCTCGGGAAGCTTAATTGAAAAACGAATGCCATACCTATTGCTTGGACCGATACCTGCTTTTTGGCGAACGCTCTCTTTTCTCTCATCCGAAGCAGCATCGTGTCAGGACCGAGCGGATTTCATTTGAGTATATGTCTCCAGTGGTCGCCCTCGGAGATCAGGCATGGGCACTGGCGGTCGGTATTATCATGAAGGCGCTAATAGCCGCAGAGGAAGTGGGGGTCAATCAGCGCCGAATTAATGGTCAGTTCGAAGACAACATTCATCGTAAACGCTTGTTCCGGCCTCGACCAGAAGTGGAAGAGAAACTGGGGATTCGCTCCGACTTTGTTACGAATATTGTTCGATCTATTGGCAATTATGCAGATATATTCGATCGAAATCTCGGTGCCGGCTCGGCTTTAGGCGCCCCAAGGGAAGAGAATGTACCCAGGTCTTGCGGTGGGATTTTGGCGAGCCTCTTGTTTAATTGAATATAAATCGAATACTGGAGAAGAATGTGTCGAATCATAGCTCTCAAGGGGCCGCTTTGGCAGAATATGCTTTGGCAATGTCGATCTCAGGAACGATCGGCGCCTTTGCGATCGAAAGTGGGCAGACGGCAATCAATACCGTCTTCGCGCGTTGCCTGATAGGAGGAATATTTCTCGGTGGATATGTTTTTTTAAATAGAAGCTTCTCTGAACTGAACCTTCAAAAGAAAAATATCTGGCTTCTTCCCGTTGTAGCGTCCTCAATCGTCGTCAACTGGATTTGCTTATTTTCTTCTTACCGATATGCTTCCATCGGTATGGTAACGATTATATACCACTTGCAGCCTGTTATGGTTTTCATCGGTGGATATTTCCTGTTTGGTGAATCTTTGTCAAAAACCCGTTTGTTTGCATTGCTTCTAGCCGCAGTCGGGACCGTTCTTATCGTATTGCCCGGCGGCCAGGGTGTTGCGACCTATGACCGGGCTACTCTCATCGGTTATGGCCTCGCAGCTACCGCTGCCATTTTTTACACGATCGCTACCCTCGCTGGTAAAAAACTCGTCGGTGTGCCTGCGCCAATAACGGCACTCTGCCAACTTGCTCTGGGTACGGTCGTGTTGTCTCCATTTGTTGACTATAGCCATTTGCCTCAGAACAGAATGCAATGGGGATGCCTCTTAACGCTGGGAATTGTCCATAGCGCCTTTATGTATATACTTATATACAACTCCTACAAAAAATTGCAAACGTCACAAATTTCCGTTCTCGGGTATTTGTATCCCCTCGTGGCCCTGCTAGTCGATATTTCATATTTCGGCAGAACGATAGATATTCGCCAGATATTCGGATGTATATTGATCGCTGGCTCCGGATTGTGCGCGTCGATATTGCCGATCAGAAAACTCGCTCAAAAGGCTTCTACAGTTTAGCGGATTGACCGCCAATCGGTTCAAGTCATGAACATGCAAATGCGGAACCAGAATTTTTCGCCTTTTTGGGGGCGCTCCATCGGCGCCCGATTTGGTTATCTTGAAGCGCAACGTGATTTCGACCCGGAGGTTGTGGTCAATCTCTTGAAATACGGAAACCATGACGGAAACGTACTGTATGTCGTTCGCCAAAGAATGGTCCGGGAAGTGTGCGCTGAGATCGCCAGCAGTTTCGACAAAATTGTCAGCAATGGAACGACGTCCCGCCCAGACGACGGGTATGTGCTGACGAAGCAGATCGGTGCCACGCAATTTGCAAAGAGCGGTACGTCGTGTGTACGCGCAGTATCAGAAAACGTCTCTGTCAATTTGGATCTTCTTGAAAATATCTCAAATGGTGACGTCAATGGATTGGTGATGAATCGGGAACTCGAGACGTCACTTTTGTCCCATGGCATCCACTTTGGAAGTGCACGATACAAAGGAGCGAGTGCCGCGTTTTTCGTGGTTCGGCAATGGCTTGACAATGGCAAGATGTTAATGGAGCGACGTTATGCGTCGATGGCGGCTGGACGGCCGGGAAACAGCTTTGAGAGGTTACGAAAGATTTTTCGGATTTGCCTTCATGCTTTTCTGTGTCTCTCCGTCGATTGCTAGGGCCAATTGCTTTCAGAATGGATTTGCCCGGGTGAAATGACGAATCAGGGATTTACGGGGCCGCTATATGCCCCGTCAGGAGCATTATCCACCGCCAATCTTCTTTCAATAGAGCCGTATCTGATATTTAGTCGATCGGGAACGCAATTAGGTCCGGATGGAAGACGTAGGCGGAGCCGGACAATTTCGACCTCGTACGAAAACGCTACATTAGTAAAGTATAGCATCTTTCGCTGGATGAGTGTTCAGATTATTCCGGCCTTTTCGTACGCGACTACGCGAGACAGGACAGGCGGGAGCATCGCGGGACGTGGTATTTCAGACCTACCCATAGATGCGAGTTTTCGTATTCCGACGGGAAGACCCAATTGGTGGCCTGATGCAAGCCTGTTCGTGGGTGCCTCGCTTCCCACCGGAGCTTATTCGAGGCTCGGCAATGCGGATGACGCAGGTGGATCTGGAGTCACAGGCCTTCATTTCATGGCGACAACACAGTCGAATTTCATCATTGGAAATGAAATGGGATTGCGAATACGAACTTGGTGGTCTGAACGACTCTATCCCGGCAATGCTCATTTTAAGGGAGTCAACGCTTACGTCTCGATTCCTGTGCAGGAAGGCGTCGCTCGGCCGCCACGAGTGACGCAGTTTGGTGTCGGGTTTGAGTTCGCGTTCGACGTTCGCTGGGTGCTGGCAGTTGATGTTCTCCACAACGCTACCGGGGCTGTCAGCACTGCCTATATGATGACGGATAATGGTGGCAGGTATTCGATGCATCACGACTACGCCGCCTCGGCCGACCAGACATTGGTGGCTCCAGGGTTCGAATATAATTGGTCACCATTCTCGGGAGTCATCGCCGGCTTTGCAACGAGTTTTTCGGGAGTGAATTCGCCGACGACCTTTAACGTTCAGTTGGCGTATAGTCATGTATTTTGATCAGGATGGGGTGTATCCCAGTACCGTGCCGAAGAGCCAGCTCCCCGGCTGACGGCGAAGGGGAACAGTTTCGGGGCTGGTGATAATGCATGGCTTCTCCGATGCACAGGCAGGTTTCCAGGCCGCGCGCCACGACGCACCACCGCGTCACGTCACGTCACGTCACGTCACGTCACGCCATGCCCAGCCGCAATCGCGCCACCCCCGATCCGGCAATGCCGGGCCGCCGGAATCCCGGGCGTCCCGCACGGGGCGATCCCGCCGCTGTTCAGAACGGCCACGGGCACTTAATATTGCGTCCGTAACGGAATGGAACGCAGATGGACCGCGACCGCCCGATGAAAGCAGCGAACCGACATCCCGGGCGAAAACCCGCGGGCAGTGCCGATCGCTCGCACGGGCGTCAGCTCGTCGATGACATCGACGGGCTGGACGCGCGACCCGTCCTCCGCCCCGATCTCAAGATCGGTGTCGTGCTCTGGCCCGAGTTTCCCCTGATGTCGCTGGCCGGTCTCGTCGAGGCGCTGCGTCATGCCGCGGACTTCGGCGACAACAGCCAGAGGCGCCGTTGCGACTGGACGATCATGGCCCGTGATCCGAGCCTATCGGTCCGTTCCAGCGCCGGCGTCACGGTTCGGCCCGACCGTTCCTATCAGGACCCGGCCGATTTCGATTATGTGGCGGTGATCGGCGGCCTGCTGCGGAGCCTGTCCTCGGCACCCGAGGGCGCGCGCGCCTATCTGCGGCGCGCGGCAGAAGCCGGCGTGCCGGTCATCGGCATCTGCACGGGCAGTTTCATCCTGGCGGAGGAAGGGCTGCTCGATGGGCGGCGGGCCTGCCTGCACGCTTATCATCTGGAGGAATTCCGCGAGTCTTTTCCCCATGTCCGCGCGGAAGCGAATCTCGACTATATCGACGACGGCGACGTCCTGACCTGCGCCGGAGGGATTTCGATCATCAGCCTGGCCAGCGAACTGATCCGTCGCCATTGCGGGCCCGATCGCGCGACCAAGACGATCCACCAGATGTCGGTCGCCAACCGGGCGGATGCCACGCCGCTGACGGTGACGCAGGCGCTCGGCTACACACGGGTCGCCGACCCGCGCCTGCGCCGGGCGGTCCTGCTGATCGAGCAATCGCTGGTCCGGCCCATTTCTCCGCAATGGCTGGCGGATCAGGTCCATGTAAGCCGCCGCCAGCTCTCCCGGCTGTTCGCCGAGGAATTCGGCCAATCGCCTGGCGCGTTCATTCGGACGACGCGCCTGCGCTACGGACGCTGGCTCCTTCAGAACTCCAGCGAAAGCGTCACGGAGATCGCCCTTCGGCTGGGATTTTCGGACTGCGCGCATTTCATCCGAACGTTCCGTCAGGAATTCGATACGACACCGGGCGCCGTACGCGAGGCCAGGGCCAGATCAGACAAGGTTATGGCCTGAACGTTCAATAGCCGGGTCCCGCCGCATGAAATGCTGAAGCCATCGGCCAATTCCGGCCACCGTTTCAGAGTCCAGAGAACGCCATGACCCCTCATCGTCCGGCCTTGCACGGGAACAGCGCCCCGACCGCCTCGGGACCTCGGTCCATTGCCAAGCCTTACCTGGTCTTTCTGGGCGACGCGGCCGGCGCGGCCGAGGCCAAGACGGGCATCGGCGTCCATGAATGGGCGGGTGCGGATTGCCTGGCGGAATGGCGCACCGGCACCATCGTTACCCTCGGACTGCCCGCGATGCGTCCCGGCGAAGCCCGCGCCGCCGGTGCGCGCAGCCTTCTGATCGGCGTGTCTCCTGTCGGCGGCGCCCTGCCCGATGGCTGGATTCCCCATCTGCTCGACGCTCTCGAGGCCGGGCTCGATATCGTCAGCGGCCTGCACCAGCGCCTGTCCGACCATCCGGTGATCGGCGCGGCGGCGCGTCGCCTGGGGCGCGTCTTGCACGACGTGCGCCATGCGGACCGGGCGTTCACCGTGGCCACGGGCCGCAAGCGCGCGGGGAAGCGCGTTCTGACGGTCGGCACCGACTGCGCGCTGGGCAAGAAATATACGGCGCTCGCCGTCACCCGCGCCCTGCGTGGACGCGGCATCGACGCCGATTTTCGCGCGACGGGCCAGACGGGGATCATGATCGCCGGCGAGGGCGTCGCCATCGACGCGGTGGTGGCGGATTTCATCGCCGGCGCGGCGGAATCCCTCAGCCCCGCTGCGCCCCCCGGGCATTGGGACGTGATCGAAGGCCAGGGCGCGCTCTTTCATCCCGCCTATGCGGGCGTGACGCTCGGCCTGCTCCATGGCAGCCAGCCGGACGCGCTGATCCTCTGCCATGACCCGCGCCGCAGGACGACGAACTGGTATCCGGACTATCCCGTACCCAGCGTCGAAGAGGCGATGGCGGCCTACCTGCCTCTCGCCCGCCGCACCAATCCCCGGGCCCGCTTCGTCGGGATCAGCCTGAATACGGGCGGAATGGCCGAAGCCGACGCCGTGCAGGCCGCGCAGGCCCTGGCGCCGCTCGGCCTGCCGGTCTGCGATCCGCTGCGCTTCGGGCTGGAGGCGGTGGTCGACCGGTTGCTGGCATGAGGGACATCACCGTCGAGACGGTCGATTGGCGCCTGGCGGAACCCTTCACCGTCTCGCGCGGCACGCAGACGGTCCAGCCGACCCTGCGCGTCACCCTGCGCGACGCAGCCGGATATATGGGACGCGGCGAAGCCTGCCCCGTCTATTACCGTGGCGAGACCGTGGCGGCGATGGCGGCCGGGGTACGGCAGGCGTGCCCGGCCCTGGCGGCGGGGCTGGATCGCATGGGACTGCTGGGCGCGATGCCGGCCGGCGCCGCGCGCCAGGCCGTCGACGCGGCGCTCTGGGATCTCGAGGCCAAACGCGGCGGTACCACGGCGTTCGCCCTCGCCGGCGTCGCCGCCCGGCCCGTTCTTTCCGCGCGGACGATCGGGATTCGTCCTCTGGCCGCCTATCGCGAAGCCGCGGCACGGCTGGCGTCCTGGCCGCTGCTGAAGGTGAAAGTCGGCGCCGAAAACCCCTTGGCGGCCCTGAAGGCCGTGCGGGCGGGCGCGCCGGCCGCCCGGCTGATCGTCGATCCCAATCAGAGCTGGTCCGTCGCTCAGCTACGGGACCTGGCCCCCCGGCTGGCGGATCTGGGGACGGTGCTGATCGAACAGCCCATCGCGGTCGGCGACGAAGCCGGGCTGGATGGCTGGGTGTCCCCGGTGCCGCTCTGCGCGGACGAATTGATCGACCAGGCCGCCGACCTGCCGAAGGCACGCGCCCGCTTTCAGGCGATCAACATCAAGCTCGACAAATCCGGTGGCCTGACGGCGGGCCTGGCCCTCGCGCGGCAGGCCAGGGCGGAAGGGTTCGGCCTGATGGTCGGCTGCATGGGCGGATCGTCCCTGTCCATGGCGCCCGCCATGGTCCTTGCCCAGCTCTGCGATTTCGTCGATCTGGACGGGCCCCTGCTGCAGGCGGACGATATCCGGCCGGGCTTCGCCTATGCGAACGGTTGCGTGGCGCACCCCCTGATCCCCGAATTATGGGGATAAAACCCCACGATCCATCGCTGACGAAGCCCAAGCCGCCACGGCCCGGAGGACCTCGGACGCCCCGATGAGACACCCCCGATGAGACATCAATGAACGATATGCAGCGCACCCCTATCGCCCCGCGGCCGGCGCCCAGCCCCTTCGGGCAAGAGGCGCCTGCGGCATCGGCGCCGCTCTCGGCCTGGTACGCGCTCTTCGCGTTCTGCGTCGCCGCCATCCTGTCCTACACGGACAGACAGATCCTCAGCCTGCTGGTCGATCCGCTGCGCATGGCGATGCGGCTGTCCGACACGCAGGTCAGCCTGCTCCAGGGCGTCGCCTTCGCCCTGATCTACGCCGCGGCAGGGCTGCCGCTGGGGCGCATGGCGGATATCTTGCCGCGCCGGCACGTGCTGGTCGGCGGCGTGCTCCTGTGGAGCGTGGCCACGATCTGCTGCGGATTCGCGCACTCCTTCGCCGAACTGTTCGCCGCGCGGAGCGTCGTCGGCATCGGCGAGGCGGCGCTAGCTCCCGCCGCAACCGCCATGATCGCGGATTATTTCTCGGCCAGACAGCGCGGCACGGCGACCAGCCTCTTCCTGATGGGCCAGGTCGTGGGCGGCGGCCTCGCCATAGCCCTCGGCGGGGCGATCCTCTCGCTCGCCGGTTCCCGCGCCTTCGCCGCGCTGCCGCTGGTCGGCGGCCTGCCCGCATGGCGCGTCACGCTCATGATCCTGGGCTGCCCCGGCATCGTCGTGGCCTGCCTGCTGATGGCGATCAAGGAGCCGCCACGGCGCGCGCCGGCGGATGCGGCCAAGGCGGCAGCCGGAGAGGCCGCGCGCCTGCTGATGGCGCGGCGCCGCCGCCTCGTGCCGCTCTATGGCGCCATGGCGATGCTGTCGGTCGGCGATTTCTCCCTCCAGAACTGGTTCCCGACCCTGCTTGCGCGGCAGTTCGGCATGACGCCCGGGCAGATCGGGGCGGATCTCGGCACCGCCGCCATCGCCGGCGCCATGATCGGCACGGTTTCGGCCGGCCTGCTGAGCGACCGGCGCGCGGCGCGCGGCGGCGCCGTATCGCGCCTTCCGATCGCCATCGTCGCGGCAGGGCTGGCGGCCCCCGGCGCGGCAATCCTGTTCGCGCCGGCCGCCGGTTGGGCCATCGGCCTGTTCATGCTCTGGATCGTCATGTCCAACGCGGCCGGCGCGATCGGCATCACCGCCGTGCAGGAACTGGCGCCCGACGCGGCCCGGGGGGTCGCACTCGCCCTGATATCCGTCTTCAACATGAGCGTCGGCCTCAGCTTCGGCACCACCGCGACCGCCATGCTGGCCGACCATGTCTATCTCGGCCCCTCGGGATTGGCCGCGTCGATCACGACGGTCGCCCTTCCCGCCGCCCTGATGGGCATGGGCCTGTTCCGGCTGGCCGCACGCGCCTGCACCGTCGCCGACGGGCGGATAATGTCCGACGCGTCCCCGGCGAGCGCATCCCCGGCGAGGTGCTCATGAAAACTCTCTTCATCGGCGGCATGGACACGGAAACGAACAGTTTCTCGCCTCTTCCCACAGGCCGCGCCCAGTTCGCCCTTGCGTTCGGGGACGGCACGTCGCGTCCCTTGAACAGTTGCTCCGCGCAACTCGCGGTCTGGCGCCGGATGGCCGGGGCGCAAGGGCTCATGGTACATGAAGGCCTGTGCGCGGTCGCCGAACCGGGGGGCTTCATCCCGCGCGCGGTCTATGAGGACCTGCGCGACCGTCTGCTCGACGGCATCGCGCGGGCGCGCCCGGCGATGATCCTGCTCGCGCTGCACGGCGCGGCCCTGGCGCACGGCTATGACGACGTGGAGGGCGATCTTCTCGAACGCGCAAGGACACTGGCCGGCCCGGATACGTTTCTCGGCGCAACGCTCGATCCACACTGCCATCTCACCGATCGCATGGTCGGGGCCGCCGATGCCCTGGTACTCTACAAGGAATATCCCCATACCGACATCGACGACACCGCGGCGGACCTGTTCGCGATCGGCATCAGGACCCTGCGGGGCACGGCACGGCCGGTCATGGCGACCTGGGACTGCCGGATGATCGCGTCGTACCCGACGCAGAATCAACCGATGCGCGGGTTCGTGGACGCCATGCGCGCGGCCGAGCGCGACATGCCGGGCGTGTTGTCCGTTTCGCTCGCGCATGGCTTTGCCCATGCCGACGTCCCCGATGTCGGAGCGAAGATGCTGGTGATCGCGGATAAGAGCCGGACGGTCGCCCGCGCGACGGCGGAGCATTTCGGGCGCCGATTCTATGCGCTGCGCAACCAGGTCACGCCCCGCTTTCTCGATCTCGAGGCCGCGATGGAGCGGATTGCGGCCCATCCCGGTGGCAGGCCCCCCCTCGTACTCGCGGATACGGGCGACAATCCCGGCGGCGGGGCCGCGGGCGATGCGACGTTCATGGTGCACGCCGCCCTGGCGCGGGGCCTGGAAAATATCGCCTTCGCGATGTTCTGGGACCCGGTCGTGGTCGAGATCTGCATGGCGGCCGGCGTCGGGGCACGTCTCGACATGCGACTGGGCGGCAAGTGCGGTCCGCAATCGGGGCACCCCGTCGATCTCGTGGGCGCCCGCGTCAGGGCCATCGGCACCACGATGAGGCAACGCTTCGGTTCGGTCGAACTCCCGATGGGCAACGCCGTATGGCTCGAGGCGCATGGACTCAACCTGATCGTCAACGACCTGCGGACGCAGGTCTTCGATCCGGTCTGCATGACGGCGCTGGGGCTCGATCTTGGAAGGCAAAGAGCCGTCATGGTCAAATCCCTCAACCATTTCGCCGCTCTCTTCGCGCCCGTGGCCGGGGACATCATCCACGTCGCCACGCCTGGCACGACGTCGGTGCGGTACGGCGATATTCCCTATACCCGCCGGTCGCCCGATTACTGGCCCAGGCTTGCCGATCCCCTGGGCACGGGCGCGTCCTGAAGGACGGGCGCACGGCCCGTCCCTGGCCTCCGTCCTCAGAATTCTGCGGCAATCGTGCCGAAGGCTTCGCGCGGCGCGGCGATGAACAGATTGGCGTTGTCATCCCCGGACACCGAAGCGGCTCCATAGACGCCGCCGATATAATTCGCGTCGAACAGATTGGTGATCCCGAGAGTCGCACGTAAATGATGCGCGAAGCCGATGGTCCCGAAATCATAGCCCAGATTCAGGTTCGCCAGCCAATAGGCGGGGATATATTCGTCGTTCAGGTATGTCATCGGGCGGGCACCGACATAATTCACGTTGAAATTGAACATCGCACGGCGCCAGGTGTAGTTCAAATTCGCCTTGTACATGAACTTCGGATAATAAACCTGGTGCTTTCCCGCAAGGTCGTAATTCGTGCCGCCATAATTGATCGCGCGACTCAGATAGGTGGCGTCGTTCCAGCTAAAGCTGTTGGTGATTTCCAGTCCCTTGAACGGACGAATGGTGCCGAGCACATCCACACCGTTCATGGATTCGCGTCCCACGTTCATGAAGGCGCTGTTCGCGTTGTTCGAACTGCCTTCCGTGATGGCGGCAAGCCTGTTGTAGTAGTCTGTATGATAGAAATCGACGGCCCCAGAAAAGAGATTGGAATTATACCTGTACCCGACGACATAATTCCACGTCGTCTCGGGGCGCAGCGTCGACCTGCTCGCGTCGAACACATCCTGCGCCGTCGCGCCGGGCGCGTTCTTTCCCAGTCCGCCCCAGGCCTGGCCGCTGACCTGTTGGGACGAATAATCATAGGCCCGCATGTTTTCGGCGATATCCCAGTAGACTTCGTGATGCTGGAGGAAATGATAGTCGAATTCGAAATGCGGCAGGAAGGCGGCAGCGGCGGTCAGCGAACCGTTCGCCGCATGACGATAATAGGTATCCCAGCCCGCTTGGTCCAAGGCCTGCGTGAAGTCCCGCTTGGTTCCGCCATGCGTCGTCTGGATCAGCGACTTGAAACCGCCCAGCAGGGTCATGCCGGGGATGATGGTCCAGCGATCCTGCAGGAAAAACTGGAAACTGTTGGTATTGAAGCTGTCCTCGAACCATGTATGAGCCTGGCTGGCCTTGAAATCCGAGAGCGAATTATGCGCCGCGTTCGGATAGTCTTCATAAAGACGCTGGTCATAGGTATAGGCGTTGTTTTCGTACCAGAGCCCGGTGTCGATATGGTTGTTGCGCGGAGCCTCGATGGTGAATTTCTGCGTAAATCCGATCCTCCGCATGCCCGCATGGGACATCTGCAGGGCCATCGGCACGCCGGTCACGGTCCCGTTCGGAAGAAGCGTGACAGGACCATAGCTCGGCGAGGTCAGGAAATTATTCGTGCCGCCATAAACGCCGCTGTTGACGTTGCCGTAGGCGAGCGTATCCGAATGCAGCATGTCGGATAGATCGAAATGCCCGGCGATCGACGACAGATAGGTGCGCTGGATCTGCTCGCCGTCCCAGGCATAATCGCCGATCTCGTCGTTGGACAGAACACCCTGATAGCCGGGCGGGACGTCGGCCGTGTACTGGGCATAATACGCCCAGAGCTTGGCCTTTTCGTAGTCGGGCTTCAGGTAGGTGGTATCGCGTCCTTCCCGGCGCCACATGTTTTTCGTAACGGTCAGGTAATTGGCCTGGGTGAAATTTCCATAGCCGAAGAACGCCGTGACCTGTCCGCGCGGGCCGACGGGCTGCACGATTTTCGCGTCGGCCTGCAATTCGCTCTGATACCCCGCTCCTTTCCACAGATTGGACGTCGTCCGCGCGAATGACGCATAGAATTTCGTTCCGGAAGGATTGAGGATGCCGCTATCGACGCGGCCGTACGTCCGATAGGCGTCGAAGCTTCCGAATGTCTGGCTGACCTTGCCCCCCGCCTTATCCCTGGGATCGGAGCTGACATAGGTCATGGCCCCGCCGAGGGTCTGCGCCGAAAAAATATCCAGCGCACCAGCACCCTGCGACATCGTCATGCCGGACAGGTCGTCCTGGATGATGGCCTGGGTAATCGACACGCCGTTGGTATTGACGAATCCCTGGGTGCCCAGAGGGATGCCGTCCAGCGTCGCGCCCAGTTGCATCTGGTTATAGCCGCGCACATAAAATGTGTTGGCATAGGTATCGAGGCCGAAGGCGTCGTCGGAGGTGAAATTGGCCCCCGGCGTCGTCAAGGCGAGAATCTGCATCGGATTGGTACCGGCGACGAACCGGTCCATGACGGCGCGCGTCACCGCGACCGCCGCCCCGGCGCTGCGCACGCGCTCCCCGCTGACCTGAAGCGTCTCGCCCACCTTGGAGGTGGCGGCATTCCCGCCGCGCGCCACCGTCGCGCGCGGCGCGGAGGCCGTCCTGGCCATGTCGGCTTTTCGAACCATGGGGTGCTGCGTCTTTTCCGTCGTCTCCGCGGACGCGCCAAGGGGCGAGGACACGGCGAACAAGCACCCGGCGATGGCCGTACCGAAACAAAGAAACGATGTTCGAGAACGGTGGCGAATGAAAACAGGGTGATCGTTCATTTTGTCCTCTCTGCCGGTGAACACGACATTTCGGCAATGTCGTGATGGTGTCGATAATAGAATATTCCGAATATGAAATATTAAGCCTGAACGATACCAGAGCTGTTAACGTGCGATACGAATGAAACTCCGCAAACATCGTTCCCGGGAACGGTCCGCCGGCGGCGATCCGATACGCGAAAACAGATGCCGAACATGCCGCCGCGCGGCACTCTCGCCCCTCAGCCCACGTTCCGGTCAGGCTCCGAGCGATTGCGAAAGGATTTCACGGCGCGGGAAATGGCGATTGAATTTTTCGGCCATAAGATGGACCGTTCGGGACAAGGCCGAAAGCGAGGTCATTCCTGCCGCCATCCCGGCTGGACTTTGGCGGCCTGCTGTCAGGTGGTGAGACGTCGTTGGGATGAAGTATCATGGGCTATTGCTGCCTATGCCCTCCAGATGGCCCGCCCGAGATGCTCGCAGATCCGCAGAGCTTCGCTCCTGGCGAATGCCCCCGGTGATGCAGGGTTCCATGGTTTTGTATTCTTCCGAGGGGGTATGACAGCCTGCGCGCCTCGATCGGCAACGGCCTTATGAGATCGTCTCGTATCGTAAGTGAAATGGATTCGTCGTGAAGATCATGGGTGGCCAAATTAAAATGCGCCAAATCGTTCGTTTCATATGAACGATCCGATCGATATAATCTTCTGGATCGCATGATCGCTGCGGATCATTCTGCGCGCAACAGCGTCGCAGGAGCATGTGCAATATGACCGAAACAGACATACGCGACATCGTCATCATCGGTGGGGGGGCGAGCGGCGCGCTGACGGCGTGGAACCTGGCCGTACGTCATGGCGTAACCTGCACCGTGATCGATCCTTCCGAACGGCCGGGGTTCGGGTTGGCCTATTCAACGCCGTCACTCCAGAATCTGCTGAATGTGGCGGCGAAGGGCATGAGCGCCGATCCAGACGATCCAGACCATTTCCTGAGGTGGTTGCATGACAACGCGCCCGGTTCCGTTGCGCCGGGGGAGTTCGTGCCGCGTGCGATCTATGGCCTTTACCTGCGCAATCTCTATTCCATCGCAGCGCCGGAACACGAACGACAGGCGGCCGTGGCTTGTCGCAGGCTGGACCGCGGGTTCGAGATCACGCTCGCCGACGGGCGGAAGATCCACGCGGGCAGGGTGGTGCTTGGCTGCGGGCATTTCGATCCGGCGCGCCTGCCTGGAATCCCGCCGGAACTCGACGTGACGGGGCGTTATCACCACAACGCCTGGGCCGAGCGGGTTTTTGCCGGGATCGCCGTTTATGACGAGGTGGCGGTTATCGGGACAGGTCTGACCACGGTCGACGTGCTGTTGCGCCTGCGGGAAAACGGTCATCGTGGCCGAGTGACGGCGCTGTCGCGACGCGGGTTGTTCCCTGAACGTCATGCTGACTACACGCCTCTGCCTGCGCCGGTCTTTACGCCCGGCGGTGTAGAGCCCACCGCGCGCGCCTATCTGCGCGCGTTCCATGGGGCGCTGAAACGCGGCGCGGACTGGCGGGCGGCTGTGGACAGCATGCGCTCCGTCACCAATGCGCTCTGGCTTATGTTGCCGGACGCGGAAAAAATCCGCTTTCAGCGGCATCTGCTGCGGCGCTGGGAAGTCGTGCGGCACCGTATGGCGGCGCATATCGCCGACATCCTGGATCGGGAGCGTCGCGCCGGGTCGTTGCGCGTTCTGGACGGCCGGGTCACCGCGATCGCGCCCGATAACGATGGCCTGACGATTACGGCTGTGGCGGGTGAAGAAGCGTTCAGCCTTCGTGCGGCACATGTCATCAATTGCACCGGTCCGAGCCTGAAATACAAACGTGTCGATGCGCCGCTTCTGCACGATCTGTTCGAACAGGGCGAGATCATGCCGGGTTTCGGGGGCGCAGGCCTGTCCTGCACGCCGGACGGCGCGTTGATCGACCATGCGGGCAAGATTGCTGACGATCTGTTCGTCGTGGGGCCAGCACGGCAGGGCGTCCTGCTGGAGTCGATCGCGATTCCAGAAATTCGCTGCCAGGCGAAAGAGGTTGCGGAGATGCTTGTGAATGGAAACGCGCCATGATCTCGCGCTATACCGGTCACGCAGCCAATGAACGCACGTTTCTGGCGTGGATGCGCACCGCGCTCGCGATCCTTGCTTTTGGCGGTGTGCTGACGAAATTCGATCTGTTCCTCAGGCTGGTGGCGGCCTGTCGCCGGTTTCGCGTTACGCGCGACGCCATCTCGGCTGAGGCCGAACTACGGAGCGCGGGCCCGGCGATGGAGCGCGCCCTGACGATAGTGCTGACGGCGCTGGGCTGTGCCGTATTGGCCGCACTGGTGCGGGCGATCGTGTCATAACGCTCGAACAACATCTGAAAGAAATTATGGTGAGAGTGGACAATTTTCGAGGCTGATGTGTGGATATTTTTCTTGTAATATCGAGATATTTTCTATTTTCAAAAGTAGATCTTAAACTCGTCGATATTATTTTTCAAAAAGTATTTACAAAATTCTATCGCCCATTGACCCAAGCCCCCCAACTGACGGCGAAGGAGTTTCGGTCGTGTCGAGGCCCTATCCGCCGGCCGGGATGCCGCGCCGCCAATAGCCGGCGGCGCGGATCTGGTGCCGGGGGATGGCTTCTTCGGTGCGCAGGTAGGCTTCCAGCCGGCGGGCCACGTCGCGTTCCGCGCCGATCCAGGCATGGATATCGGTCGAGGGCAGGGTAAGGTGGCGCAGCGCCTGGTCCAGCCGGGTCGAAAGGCCCGCCGGGGTGCCGTCGCGATGCAGCCAGGTGATGGCGGCATCGGACGCCGTGGGCAGGCGGCGTTCCTCCCGCGCGTCGGCGATTTCGATCAGCGCCTGGACGGGCACGCCGGGCGGCATGTCCTCCAGATATCGGGCAATGGACGGCAGGGCGGTTTCATCGCCGATCAGCAGATAGGCCGCATAATCATCGGGAACCCGGCCCACGCCGCCCACCCCGCCCGGGCGTCGTCCGCCCACGCACAGCCATTGTCCCGGCCGGGCCCGGGCGGCCCAGCGCGATGCCGGGCCGTCGCCATGCAGGACGAAATCGATCGTCAGTTCCCGGGTCGCGGGGTCGAAGCGGCGCGGCGTGTAGTCCCGGCCGATCGGCGCCTGTCCGCCGGGCATGACCGGATGGCCGTCCTGGCCGATCGCGGGCGGCTCATGCCAGCCCCGTCCATCCGGATGCGGGAAGAACAACGTGACATGATCGCCCGCGGCGGCGGTCGCGAACCCCTCCAGCGCATCGCCGGCCAGGGTGATGCGGCGCATGCGCGGGGTAAGGGCGTCGGTGCGCGCCACCCGGACGGGGCGCAGCGGCGCGCGGTCGGAGCATTTCATTCCAGCCTCGATTCAGACAGGGTCCCGTCCGGGATCAGTCGGACTTGCCGAGAATATCGGCGGTGGCGCAGTCGAGGATCCGGGCGATGCGGCGGGCTTCGGCCGGGGAGCAGTCGCGCTTGCGGATCAGCGCGTGCTTGAGCGCATAGCGCGCCTGATGCAGTTCGTCCGCGGCCTGGGGGTCGGCGGCGTCGACGCCGGCGAAGGCTTCACGGACCTCCGCCATGCGGCCGCCGATGCGCGCCAGCGCGTCCAGGATGGTTTCCGCCCGGCCACGGTGCGTGTCCAGATGGGCCCTGCCCGCATCCGTCAGGCTGTACAGCTTGCGGTTGCCGTCCTGCGTGACGCCGGCATGACCGATTTCCTCAAGGAAGGTCAGGGCCGGATAGACCATGCCGGGACTGGGCGCATAGAATCCGCCCGAGCGCTCCTCGATCCGGCGGATCAGTTCATAGCCATGAGCGGACTGCTCGGCGAGCAGGGCCAGCAGCACGAGCTGGAGATCCTCCGCGCTCAGCTTGCGCCCGGCCGGGAAATCGCCGCCGCCGAATCCCTGGCCGAACCCGCCGGGAAAGCCGCGGCCGAACCCGCGACGACCATGGCGGCGGCCGATGGCATGAAGGATGTCGTGAAAGCGATGATGGGGGGGATGATGTCTGATCATGCCCTACGATAGACATATCGTAAGATATAACACAAGACCTATTTCGGGGGCCTGCCGCGATATCCGGCCGAGTGGCGGCAGCGCCGAGCACCCACCCACCCGTGATCCGCGTGGCAGGCAATCGCCGTGTCCTTTCCGCTACAGCATCAAAAGAATCCCGCTGTGGCAAAGAAGTAACTGTCTTCGAATCATCACAAGACCTGTCCGGCGCCCCTTCCTATCAGAACGCCAAGGGCCGGACGCAACGACGTCGCGGGCATGCCAGCGGGAGCGGAACGACATGAGAAAGAGCGCGGCGTTTTTCCTGACGACCTGCCTCGGCGCCATCATGGTCCATCAGGCCGGCGCCGCAACCACACCTGCTCGGCCCGCCAAGCCGCACAAAAGCCGCCACGCGCCGCAAACCCGCAGGACGACCACGACCCCCGCCGCAGCGGTCCCGGCAAGCGGGCCGGAGGCGATCGTCGTCCTGGGCGCCGGCGCATCCCGCGAGACGCAGAGCGTGTCGCACCTGGCGATCCAGCAATATGTGCCGGGCACCAGCCCCTTCAAGGCATTGTCGAAGCTGCCGGGCGTGATGTTCACCACGTCGGACCCGCTGGGGTCCTATGAATGGTCGCAGCAGATCATCATTCGCGGGTTCGACCAGAGCCGCCTGGGCTTTACCATGGACGGGATCCCGCTGGGCAACCTGGCCTATGGCAACGATAACGGCCTGTCGATCGGCCGCGCGCTGCAGACCGAGAATAACGGCCGCGCGACCCTGACCCAGGGCGCGGGCTCGGTGGGGGTCGCCGCCGCCAACGATCTGGGCGGCGCGCTGGAATTCACCTCGATCGACCCCACCGACCGGTTCGGGGCCGATATCGCGGGAACGGTCGGATCGGCCGCGACCTGGCGGACCTTCATGCGCGTCAATAGCGGCATCCTGCCCTGGGGCGGCAAGTTCTACGCCTCCTATGACTATCAGGACGCGAACAAATGGAAGGGCGACGGCGTGCAGCAACAGCAGCAGGCCAACGCGAAATATGTCCAGCCGCTGGGCGACCGCCTGAAGCTGACCCTGTTCGGCGACTGGTCGCTGCGCCACGAGAACGATTATCAGGACCTCTCGCTGGCGACGATCCGGAAATACGGCTATAATGTCGACAATATCACCGGCAATTACGCGCTGGCCAGGCAGATCGCCTATGCCTACCAGAACAACACCCCCTTTCCGGCCGGCATCCCCAACCAGGATTTCGTCTATTACAACGCGGCCGGGTTGCGCCAGGACGCGCTGGGCTACGGGCGGCTGGATGTCCGGATCACCGACCGCCTGTCGGGGTTCGTAACGGGATATGGCCATACCAATGCCGGCGAGGGCGTGTGGGTGACGCCCTACGAGCCGACGCCCGCCGGCCTGGGGGGATCGCCGCTTTCGACCCGCACCACGGAATACGACATCCATCGCGAGGGCTTTATCGGCAGCCTCAGCTATCGGGCCGGGACGCACACGATCGAAGGCGGATTCTGGTTCGAGAACAACGATTTCGAACAGGCCCGCCGCTATTATCCGCTGTCGCTGAACGGCACGCCCGGCAGCATTTACTGGTATGGCGGCAACGCCTTCGTCACCCAGTGGCAGAGCAATTTCAATACCCGGACCTATCAGGTGCATCTGCAGGATACCTGGCAGGCGACGCGGGCGCTGAAACTGAATTACGGGTTCAAGTCATTGATCGTCGACAACAGCGCCGTCGCCCTGAACGGCAATGTTCTGGGCACCCCGGTGCCCAGCGCCTATCCGTCAGGATCGATCGAAGCCGCGAACGGGTTCCTGCCGCAGGTCGGCGCCAATTACCGCCTGAACCGCCACAACGAACTCTTCGCCGATTTCGCGCGCAACATGGCGGCGTTCGACAATTCGCAGACCGGCGCCACCAGCCCCTTCGCCACCACGGTCGCGGGATACGACGCGATCAGAAACAAGATCCACCCCGAGATGTCCTATACCGAGGAACTCGGCTATCGCTATCACGATGCCCGGATCCAGGCGTCGATCACCGGATATTATGTCGAGTTCGAGAACCGCCTGCTGTCGATCACCCAGGGGGCGGGCATCCAGGGCAATCCGTCGGTGCTGACCAATGTCGGCGGGGTGACGGCGCGCGGCATCGACATGGCGTTCGATTACAGGTTCGCGCCCGACTGGTCGATCTATGCGTCCTATGGCTTCAACGATTCGGAATATGACGACAACGTCACCAGCGGCGGCACCACCTATTACATCAAGGGCAAGGACGTCGTGGCCATGCCGCGCAACCTGGCCAATGTGCAACTGGGCTATGACGACGGGGCCATCTGGGGCAACGTCAACATGCAGTTCCAGGATCGCCGCACCTATACCTACGAAAACGACGCCTGGGTGCCGGCCAACGATATCTTCAACCTCAATCTGGGCTATCGCTTCCACAGCCGCAACGTCGTGCTGCGCGGCCTGGATGCCCAGGTCAATGTCAGCAACCTGTTCGACAAGCGTTATGTCGCGACGGTCGGCAGCAACGGGTTCGTGTTCTCGGACCCGACGCACAATTTCGCGACCCTGCAGGCCGGGTCGCCGCGCATGGTATTCTTTACCCTGCGCAAGCATTTCTGACCGGATGACGGGTCGGCGCGGGCGGGAGAGTGGTCTTTCGTTCTTTTTTGGAAAAAAGAACCAAAAAACTTTTTAATTTTTTGGGTTTTTTGCTGGGCGCACAGTCGTGGTCTCGTGCGGCGTGTTCAGGAGGGCATGACGAGCCATGACCTTGGTGCAGGATCTTTCCATCATCGGCGCGGTCTCGGCGCTGTGGCTGGTGGCCATGGTCGTTCCGGGGCTGGATTTCCTGCTGGTGACGCGGCTGGCGATGATGCGGGGGCGTGCGGCGGCGCTGCGCGCGGCCTTCGGGATCGCGCTGGGTGTCGCCCTCTGGGGACTGGCGGGGTTCTTCGGCATCCACGCGCTGTTCGTGGCGTCGCCCTGGCTGTACAGGGCTCTGAAGATCGGCGGCGGACTGTATCTGTTCGTCGTCGGCGTGCGGCTGTTCAGGGCAAGCTGGCAACCCCAATCCCCCGCCCCCGCGCCGGCCGATCTGGACCGGCGCGATGTCCGGGCATTTCGCATGGGGCTGCTGACCAACCTGGCCAATCCCAAGGCGCCCGTCTTCGTTTCAAGCCTGTTTGCCGCCGCGCTGCCACAGCATGTTCCGGTCGGACTCGGCCTGACCTGCGTGGCGGCCATGTGGGCCATCGCGGCGGGATGGTTTTCGGTCGTGGCGCTGATGCTCAGCCTGCGCCGTTTCGCAGGGCCGTTTTCCCGGGCGCGCCACTGGATCGACCGGGCGGCGGGAATGACCTTCATGGGGATCGGCGCCCGCCTGGCGACAGAACGCGCGGGCTGATCGTCCGGGGGCGCACGCCTTGGTCTCCTTTCCGGGGCTTCGCCCCGGACCCCACCAAAGGCGGTGCCTTTGGAAACCATTCATTCATCAATAGAGTCCCGGTTCGGTCGCCAATACGGTTAACGGTGATACGTACGAACCCTTATGGCCACGCCAGAGGTTGCGTTTCGCCGCCGGTTATTTTCTCTATTGGCGATCGTCATGATATCGAATCCATCTTCGCCATGGGTCCCGTCGCGGTGCCCTGATCCCGGTACCCGACGGCAGACAGGGTGCCAGCCCATGACCCGCAGCCCGCGCCCGGCGCGCCGCGCGCCTCCTGCCGCGACATGACCGATCGCGGCCCCGCTGCCGACGCACCCGATACGCCGACCCATCCGCGTATCCAGGAACCGGCGATCCTGCTGATGATCCTCGTCCTGTCGGTCGGCGGGGCGGTCGTGGGGCTCCAGCTTCTGGTCACGCTCGGCGTCACGCCCAATACCGGCCTGATCGGCGCGCTGGTGGCCATGACGCTGGGGCGGCTGCGCCTGCCGGGGTTCCGCCGCTATCGGTCTGTGCATGTCCAGAACCTGGCCCAGAGCGCGGTCTCCGCCGCATGCTTCGGCGCCGCGAACGCCATGCTGCTGCCGATCGGCATTCCGTTTCTCCTGGGCATGCCCAGCCTTGTATTCCCGCTGTTCGCCGGGGTCACGCTTGCGATCTTTCTCGATGCCTTCCTGCTCTATCGCCTGTTCGGCACGCGCGTCTTTCCCGCCGATGGCGCCTGGCCCGCCGGCGTCGCGGCGGCCGAGGCGATCCAGGCCGGCGACCGCGGCGGCGCAAAGGCGGCGGTGATGGCGGGCGGACTCGCCCTCGGCGTGGCGGGCGGCCTGTGCGGCGTTCCCATGGCCGCGTTCGGCACGGCCCTGATCGGCAATGCCTGGGCCTTGTCGATGTTCGGCATCGGATTGCTGGTGCGCGGCCAGGGAATTGCCGATCGTCTCGGCGCCAGCGCCGCGGCCCTGCGTCCCGCCGCCCATCTCGACCCCGCGCTGGTGCCCCATGGCGTCATGGTCGGCGCGGGCCTGGTCGCATTGATCCAGGTCGGATCGACATTGATGCGGCACGGACCAGACGTGAAACGCGGGCGGGACGGCCGCATCGTCGGCGCCCTGGCTTTGGGGGGCGGGGGCTTCCTCGGCATCGCCGGCCTGGTGGCCCTCCTCAGCGGCGTCGCCTACGGCCTCACGCCGCGCATGCTGGTCGCCTTCGTCGCTTATGCCGCCTTCGCGGCATTCCTGCATGAATTGATCGTCGGGCTGGCGGCCATGCATTCGGGGTGGTTTCCCGCCTTCGCGATCGCGCTGATCACCCTCCTGATCGGCAGCCTGTGCGGGTTCCCCATGCCGGCGCTGGCCCTGCTCGCGGGCCTGACCAGCGCCACCGGTCCGGCATTCGCGGATATGGGCTATGATCTCAAGGCCGGATTCCTGCTGCGCGGCGGCGGCGCCAATCCCGCCTTCGAACAGGATGGCCGCCGTCAGCAGCTTTACACGGCCTTCGCCGCTTTCGTGATCGCAACATGCGTCGTCGCCTTCAGTTGGCGCGGCTATTTTACGCACGACCTGTTTCCGCCGCCCGATCGCGTCTATGCCGCGGCCATTCGCGGCAGCGCGCATGGATCGGTCGCCTGGACCCTGGCGTTCTGGGCGATCCCCGGGGCCATCCTGCAGATGCTTGGCGGCCAACGCCGCCAGATGGGCGTCCTGCTGGCCACCGGCCTGCTGATCGTCAATCTCAAGGCCGGATGGGCCGTCCTGGCCGGTCTGGCGGCCCGCGCCGTCTGGCTGGCCTGCCGCGGAGAATCCGGCCGCTCGCCGATGGAAATCTTCGCCGGAGGCGTCATTGCCGGCGATGCGCTGTTCTCGTTCTTCTCGTCCATGAAGGCGAATATCCGGATCCACAGGCACTGAACCGGCCTCGCCCCCTGGCCAGGAGTACGTAGTCCCCCTTATGGCGCGGCGCGTGCGGCAAAGGCGATGATATTGCAAGTTGCAATATCGATACGAACATGAGGTCGCATGCCAACGAAAATCGCCTTCGTGACCATCGGCCAGACCCCGCGCGACGACCTCGTCCCCGCCATCCTGGACCTCGTGCACGCGGATGTCGTCGCCACAGGGTTCGGCGTTCTCGATGCTCTGGACGATGCCGGGATCGCCGCGATGGCACCGGCCGACACCGCGCCGATGCTGGTGTCGCGCCTTCGTTGCGGTCGCGAGGTGCATCTGGACAAGACGCTTGCGACCCGAAGCCTCATCGCACTCATCCATCGCATCGACCGGCAGGAATTCGACCTGATCGTTCCCCTGTGCACCGGAAACTTCCCGGAATTGCACGCGCTCGCCCTCCGTACGCCGCTCATCGAACCCCAGCGCCTGATGGATCGTCTGGCCACGGGCCTGCTGTCCGGACTCAGGACGATCGCGCTGGTCGTGCCCAACGCCGCACAGGCCGCCATGCATGCGCCCTATGACGGGGTCGAGACGACCAGAAGCTGGGTTTCCCCCTACGTCCCGGCAAGCCAGGACCCCGAACGATACCGGCGCCTGGATGCCGCCCTGACCGGGGCCGACCTGATCGTCATGCATTGCGTGGGGTTCGACGAGCCGATGCGCGCGGCCCTGCATCGCCGGTACGGATGTCCGGTCCTGATCCCCCGCCGCGTCATCGCCGCGGCGATCGACCTGATCGCGCAATAGCCCGCGCCTCCCGCCCGCCTTTTCCTTATCCCCCGGAATGCTGGTCCGGCACGGCACAGGATGCTTCGCATGTTTCACCTCCCGTCACGCTCCGGCCCCGTCCCCGTCCCCGTCCTCGTCCGCTTGGGCCATCTCGGGCTGCTTCTCTTCATCGGCAGCACCTGTATCCCGGTGCTTGTATCGCACGCCGGCAGGGCGGCCCCGGCACATCGTCCGGCGCGCAAAACGAAATCGCCACCCGCTTCCGTGCCGTCCGCGCGGACAACAACTGCGCGGACGATGGCCGCCCCGGCATCGCACCCGACCCGGCCCGCCCCCAAGGCGGAAGAACTCGCCGTCCAGGGCGAGCGGCGCCCCCTCAATTTCGAAAAGGAACAGCACAGGCCGGCCGCCGCGGTCTATCTCTCGCCGGACGAGCTGATCACCCGCAACGTGCATACGGTCAGCGACCTCGGGAAAGTCGCCCCGGGCCTGCAGATCCAGAGTTCGACCGGCGGCTCCAACACCAATTTCCGCCTGCGCGGCGTGGGATTGATGGATTTCACCGGCAACAACACGCCGATGGTCATGACCTATGTCGACGGCGTGGCGTTCCCCTCCACCGTCATGACCGGCGCGCAATTCTTCGATCTCGACGGCATTTCCGTCCCCCCCGGGCCGCAGGGCTGGGACTATGGCCAGACCTCGGTCGGCGGCAATGTCTCGATCCGCACCGCCGATCCGACCAGTAGCTTTCACGCCGGCTTCGACGAGGAAATCGCCAGCTACTGGCACGACCGTACCGCGCACTATGTGTCCGGTCCGCTCGCACGCGGCCTGACATTCCGCCTCGCCGGCATGACGCAGCAGGGCGGCGGCTATACGTTCAGCCGCTATAACGGCAGTACCCTCGGCAACGCCGACATGGGGGCCCTGCGCGCGAAACTGTTCTGGGATCCGGACGAAAAGACGCATGTCGGCCTCACGGGCCGCTGGAGCCAGGATAATTCGCAGAATGTCGGCGATTACATCGTCGGTCTGGAATCCCCCGCCTATGCCTCGCTGTTCGCGGTCGGGCGGGACGTCAACCGCACGGGCTGGGGCGCGTCCCAGACCTGGGCAAATTTCATCGGCCTGCCCGGCAAGGACGTCAAACCCTTCCGCGACAATACCGCCTGGGGGGTGGATCTCAACATGTCGCGCGTGATCGGGCCGGTCAGGATCTCCAGCCTCAGTGCCTACAATGCCTTGTACCGTCATGAATATATGGATTGGGATTCGACCAGTCTCGGGCTCCAGGAAACCTACCAGAACGACAATACCAGCACCTTCACGCAGCAGGTCGGCATCGCGGCCAGCCGCCCCGCGCGGCTCGACTGGGGGGCCGGACTCTACTATAATCGCAACATCACCAACGAGAACTTCAATTACGACTATATCGACATGCCCGGACGCGGCTATATCGGACAGACGCGCTATATCCAGACCATGAACACGCTGAACGCCTATGCCCACGCGTCCTACCGGGTGACCGGCCGCTTCGGCATCGATTTCGGCATCACGCATGAATCCGACAGCCGCCGGCTGGAGGACCTGACATCCGGCAACTGGTATTTCAACCCGCCGCGCAATACCATGACGCGGTTCCCCACCAGCGGCCTGCTCAGCACCCAGTTCGCGGGCGGCGTCACGCTCCACTACCAGCTCCAGCAGAACTGGCTGGGCTATGTCAGCGTCAAGCGCGGCTTTCAGCCGGGCGGCTTCACCGCCAATTCGACGGTATCGGCAACGCAGCTCAAGCCCTACAAGGCGCCGACCCTGTGGGCGTTCGAACTCGGCTCCAAGTTCGAAACCGGCGACCACCGCTACCGCCTGAATGCCGATTTCTTCTACTACCTTTTCAAGGACCAGGTTTTTCAGGGATTCTATGTCGATCCGTCCAAGGGCTACCTGGTCCTGTACCAGAACGCGCCGGATTCCCACATGTGGGGGATCGAAACGCAGTTCGAGGCCCATCCCATCCCGCATCTGACCCTGTCGCAGCGCTTCGCCTATATGCGGGCCTATTTCGACGTCATGCAGACCGTCAACCAGACGGCGACCACGGCGCAATTCGCCCGCACCAATATCTGGAGCCCGATCTACCAGAGCGCGAACGGCCAGGACCAGGGCACGCCCAAGGTCACGCTCAACGGCATGGCCGATTATGCGATTCCCCTCTCGAAACGCTACGATCTCGATATCGAGGCCGATTACAGCTACAGCGATCCGTACAAGCCGACCGGCGCCTACGCCCCCGACCAGACGCAGATTCCGGCCTATTTCATCGCCAATGCCGGCATCACCTTCCGTCCGCGATCGCGCCGGTGGTATGTCAGCGCCTATTCCTCGAATATCGCCAACCGGCATTACGATATCACGCGCGCGACCGGCATCGTCGAATATTTCGCAGTGCCGGCTCCACCGCGCTTCTGCGGCGCGCGCTTCGGCATGTCCTGGTAGACGACACGCGACGGGACGATCGCCCCGCCACCCCCATAAACCTGAAGAGAATGCCGGAGAAACGACGATGCACGCCATAGGCAAGGACGATCTCGAGCCGCTGGCCGTCGGGGCGTGGATCCTGGGCACGGGCGGCGGCGGTTCGCCCTATCTCTCCTGGCTCAACATGCGCAGGCTGTATGCCGAAGGCGCCAGCGTCAGCCTGATGTCGCCCGACGAACTGGCCGATGACGACCTGGTGGCCGTGGTCTCGAACATGGGCGCGCCCCTGGTCGGCCAGGAACGACTGTCCAGCCCCGACTTCGCGCTCAAGCCCGTTCGGATGATGGAGGCATATCTCGGCAGGCGTTTCCGCGCGGTCATGGCGCTGGAAATCGGCGGCGGCAATGCCTTCCAGCCCTTGATGGTGGCCGCGATGTCCGGCCTGCCCGTGGTGGATGCGGACTCCATGGGCCGCGCCTACCCCGAAGCCCAGATGACCAGCTTCGCCATCGCCGGATTGCAGATGTTTCCCTGCGCTGTCTCCGACATCCGCGACAATGATGCGCTCGTCACCCGCGCCGCAAGCTGGCCCTGGGTCGAACGGATCACCCGCAGCATCTGCGTGCAGATGGGCTCGATCGCGGCCACGTGCAAGGCGCCGCGTACCGGGCGCGAGGTCAAGCAATTCGGCATTCACCACACCACGACCCGCGCCATCACCCTCGGCCGCGCGGTGCGCGATGCCCGTGCCCGGCACGACGACCCCGTTGCCGCGGCGCTCGACACGGCGGGTGGCAAGATGCTGTTCCGCGGCCGGATCACGGACGTCGAGCGCGAAACCTCCGGCGGTTTCCTCAAGGGCCGCGTCAGGCTGGCCGGCCTGGACGCCGATCGCGGATCGCGCCTCGACGTCGCCTTTCGCAACGAATATTCCGCGGCATGGCGGGACGGCGCGGTGCTGGCCAGCACTCCGGACCTCATCTGCCTGCTCGACAGCGTCTCGGGCGACGCCATCGGCACCGAAAGCCTGCGCTACGGACAGCGTATTTCCGTCCTCGCCCTTCCCTGCGCGCCGATCATGCGCACACCCCGGGGGATCGAAAATGTGGGGCCGCGCGCCTTCGGTCACGATTTCGACCATGTCAGCCTGTTCGGCGACGAAAGCGCGAAAGGAACAGTCCAATGAGCCGTATCGGCATCGATGTCGGTGGCACCAACACCGATGCGGTCCTGATCGGGTCGGGGGGCGTGCGCGCCGCCGTCAAGACCGGCACAACGCCCGACATCGCCGGCGGCATCCAAACCGCGCTGGCCCGGCTGCTCGAACAGCCCGGCGCCACGACGGACGATGCGATCGACGCGGTCATGATCGGGACCACCCATTTCGTCAATGCCGTGGTCCAGCGGCGCGAACTCTGCCCGGTGGGCGCCCTGCGCATCGGCCTGCCGGCCAGCGCCTCTCTTCCGCCCTTTTCCGATTGGCCCGATGATCTCGTCCCGCTGGTGCGCGGCCAGGTGCACATGGTCGAGGGCGGCCATGAATATGACGGCAGGCGTATCGTCGCACTGGACCGCGACGCCATCCGCCGCGCCGCCCGCGACATGGCGTCGGCCGGGCTGCGCCACATCGCCGTCAGCGCCGTTTTCTCCCCCCTGGTGGCGGATGACGAGCTGGAGGCGGAACGGATTCTGGCCGAGGAAATCCCCGATGTTTCGGTCACGCTGTCCCACCGGCTTGGCCGGATCGGCCTGCTCGAGCGGGAAAATGTCGCCCTGCTGAACGCCACGCTGCAACCGCTCGCGCGCCGGACGATCGATGCGTTCATCGCGGCGCTGCGCGCCAGCGGCATCGCCGCCCCCCTGTTCCTGACCCGCAATGACGGCACGGTCGCGCACGCCGCCGGCGTGTACGCCGTTCCGGTCTACTGCTTTGCCTCCGGCCCGACCAACTCGATGCGCGGCGCCGCCTTCCTGTCCGGCATGGCCGATGCGATGGTGGTCGATGTCGGCGGAACCACGTCCGATTTCGGTACCCTGCGGGCGGGCTTCCCGCGTGAGGCGAATGCGGCCGTCGAGATCGGCGGCGTCCGCACCCTCTTCCGCATGCCCGAACTCCTGTCGATCGGCCTGGGCGGCGGTTCGATCGTCAGCGATGACGGCACCGCGATCGGCCCGCAAAGCCTGGGCTTCCGCCTGCTGCAAGAGGGCCGCATCTTCGGCGGCACGACCCTCAGCGCCACGGACGTCGCGGTCGCGGCGGGCCGGGTGTCCCTGGGTGACGCGACCCGCGTCGCGGACCTCTCTCCCGGCCTGCTTCATCGCGCACAGGCCCGCATGGCCGCCATGCTGGCCGAAGCGATCGACCGTACGAAGAGCGAGGCCGGCGACGTCACCCTGGTGGCCGTCGGCGGCGGCGCCTTTCTCGTGCCCGACCGGATCGAGGGCGTGCATCAGATCGTGCGCGTGCCCCACCATGCCGTGGCCAACGCGGTCGGCGCGGCCATCGCCCAGATCTCCGGCGAGGTCGACCGCATCTTCACCGGCGTCACGCGCGACACCGCGATCGACACCGCCCTGACCATGGCCCGGGACCAGGCCGTGGCCGACGGCGCCGCCCCCGCGACGCTCGAGACGGTGGAAATCGAGGACATTCCCCTGACATACATTCCCGGCGACGCCCGCCGGGTCAGGGTCCGGGTCGTCGGCGACATCTCCCACCCCCCGGCGGCGACCTGACCCACCTGGAAAGGCGGTCCACCCTATGGCGAAATGGTCCTCAGGATGGGGACCTCTCCAGTTTCAGCGCGGTCGCGTGATGCAGGATATGGTCGCCGATGAAGCTCGAAATGAAGTAATAGCTATGGTCGTAATGCGGACGGAGATTGAGCATCAGCGGATGACCGGCCTCCGCGCACGCAGCCTGCAGAACGTCCGGCTTCAATTGTGACGCGATAAATTCATCTCCGAGTCCCTGATCGACAAGAATCGGAAGACGTTCCGTCGCGGCTTTCAGAAGCTCAAGCGGGTCACAGGCTTTCCACGCCTCGGGATCCTCGCCGAGATAGGCGCGTAACGCCTTTTGTCCCCACGGAACCCGGGTGATCGCGACGATCGGGGAAAACGCCGATACGCTTCTGAAGCGTCCGGGATTGCGCAATGCGATCATGATGGCGCCGAAGCCGCCCATCGAGTGACCGAAGATGCTCCGGGCGCCCGTTGCCGGGAAATTCGCCGCGATCAGGCGCGGGAGTTCATCGACGATGTAGTCATACATGCGATAATGCGCGGACCACGGATCCTGCGTCGCATTGACATAGAAGCCCGCACCTTGCCCGAGATCATATGCGGGATCGTTCGCGACGGTTTCACCACGCGGGCTCGTATCGGGGGCCACAAGAATGACGCCGTGCTCGGCGGCATAACGCTGGGCCCCGGCCTTGGTGATGAAATTCTGCTCGGTGCAGGTCAGCCCAGAAAGCCAGTACAGCACCGGCACGTCGCCGAATTGCGCCTGAGGCGGAAGATAGACGCCGACCTTCATGGTGCAGCCCAGCGTCTCGGACGCGTGCTGATAGACATCCTGCCATCCGCCAAAACAGGCATGGCGTTCGATTCGTTCCATTTTATGTTCCTCTCGACAGGGACGGCAGGAATGGACCGGGGTCGTGGTTCGGTTCAGTAATGAATGACCGACCGGATCGACTTGCCCTCGTGCATCAGGTCGAAGGCGCGGTTGATGTCCTCAAGCCCCATGGTATGGGTTACGAACGGCGCCAGGTCGATCTCGCCCTTCATGGCATCCTCCACCATTCCGGGAAGCTGCGTGCGGCCCTTGACGCCGCCGAAGGCCGAACCTTTCCACGTGCGGCCTGTCACAAGCTGGAACGGCCGGGTGGAAATTTCCTGGCCCGCGCCCGCGACGCCGATGATGATAGACTGTCCCCAGCCACGATGCGCCGCCTCCAGCGCGGCCCGCATGACCTGGACGTTGCCGATGCACTCGAAGGTATGATCCACGCCCCAGCCGGTCATCTCGATCAGGACCTGCTGGATGGGCTTGTCGTGATCCTTGGGATTGATGAAATCCGTCGCCCCGAACGTGCCGGCCAGCGCGAATTTCGCCGGGTTGGTATCGATGGCGAAAATCCGTCCGGCCTTGGCCTGGCGCGCGCCCTGGATAACGGCAAGGCCGATGCCGCCCAGGCCGAACACCGCAACCGAATCGCCCGGCTGGACCTTGGCGGTATTATGGACCGCGCCGATGCCCGTCGTCACGCCGCAGCCGAGCAGGCAGACATGTCCCGGATTGGCATGCGGATTGATCTTGGCCAGCGAAACCTCGGCGACGACGGTATATTCGCTGAAGGTCGAGCACCCCATATAGTGATAGACAGGCTGCCCCTGATAGGAAAAGCGCGTGGTCCCGTCCGGCATCAGCCCCTTGCCCTGCGTCGCGCGGACCGCGGTGCAGAGATTGGTCTTGCCGGACTTGCAGAACAGGCACTCGCCGCATTCGGCGGTATAGAGAGGAATCACGTGGTCGCCGGCCTTGACGCTCGTGACGCCTTCGCCGACCGCGACCACGACGCCGGCACCCTCATGACCGAGAACGGCGGGGAAAATGCCTTCGGGATCGTCGCCCGACAATGTGAACGCGTCCGTGTGACAGACACCCGTGTGGGTAATCTTTACCAGTACCTCGCCGGCTCGCGGCGGCGCGACGTCGATCTCGACGATCTGCAGAGGCTTGCCAGCCTCGAAGGCGACGGCAGCACGTGATTTCATTTCTTCATTCCCTCGAACCAGAATTGAAAATTGCATGGACCTTCGGCAAAGCATCCGCAATCAACGCAGATAGGACCGAATGATGGCAATCGTCTCGTCGATCGGTTCCCGGCCCGCGTCCCCGTCCTTCGCATGAAGAAATTCCTCGCGCAGGTGACTTTCCAGGACGGTCGCCATCAGTCCGTTGATCGCGCCGCGAACGGCGGCGAGTTGCTGCAGGACCGGGCCGCACGCCGCTCCCTCCGCCAGCGCCTGCTCCAGTGCGTCCAGTTGGCCACGCACGCGGCGGACGCGGGTCAGGGCGCGCTTCTTATCTTCCGGACTGTGCGGCACGACATCCTCGCCCTCATACTGGGGGGCAGTATATTGACATGCCGTCGCGGACGCAAGCGGCCACCCTGGAATCGCCCTGCTGCCCGAGGTACGCATGGGATCGCCGGGCGTGTCGCAAACATGCAAGTGGGGTGTCTTTTTTGTGAAAGATTTCGCCCCGATCGCCCTCCATGATCCATGCCGGTTTCGCGCGTCGGTGCGGAGGTTGACACAGGTCGTCATGCAGAAATTTTCCGCGTTTTCCTTGGCCCGGCAGGCGCTCGGCCGTCATCTCGGCTGGCAGCCCCAATGGCGTTCGGTGGCGCCGAAGCCGAGCTATGACATCATCATCGTCGGCGGCGGCGGCCATGGGCTGGGCGCGGCCTATTACCTGGCCAGGCAGCACGGATTGCGCAACATCGCGGTGGTCGAGCGCGGATGGCTGGCGGGCGGCAATACCGCGCGCAACACCACCATCATCCGCTCGAACTACCTGTTCGAACAGAGTTCCTCCTATTACGAGCACGCGCTGAAACTATGGGAGAATCTCTCGGACGAACTGAACTACAATGTCATGTTCAGCCAGCGCGGCTGCCTGATGATCGCGCACAACGTCCACGACGTGCAGGTGTTCAAGCGGCATGTCCACGCCAACCGGCTGAACGGCATCGACAATGAATGGCTGACGCCCGAGCAGGTCAAGGCATTCTGTCCGCCGCTGAATATCTCGCCGAATATCCGCTATCCCGTCCTGGGCGGCGCGCTCCAGCGCCGCGCCGGCACCGCCCGGCATGACGCGGTGGCCTGGGGCTATGCCCGCGCGGCAAGCGATCTCGGCGTGGACATCATCGAGAATTGCGAGGTCACGGGCATCGACCGCGACGCCGCGGGCCGGGTGACGGGCGTGCAGACCACGCGCGGGCCGATCCGGGCGAAAAAAATCGGCGTGTCGGCGGCGGGGCACAGTTCCGTCGTCATGGCCATGGCGGGCATCCGCCTGCCGCTGCAGATCAACCCCCTGCAGGCGCTGGTGTCCGAGCCGGTGAAGCCGGCCTTTCCCTGCGTGGTGATGTCCAACACCATCCACGCCTATATCAGCCAGTCAGACAAGGGCGAGATGGTGATCGGCGCCGGCACCGACTCCTATGTCTCGTACACCCAGCGCGGCGGCCTGCACATCCCGGCCCATACGCTGGAGGCGATCTGCGAACTGGTGCCGGATTTCCGCCGCCTGCGGATGCTGCGCTCCTGGGGCGGGATTACCGACAACACCCCCGACCGCTCGCCGATCACGGCGAAGACCTCGGTGCCGGGCCTGTACGTCAATTGCGGCTGGGGCACGGGCGGCTTCAAGGCGACGCCGGGGGCGGCCAACCTGTTCGCCTGGACGATCGCGCGCGACGAGCCGCATCCGATCAACGCGCCCTTCACCCTCGAACGTTTCCGCGAGGGCACCCTCATCGACGAAGCCGCCGCGGCGGCGGTCGCGCACTGACGCACCGCGAGACGGAGAAAGATCATGCTGCTGATCGCATGTCCCTATTGCGGCCCGCGCGCCGAGATCGAGTTCGCCTATGGCGGCGAGGCGCACATCGCCCGCCCCGGCCCCGAGGTGAGTGAAGAGGAATGGGCCGCCTTCCTGTATCTGCGCGACAACACCAAGGGCGTGCTGGCCGAACGCTGGCGCCATTCCCATGGCTGCGGCCGTTTCTTCAACGCGCTGCGCGACACGCGGACGGACCGGATCCTGGAAACCTACGAGATGGGCGCCGCCCGTCCCGACGCCAAACAGGGAGAAGCGGCATGAGCGGCGCGTTCCGCGTATCCGGGCGCGGGCGCGTCGATCCCGCGCGTCCGGTCTCCTTCCGTTTCGACGGCCGGACCGTCCGGGGCTATGAGGGCGATACCGTCGCCTCCGCCCTGCTGGCGCAAGGCCGGCACCTCATGGGGCGGTCGTTCAAGTATCATCGCCCGCGCGGCCCGATCTCGGCCGGCTCCGACGAGCCGAACGCGCTGATCGGCGTGGGCGAGGGCGCGCGGCACACGCCCAATCTGCGCGCCACTCAGGTCGAGATCCACAAGGATCTCGTCACCGTCAGCCAGAACCGTGGGCCCCGCCTGAATTTCGACGTGGGGGCGATCAACACCCTGCTGGCGCCGCTCTTTCCCGCCGGGTTCTACTACAAGACCTTCATGTGGCCGCGCGGCTTCTGGGACAAGGTCTACGAACCCGTCATCCGCCGTGCCGCAGGGCTGGGCAAGGTCGCGACCGCGCCGGACCCGGACCACTACGCGCTGCACTACGCCCATTGCGAGGTGCTGGTGATCGGCGGCGGCCCGGCGGGCCTGGCGGCGGCATTGGCGGCGGGCCGGACGGGCGTGCGCGTCATCCTGTGCGATGAGACGGCGGAACTGGGCGGCACATTGCTGTCCGACGCCCATAGCCGGATCGACGGACTTCCGGCCGCCGCCTGGGTGGAAAAGATCGTCACCGAACTGCAGGCATTGCCCAACGTGCAGGTGATGACCCGCTGCACGGCCTTCAATTACGGCCCGCACAACATGGTGGCGCTCAACCAGCGCCTGACCGAGCATCTGGCAACGCCGCCGGCCGACATGCCGCGCGAGCGCATCTGGCAGGTGCGCGCCGCCGAAGTGGTGGTCACGGCGGGCGCGCTGGAACGGCCGCTGGTGTTCGAGGGCAATGACCGGCCCGGCATCCTGCTGGCCACCGCGGCGCGGACCTATCTCAACCGCTACGGCGTGATCCCCGGCCGGCGCGCGGTGATCGTGACCGCCGACGATTCCGCCTATCGCGTGGCCATCGAACTGGCCGGAGCAGGGGTGGAGATCGCCGCGATCGCCGATCTGCGGGCCGATCCGGACGCGCCGGTGGTGGCCGAGGCGAAGGCCCGGGGCATCCCCGTCCTGCCGTCCACCACCATCCAGAAGGCAAACGGCAGCCTGCGGGTCCGCAGCGTCGAACTGGCGCCGGTCGCCGCCAACGGCAGTGTCGGCAAGGGGCGGAATGTCGCCTGCGACTGCGTGCTGATGGCGGGCGGCTTCACCCCCAGCCTGCACATCCACAGCCAGGCGCGCGGTACGATGCGCTTCGACGAGGCGCTGGGTGTCTACGTGCCGGACCAGTCCGTCGAGCGCCTCCGGTCCGCCGGGTCGTGCCGGGGCCTCTTCGCCCTGCAGGACGTGCTGGATGACGGCGCGGCGGCGGGCCTCGCGGCGGCCAGGGCGGCCGGCGGCGGCGATGCGGACGCCCCGGTTCTCTTTATGACCGAGGCCGACGCACCGGGAACCGGCGGGTTCGCCGGCGCGCTGCCGCGCCGCGGCCTGGGCAGCCTGGCGCTGGCCTTCGTCGATTTCCAGAACGACGTCACCGCCAAGGATGTGAAGCTCGCGGTGCGCGAGGGCTTCCAGTCCATCGAGCATATCAAGCGCTACACCACCACCGGCATGGCGACCGACCAGGGCAAGAGTTCGAACGTCAACGCGCTGGGCATCGCCTCGCAGGCGCTGGGGCGCGCGCCGCAGCGGGTGGGGCTGACCACCTTCCGCCCGCCTTATACGCCGGTCACGTTCGGCGCCTTCGCCGGCCATGCGCGGGGCGACCGGTTCGACCCGCTGCGCCTGGCGCCGGCCGACGGCTGGGCACGGGATCACGGCGCGGTGTTCGAGGATGTCGGGCTGTGGCGCCGCGCCCGGTATTTCCCGCGCGGCGGCGAGGACATGCAGGCGGCGGTGGCGCGCGAATGCAGCGCGGTCCGCACGGCGGCGGGGATCTTCGATGCCTCGACCCTGGGCAAGATCGAGGTCGTCGGCCCCGATGCCGCCGAGTTCATGAACCGCTTCTACATCAATGCCTGGACCAAGCTCGGCGTCGGCAAATGCCGCTACGGCCTGGTCTGCCGCGACAGCGGCTTCGTCTATGACGACGGCGTGGTCGGGCGCATCGCCGCCGACCGGTTCCATGTCACCACCACCACCGGCGGCGCGGCGGGCGTGCTGAACATGATGGAGGACTATCTCCAGACCGAATGGCCCGACCTCGATGTCTGGCTGACCTCGATCACCGAGGAATGGGGCGTTATCGCGCTCCAGGGGCCGAAGGCGCGCGCGATCCTGGCGCCGCTGGTGGACGGTATGGACATCTCGGCCGAGGCGCTGCCCCATATGGCGCTCAAGGAAGGCACGATCGGCGGCGTGCCGATGCGGCTGTTCCGCGTCAGCTTCACCGGCGAGGTCGGCTTCGAGATCAACGTCCCCTCGGGGCGGATGCGCGCGGTATGGGACCGGATCTGGCAGGCGGGCCGGCCGCACGGCCTGACCCCGTACGGCACCGAGGCCATGCACGTGCTGCGCGCCGAGAAGGGCTACCTGATCGTGGGCCAGGAAACCGACGGCACCATGACCCCCGGCGATGTCGGCTGCGGCTGGGCGGTCAGCAAGGCCAAGCCCGATTTCATCGGCAAGCGCGCCCTGGCCCTGCCGGCCCTCAACGCGCCGGACCGGCCGCAGATGGTCGGCCTGCTGACCGACGATCCGCAGACGATGCTGGAGGAAGGCATGCAGCTCGTCCGCACGCCGGGCACCCCGGCCCCGGTCTCGGCGGACGGGCACGTCACATCCTCCTATTACAGCCCGGCGCTGGGCCGGTCGATCGCCATCGCCATGGTCAAAGGCGGGCGCGACCGCCTGGGCGAGACATTGTATGCGCCCGCCATCGACGGGGCCGCGATCAAGGCAAGCATCGTCAATCCTGTCTTCTACGATCCCGAGGGAGTGCGCGTGAATGGCTAGGTCCATGGCAGAGGCGACGATCGCCCCCGATACGGTGCTGGTTCGCGAACCGCGATCGCCGCGTTACGTGCTGCAGGGCCGCGCGCCCGCGCTGCAGGCGGCCGCCAGGGCGCTGGGGCTCAAGGACGTGCCCGCGATGCTGCGCGCCGCCACCGGAACGGGCGGGACGGCCTTGCGGCTGGGCCCGTTCGAGTTGCTCGTCCTGCCGGGCGCGGACGATCCGGCGGCGCTCCAGGACGCGCTGGGGCCGATTCCGCACAGCCTGGTCGGCGTGTCCGACCGCAACGTGACGCTGACGCTGCAGGGGCCGTGGGCGGCGCGCATTCTCTCGGGACTCTGCCCGCTGGACTTCATGGAACGCGTCTTCCCCGTGGGAATGGCCACGCGCGCTCCGCTCGAAAAGGCCGACGCCGTGTTCTGGCGGACGGCGCCGGACTGCTTTCATCTCGAAGTCTGGCGGTCCTTCGGCCTTTATGCCGAGGACGCGATCCGCGAGGTGGCGCGCGGCGTAACATTTGCGAGTCTGGCGATATAGAAGAAATTCATGGCGCGAATTGGCAAGTGGCATAGCGTCTCGATTTCGTAACGTCACCGTCGGACCCGGCACGGTCGAACGGGCCGGCCCCGCTCCATGAAAAAGCCTCTCCCTCCATCGGAGACCGTTGTGCCATGACGAACTACGACATCGCCGCCATCCGCGACCTGGTCGCCCGCCGCCGGCCGCGCCATGCGCTGGAGAGCGCGTTCTACACGTCGCCCGAAATCTTCGCGGCGGACATGGACGCGATCTTCAATCGTCACTGGCTCTACGTCGCCGTGGAATGCGAGGTGCCCGAACCCGGAGACGCCCTGGCCGTCGATATCGGCAAATCCTCGGTCATCATCGTGCGTGGCGACGACGCGCAGGTCCGGGCCTTCCACAATGTCTGCCGCCATCGCGGCGCGCGCCTGCTGCCGCCGGGGCCGGCCCTCGTCGGCAACCTGGTCTGTCCCTATCATGCCTGGACCTACGGGCTGGACGGCGCGCTGAAATTCGCCGAGCACATGGGCGACGGGTTCGACCGCGCATGCCTGGGCCTGCGTCCCGTCGCGCTGCGTTCGATGGCGGGGCTGCTGTTCGTCTGCCTCTCCGACGACCCGCCGGACGACATCGACGACGTCGTGCGCCAGATGGAACCCTATCTCGCGCCGCACGACCTCAAGAACACGCGCGTCGCCCATACGGCGGACCTGATCGAATACGGCAACTGGAAGCTCGTGCTGGAGAATAATCGCGAGTGCTACCATTGCATGCCCAACCACCCGGAACTGACGATTCCGCTCTTCGCCTACGGCTTCGGCTTCGCGCCCGAGGAACTGAGCGCCGAGGACCTGGCGCAGGCCGAACGCTACGAGACGCTGCGCCGGACGTCCCATGACCGGTGGGAGGCAGCGGGCCTGCCCTCGCGCCTGATCGAGCATCTGGACGACCGCCCCACCGGCTTCCGCACCGAACGCCTGCCGCTCGACGGCTCGGGCGAAAGCCAGACGATGGACACGATGGCGGCCTGCCGCGTGCCGCTGGGCACGCTCCGCGACAAGGCGGCGGGCGGCCTGCATTTCTGGACCCAGCCCAATGCGTGGCATCATTTCATGGGCGACCATGTCGTGACCTTTTCGGTGATCCCGCTTGACGAAGGGCGTACGCTGGTACGCACCAAGTGGCTGGTCCATAAGGACGCGGTCGAGGGCCGGGATTACGATCTGGAAAACCTGACCAGCGTCTGGAACGCCACCAACCGGCAGGACGCCGACCTGGTGGAGATGACGCAGCGCGGGGTGGCCGATCCGGCCTATGTCCCCGGCCCCTATTCGCCGCATACCGAAGGACTCGTGGAGAAATTCATGGAATGGTACCTCGCGCGCCTCAAGGCGCACCTGGGTTGACGGGCGAAAGGCCGGGACACGGATGACCGACATCGACCTGCCCCCCTTCTGGGATCCCGAAAGCGACGACGTGCTGGTCTGCCGCGCCGTGCGGCGGCAGACCCATGACGTCGCGACCTTCGTCCTGACGGCGGCCCAGCCCAGGCGGTTCCGCTACCGGCCCGGTCAGTTCATGACGTTCACCGTCATGATCGACGGCGTGGAAATCCATCGTTGCTACACGCTCTCCTCCTCGCCGAGCCGCCCGGATTCGCTGGCGATCACGGTCAAGCGCGTTCCCGGCGGCCCGGTCTCGAACTGGCTGCACGACCATCTGCGCCCGGGCATGGAAATCGCGGCGCTCGGCCCGACGGGCGATTTCACGCTGGACCTGCCCCATGACGCCGCGCCCGAGAAATATCTTTTCCTTTCGGCGGGCAGCGGGATCACGCCGGTCATGTCGATGGCGCGGCACCTGGTCGACACGCGCTTCGATGCGGACGCGATCTTCCTTCATTCCGCCCGCTCGCCCGAAGACCTGATCTTCGCGCGCGAACTGGCCTGGATGGCCGAGCAGGCGCCGTCCCTGCGCGTACGCTCGATTTGCGAGCGCGACACGCCGCAGAACCGCTGGCCGGGCGCGATGGGTCGGCTCGACGCGGCATTGCTGGCGCGTGAGGTGCCGGACCTGCGCGAACGCCGCCTCTTCGTCTGCGGACCGGACGGCTACCGCGCGTCGGCGCGCGCCCTGGCCGAGCAGGCCGGCCTGGACATGGCCCGCTTCCACGAGGAAAGTTTCGATTTCGGCACGCTGGCGACGCAGGATCCCGAAATCCCCGCGAAGATCGAGGCACTGGACGCGGCACGTCACAAGGTCAGTTTCACGCGCAGCCGGCGCGAGATCGAATGTGGAACCGACACGCCGGTCCTCGCCGCCGCGCGGGCGGCGGGGATGCGCCTGCCGGCATCCTGCGCCAAGGGCATGTGCGGAACCTGCAAATGCAGGCTGGTATCGGGCACGGTGGAAATGAAGCACGATGGCGGCATCCGCCAGCGCGAGATCGATCAGGGCATGATCCTGATCTGCTGCGCCCGGCCCACCAGCGACCTCGTGATCGAGCGTTAGACGATGGCTCCGCGCGCCGCCGACCTCGCCAGCCTGCGCCGCTTCGGGTTCCTGACGCTGAGGAATTATTCGCTGATCGCCGTCAGCAACGCGATCGAGGCGCTGCGCATGGCCAATCGGGTGGCCGAGCGGGACGAGTACACATGGCGGGTGCTGAGCCTGGACGGGTCGCCGATCGCCGCCAGCAACGGGCTGTCGCTGCATCCGACCGAGGCCCTGGGCGATGCCGAGGGAATGGATGTGCTGTTCGTCTGCGGCGGGATCGATGTCCGTGCCGCCACCAGCCAGGAATTGCGGGTGGCGCTACGCCGGCTGGCGCGGCAGCGGATCGTGATCGGGGCATTGTGTACCGGTACCTTCGCCCTGGCCGATGCCGGGCTGCTGCGCGGCTATCGCTGTGCGATCCATTGGGAAAATCTGGGCGCGATCCGCGAGGAATTCCCCGAGATCGATATCGTGGACGAGATGTTCGTGATCGATCGCGACCGCATCACCTGCACCGGCGGCGCGGTGCCGCTGGACATGATGCTGCGGATCGTCGCCGCCCGTGTCGGCCCGGCGCGCGCACGGGAAATCGCGACTCAGTTCCTGCTGGAACGCGATCGGGCGGGCAGCGAGATCCAGCCCCTCGCCGCGCTGGATCCTCTGCCGCCGTCACTGGGCCGGGCCGTGCAATTGATGGAAAGCCGCATCGACCAGAAACTGAGCGTGGGCGAAATCGCCGACGCCGCCGGCCTCTCGGAACGCCAGTTGGAACGGCTGTTCCGGACGCATACCGGCGCCACGCCCGCCGCCTACCTGGCCGCGACGCGGCTGGAACGCGCGCGGCGCCTGCTGCGCCAGACCGGCATGTCCGTCACCGATGTCGGCATCGCCTGCGGCTTCATGTCCCTGACCCATTTTTCGACCGCCTTCCGCAACCGGTTCGGCTACGCCCCGCGCCAGGAACGCCAGCGGCAGGCACGTTAAAGGAACGCCAACGCCCATGATCCCCCATGCCGATGCCCTGCTGAAGCCGTTGCGCATCAAGTCGCTGGTCATCCGCAACCGGGTGATGAGCACCAGCCACGCCCCCGGCTACGGCGTCGACGGCAAGCCGCAGGAACGCTACCAGCTCTATCATGCCGAAAAGGCCAAGGGCGGTATCGGCCTGACCATGTTCGGCGGATCGTCGTCCGTCGAACTGGACAGCCCGGCCACGCCGTGGAGCCAGATCGCGGTCTCCGACGACAGCGTGATCCCGTATTTCCGCCAGTTCGCCGACCGGGTACACGCGCACGGCGCCCGGCTGATGATCCAGTTGACCCATATGGGCCGCCGCACCCGCTGGGACACCGATGCCTGGCTGCCGGTGATCGCGCCCTCGGTCCGGCGCGAGCCGGCCTCGCGGTCGATCCCCAAGGAGATGGAGCCCGAGGACATCGCGCGGGTCGTTCGTGCCTTCGCCGCCGCCGCCCGCCGCTGCCGCGAAGGCGGGCTGGACGGGCTGGAGATCTCCGGCGCGCATGGCCACCTGCTGGACCAGTTCTGGAGCCCGTCGGTCAATCACCGGCACGATGCCTATGGCGGCAGCCTGGAACACCGGATGCGCTTCGGCATCGAGACGCTGACCGCGATCCGCGAGGCGACCGGCGACGATTACGTCATCGGCATGCGCATGTCGGGCGACGAATTGCTCCAAAGCGGCCTGACGCAGGACGACTGCATCGCCATCGCCGAAGACTATGCGCGCCGGGGGCTGATCGATTTCGTCAACGTCATCGGCGGCCAGGCGCGCGACGAGATGGCGCACGCGGTGTCCCTGCCCAACATGGCCTTTCCGGTCGCGCCCTTTCTCGGCCTGGCCAGCGCGATCAAGCGGGCGGTCGATATCCCGGTCTTCCACGCCCAGCGCATCACCGATCTGGCGACGGCGGCGCGCGCGGTGGCAGAGGGGCATGTCGACATGGTGGCGATGACCCGCGCGCACATCGCCGACCCGCATCTGGTCCGCAAACTGGCCGACGGGCGCGCGGACGATATCCGGCAATGCGTGGGGGCGGGCTACTGCATCGACCGGATCTATGTCGGCGGCGACGCACTGTGCCTGCAGAACGCGGCGACGGGGCGCGAGGCGACGATGCCGCACGAGATCGCGCCCGCCGAAACCGCGCGGCGCGTCGTCGTCGTCGGGGCCGGGGTGGCGGGGCTCGAGGCGGCGCGGGTCTGCGCCCTGCGCGGCCATACGGTGACGCTGTTCGAACGCGACGCGCGCACCGGCGGACAGGTCAACCTCGCCGCCCGCGCGACATGGCGCGAGGCCCTGTCGGGCATCGTGCGCTGGCTGGACGGGCAGGTGCGCAAGCTGGACGTCGATCTGCGCCTGGGGGTGGAGGCGACGGCGGCCGATATCCTGCTCTGCGCGCCGGACGTGGTGATCGTGGCGACAGGGGGCGAGGCGATCCTGGGCGACGATCCGGGCAGCGACCTGCACCATACGACGCGCGACGTCCTGGCCGGCCGCGCCGCGCCCGCGGGCAGCGTGCTGCTGTTCGACGAGATGGGGCAGCACAACGCCGCCTCGGTGGCCGAATTGCTGGCCACGCGCGGCTGCCTGGTCGAGCTGGCGACCCACGACCGGCTGGTGGCGCAGGAAGTCGGGACCACCAACCAGCCGGTGCATCTGCGCGAATTCTACAAGCTGGGCGTGGTGACGACGCCGAACATGGAACTGACCGAGACCTGGCGCGAGGGCAACCGCCTGGTCGCCGTGCTGCGCAACACCATGACCGGCGCGGAAGAAGAACGGGTGGTCGACCACATCGTGGTCGATCGCGGCGGCGCGCCCGACACCACGCTCTATGCGGCGCTGAAGGCGGGCTCGGCCAATGCCGGCCAGACCGACGCGCATGCGCTGGTCGCCGGACGGCCCCAGCCGGTGATGGCGCGGCTCGGGGCCGGCGACTACGCGCTGTTCCGCATCGGCGACGCGGTGGCGGCGCGCAACATTCATGCCGCGCTCTATGACGCGCTGCGGCTGTGCAAGGATCTCTGACACCATGCGCTGGCTGGTCCTTGCGGAAATGGGATGTGCCGCGGGCGCTGTCGCCCTCGTCTGGATGGTCCTGCTGGCGCGCTGGCTGAAGGGGCGCCCCGCCGGCCGGTCCTGGCTGGCCGGCCTGGCGTCGGTGCCGCGCCGTTATCTCGTGGACGTCCATCACGTCGTCGCCCGGCGCCCGCGGCATGCCCGCATGCACGCATTGGCCGCCGGCGGCGCGCTGGGCGGCGCGCTGGCGTTGCTGCTGGGGACGCTGCCGGGGGTCTGGGGCGTATTCCGGATCGTCGCGATCGTTCTCTTCGCGCTGGGCGCGTGGGGCGCCCTGATCGATCGCGCCCGGCGGCGGCCGCGCACGCCATCGCAGCTTTCGGGTGGCCCGTTCCTCTGGCTCCCCGCGGCCCTGATCGCGTGGTGCGCCGGAAATGCGCTCGTCGCGGCCTGTCTCGCGAACCGCGCAGCGTCCGCGGCGATTGCCGGCGGGCTTGCCGCCGCCCTGGCCGCCGCCTTGGTCATCGCCCTGGCCATCGCCCTGGCCGGGGCCGTCGCGCTGCTCGTCGCCGTCGGGCGTGGGCCCATGCGTCATGGGCTGGCGGGCGTGGCCTGGCTCGCCGGGCACACGCGCCCGGGCCGTTTCACCCGCCCGGGCGTGCCGCGCCCGCTCGATACGGCGCTATGGCCGCTCGACCTTGTGCATGAGCGGCTGGGCGTGCTGACCCCGGGCGATTTCACGGGTCCGGAACTGGCGAGCTTCGATGCCTGCGTGCAATGCGGGCGTTGCGAGGAAGCCTGCCCGGCCTTCGCGGCGGGCCAGCGCCTGAATCCGAAGGCACTGATACAGGGCCTCTCCGGCGCGATGCGCGCGAAGCCCGCCCCATATTTCGGCAGCCCGTCGCCCCATGCGCCGGCCATGCCCGGCGGTGGCGGCATGGGGACCGAGATCGTCGGAACCGTGCTGGCCCCCGATACGCTGTGGGCGTGTACCACCTGCCGCGCCTGCGTCGAGGAATGTCCGATGCTGATCGAGCACGTGGACGCGGTCATCGCGCTGCGGCGTGGTCAGACGCTCATGAAGGGCGCCGTGCCCGCGGGCGCCGGGCAGGTGCTGCGCGCGTCGCGGGACCGGGCCGAGCCGGGCGGCCGCGCGCTGGACGCGCGGACGGACGGGATCGCGGCCCTCGGCGTCCCGGTCCTGGCGCCGGGCGAGGAGACCGACATCCTGCTCTGGCTGGGCGAGGGCGCGTACGATCTGCGGTACGGCCGATCGTTGCGGGCCCTGGTGACGCTCATGCGCAAGGCGGGTCTCCGGTTCGCCACCCTGGGCGCGGACGAAGTCGATTGCGGCGACGTCGCCCGGCGCCTGGGCGACGAGGCGACGTTCCAGGCCCTCGCGCGCGAGGTGATCGAAACGCTCGGAACGCGCCGCTTCACCAAGATCGTCACCGCGGACCCGCATGCCTATCACGTCCTGAAAAACGAATATCCCGCCCTGGGCGGCACATGGACCGTCGAGCACCATACGACCTTGCTGGACGCGCTGGTGCAGGACGGGCGGCTCACCCTCGCGCGGCGTGACGGGCCCGCCGTCGCCTATCACGATCCCTGCTATCTGGGGCGCTATAACGGCGTGATCGACGCCCCCCGCCGCCTGCTCGACGCGGCCTGCCACACCCGCGTGGAGGTCGAACGCCACGGCATGCGCGCCATGTGCTGCGGCGGCGGCGGCGGAAGCCCGGCAAGCGACGTCGACGCGGCCACCCGTATTCCCGACCTCCGGATGGAGCAGATGCGGCAGGGCGGGGCGTCCGTCGTCGCGGTGGCGTGTCCCGGATGCACGGCGATGCTCGAAGGCGTGACCGGGCCGCGCCCCGAGGTGAAGGACGTGGCGGAACTCGTGCTCGCGGCGGTGGTGCCATGACTGGTGGTGCCAAGACCGGTGGTACCATGACCGGGCGGATCAGGCGGGACCCGCGCGCCGAACGGTCGCGGCGCCTCGTGCCCGGCGGCGACCGGCCGCGCCTGGTCCATGATGGGAACGTCGCGGGCATGGCCGTGTCGCGCCGGCCGCGCGAGGCGCCCGTCCGGCGTATCGAGGCACCGGCTTTCTGGGTCGCCGTCGTCATCCAGGCCGTCGATGGCGGCCTGGATCGCTGGGGCCGCCAGCTTCTCGGGGCTGCGCGGATGCTCGCCGGGACCGATGGCGGGGTCGTTCTGATCGGCCTTGGCGACATCGCCTCCCGACAGGCGGGCGAGGCCGGAGCGGACCGCATCCTGACGATCGGCGCGCTGGACGATCCCGAAGCCGCGCCGCTCCTGTTGCTGGAACTGGTCGCCCCCTTCGCGCCACGGCATGTGATCTTTGCCGAAGACCGGACAGGCGGCGATCTCGCGCGCCGGCTCGCGGCGCGCAGCGGCTGGCCGATACAGCCGGGCATCGAGGCGCTGAGCGTCCGCCAGGGCGTCCGGCCATGCCGGGGCGGCCGGTCCGAGCGCGTCGCGGCCGTGGCCCGGATCATCACCCTGCCGTGCGACCGGGTGGCCCCCTATGCCGTGCACGCGTGCGAAGGACGGATATTGGAGGCACCCATCCCGCCTTCGAACCCGGCCGGACGATTGGTGTTCGGGCCGATCGTGCCCGCGCCGGCGGGCGCAATCCCGTTGTCCGAGGCGCCGTTTGTCGTGTCGGCAGGGCAGGGCGTCACGGATTTCGAGACATTTCACGCGCTAGCCCACGCGCTTGGCGCGACCGAGGGGGCCAGCCGCGTGGTCTGCGATGCCGGATCGATGCCGCGCGCGGCACAGGTCGGCGCCTCCGGTACGGTGCTGGACGCGCGCTGCTACCTGGCCTTCGGCATCGCCGGCGCGCCGCAGCATCTGCAGGGGCTGGGCAAGGTCGAGCACGTGGTGGCGGTGAATACCGACCTGCATGCCGCGATCGTCGCGCGTGCCGGGCTGTCGATCATCGCCGACGCGCAGGCGGTGATGCCGGCCCTGCTGGCCCTTTTGCAGGGGGGCGGGGCATGATGCGGCGCATCGTCCTTCTTTCGAACGGAATCGATCCGGTATCCGGCCGTCCGGCCCCCCCGCCGGGCGAGATCGCGGCGATCGGGCTGGCGCTGTCGGTCGGTGGCCCGACCGGCGGGGACTCGACCGGCGGCCTGCACGCGGGCCCCCCGTCGCCGGCCCTGCGGCGGGCGGCAGGGTACGGGCTGGACCATGTGGACTGCCTCGGTGGCGGGGGCGACGCGGTCGAAGCGCTGGCCGCGCATCTGGCCGCCGACCCGCCGGGCCTGGTGCTGGCCGGCCGGCAGGCATGCGGCGGCGAGGATAGCGGCATGCTGCCCTATCTGCTGGCCGAACGACTCGGCTGGCCGCTGCTCTCCGGCGTGATCGCGGTCGGCGCGGCGGCCGAAGGCTGGCTGCCGGTCACGATCGGCCTGCCGCAGGGCGCGCGGCGCCAGGCCCGGATCCGCCTGCCCTGCATCCTGTGCGCCCATGATGCCGCCCCGGCGCCCCCCTTCGTCTTCGACCGCGCGCGCCGCGCCGAACTGCGGGCCGTACCCGCCCCTGCTTCGACCGCCCCCGCCTCGACTGCACCGGAAGCCGCGCCGGAGGGGACCGAACGCCCCTATCGCGCCCGGCCGCGCCTCATCGGCGCGGCCGCGCCGGCCGGCACGGGAACGGTGCTGGACCACCCGGACATCGCCGAAGCCGCGCACGCGCTGCTGGACCACCTCCGGGCGCTGGGCGTACTCAAATCGCCGCGCGGGCCATCCGCCGATGCGTGACGATTTGCATGCTCTGCTGGACCGCCTGGCCTTCCGGCCGAAAAGCGTGCGCCACCCGCCCGTCCGCACGGTGGAGGAGGCGCATCTGCACTACGCGGGGCTGGACGGCGCCCATACCAAAAACGCCTTCCTCAAGGATGCCAAAGGCGTGCTGGTGCTGGTCACCGTGCCGGCGGATTGCCGGCTGGACATGAAGGCGCTGCCGGCCCTGATCGGCAGCAAGCGGCTCTCCTTCGCAAGTCCCGACCTGATGCGCACGGTTCTGGGCACCGAGCCGGGCGCGCTGGGGCCGCTCAGCCTGATCGCCGACACGCGGCGCCAGGTCCGCTTCGCCCTCGAATCCTCGCTGATCGAGGCCGACGCCATCACCTGTCATCCGCTGGACAACGCCGAAACCTGGGTGATCCCGCAAGGCGAATTCAAGCGGATCCTGGCCGCTCTCGGCGTCGAACCGATCGTCTTTTCCCTCAAGGGCGCCGTTGGGTAAGGCCACCGTCGGAAACGCGCGACCCTTCGCGTCCCGGCGGTCAGCGGCGCCCTGTCAGTCGGGGAAAACGACGGTCCGGTGCCCGTCGAGAATGACGCGATGCTGAAGATGGTAATTCACCGCGCGCGACAGGACGCGGCGCTCCACGTCCCGGCCCTTGCGGATCAGGTCGTCGGGCGTATCTGCATGGGAAATGCGCTCGACATCCTGCTCGATGATCGGGCCCTCGTCGAGGTCGCCCGTGACGTAATGGGCGGTCGCCCCGATCAGTTTCACGCCCCTTGCGTGCGCCTGGTGATACGGGCGCGCGCCCTTGAACCCCGGCAGGAAGGAATGGTGGATGTTGATGCACCGTCCCGCCAGCCAGCCGGACATGTCGTCCGACAGCACCTGCATATAGCGTGCGAGAATGACCAGCTCCGCGCCGGTTTCCCCGATCAGCGCGCGCAGACGCGCCTCCTGCGCGGGTTTGGTCTCGCGGGTGACCGGCAGGTGATGGAACGGGATGTCGCCGGTATCGACGGCCTGCGTCGCTTCGCGCGGATGGTTCGATACGATGGCGACCGGGTCCATCGCCAGTTCGCCGATCCGCCAGCGATACAGCAGGTCGGCCAGGCAATGGTCGAATTTCGAGACCATGATCACCACGCGCTGCCGTCCGCGCGGCGGGTAAAGCCGCCAGTGCGCGTCGAACCGCGCGGCCACCGCAGCCAGCCCGGCGCGGTCGGGCGGCGCCGCGGCGGTAAAGGCGATGCGCATGAAGAACCGGTCTTCCGCCAGGTCGGCATGCTGGTCGATTTCGACGATGTTCGCGCCGGCCTGGAACAGGCAACCCGACCAGGCGGCGACCAGGCCCGGCCGGCTGGCGCAGGTAACGATCAGGACATGGGCGTCGGCATGGGCCATGGGTCAGGACATCTTCATCGGTCGGAGAACAGCCGGATGCCGGCATGGGACAGCACGTCGGGCGCGGCGCGGCGCGCGGCCAGGTCGGGGGCGGCGGTGCGGTGGCACGCGCTGGGGCTGATGCCGAACGCCGTCTTGAAATGGCGCGAGAAATGCGAGCAGTCGGAAAACCCCATTTCGATGGCGATCTCCGTCACGCTCATTTCGCCCGCTTCCAGCAGGGCGCGGGCGTGGCGCAGCCGCAGCATGCGATAGAAATCCTGCGGCTTGCGGCCCAGCGTGCTCTGGAACAGGCGTTCCAGTTGCCGGCTGGAAATGCCCAGCCGGGCGGCGAGCTGCGCGATCGGCAGCGGCCGCGCCATGTTCTGCTCCATATGCAGGATGGCGCGCCGTACCCGGGGGTCGGCAAGCCGGGTCGCCGAGGCCAGGGTGGGGGGCTGCGGCTGCAGCCGGATCTGGCTGCCGCTCGTGCCGGCGCGTTCCATCAGCAGGATATGGCTGGCCTTCAGCCCGGCCGGGCGGCCGATGCTGCGTTCGATCAGGTGCAGCGCCACGTCGGCCGCCGCCCCCCCGCCCGAGCACGTGATGCGGTCGCCGTCATCGACGAACATCTGGTCGCTGACCGCCTCGTGCGCGGGAAACGCCTCCAGGAAATCCTGGCGATGATACCAGCTCACGCAGACGCGGCGATCATTCATCAGCCCGGCGCGGCACAGGGCGAAGGTGCCGGTACAGACGCCGATCAGGGTAATGCCCATCTCCGCCGCCCGCCGCAGCCAGACGGTGGTGACATGGTCGATCTGCTCCTGTCCGTGCAGCAGCCCGCCGACCACGACGATATAGTCGAAGGCCCGGGGATCGCCCAGCGGCGCGTCGCGCGCGATCGCCACGCCGCAACTGGAACGCACCGGATGGACCGAGGCCGACAGCACCTGCCACGCGCAATGGATCGGGCGGCTGCGGTCGTCCTTGTCGGCGGCAAGGCGCAGATGGTCGACGAACAGGGAAAAGGCGGACAACGTGAAATGATCGGCAAGGATGAAGCCGACGCGCAGGCGCGGCCTGATGCCGCCCGATGCCCCTTCTGACATGATCGCTCTCCCGGCACTTGATTTCTCATCCGCAATGAGACTACGGGACGGCCACGGTCGTGAACTGTCCGGGATACGACATAAATTTCATTTATTCCGCCATGGCGGTCAGTCGCCGGCCGGCAGGGACAGGCGTGCCTGCACGGCGGGCAGCGCCGGGGCGCCGTCGTGCGTGGCGACGCCCTCCAGCCAGCCATGCCAGGCGTCGGGGTGCGTCCGCAGCCAGCGTCGGGCGACCAGCGGCGGCGGCACGTGGTCGCGCTGGATCGCCAGCATCATCATGTTCTCGTCCGGGATCGTGAAGCGGATCTGCGCCAGCAGCCGCGCCGCGTTGGGGCAGTCGGTGCGGTAGCCGCGGCGGATCACGGTATTGACGCTCGTCCCGCCATTGGGGCCGAAGACCTTGTCGCCGCCGGTCAGGTAGCGGATCGCGAAGCGCAGGTTCATGGGATGCGGCTCCCACGCCAGGAACAGGATCGGCCGGTGGCTCAGGATGCTGCGGTCAACCTGGCTGAGCATGCCCTGCTCGCTGCTTTCGACCAGGCGGAAGCGGCCGAGATGGAACTGGTCCCGGCGGATCATCTCCAGCACCAGCCCGTTGCCGTCATTGCCGGCTTCCAGGCCGAAGATCATATGGCCCAGGCGTCCCCCCCAGGCTGCGATGTCGCCATAGTCGCGCAGGCCCGCCTTCCACGTATAGTCGGGCACGGCCAGCGTGTAGTGCGCACCCGACAGGTTGGTCGCCAGCCGCTCCACCGAGCCGTCGGCCAGGAACGGCGCGATCGGTGTGCTGCCGGTGGGCTCCCAGTTGCTCAGAAACGCATCCACCCGCCGGTCGCGCATCGCCACATAGGTCATGACCAGCGGCAACAGCGGCGTCTGGGGGGCATAGCCCAGCGCGTCGAACAGCGTCGCGGTGACCGCCGTCACGGCCTCGGCATCCGTCCAGCCCACATTGGACAGGCGGATGGGCACGCAGGCCGCCGGATCGCCGGGCATCCCGGCCGCCATGGCAGGCATGGCAAGAAAATTGATCGCTGCGAACAGAGCGGCGACCCGGCCGACGATGCTTCTGGGCATCCAGCTATAACTCCCTCGCTGACTGGCGGAAGGCCAGCAGGGACATCATGTCCGTCCCCATTCGCCATTCACCCGAATGTTTGCGTCGCGGAATAGTTTGGTTTCGACATGAGGGAGCGTTTCAAGGGGGCCGGACCGCTTTTATGCGGGCCGCGCGACATGCCGCGTATTCCATCGCCTGCCCGTCGGTCCTACAAATCTACGGGCAAATCCACGGGCCGGATCGTGCGGATGTCGTTCCGCGCCAGGTCCGGATCGATGCCCGCCCTGCGATGTGCGGCCACTGCGGAGAGTTGGAGTTTGATAAACCCGCTTTCGTTCGAAATCTGCCGCGCCGGGCGCCTGGCCGAAATCATCGACGACCTGGCCCGGCTCCGGATCGCCATATTCCGCGACTGGCCCTATCTCTATGACGGGACCGACCCGGTCTATGAGCGGCGATATCTCGAGGTTTATCTGCGCAGCCCCCATGCGGCGGCCATCGTCGCGCGCGACGATGGCGGGCGGATCGTCGGCGCGTCCACCTGCCTGCTGCTGGCCGATGAAGCCGCCCCCATGCGCGCACCGTTCGAGGTCAGGGGCCAGGATCTGCGGCGGTTCTTCTATTTCGGCGAATCCGTACTGCTGCCCGCCTGTCGCGGCCGGGGCGCCGGGGTCCGCTTCTTCGCGCTGCGCGAGGAGGCGGCGCGCGCCGCCGGTGCCGATTTCGCCGTATTCTGCGCGGTCCACCGTCCGCCGGACCACCCGGCCCGGCCCGCCGGCTGGGTGCCGCTGGACGGATTCTGGGCCCGGCGCGGCTATGCGCGGCTGCCCGGCCTGTCCTGCACCTACCCCTGGAAGGAAGTCGGGACCGGGCACGAGGTCCCCCATCGCCTCGATTTCTGGGGCCGGGCCCTGGGCGCGGTGCCGCTGCCCGAACAGCTTCTGGAGGACAGATGAGCCAGACCTTGCGTCTCGGGGCCTATGCGTGGTCCGTGGAACGGGCGCGCACCCTGCAGGATTACGCGGCGCATCTGGATCGCGTCGTCGCGGAAGGCGCGCGCCAGGCCGATCTGCTGCTGCTGCCGGAATATGCCTGCATGGAGGCCGCGTCCGCGATGACGGACCAGCCCGATCCCACGGCGGAATTGCGGGCGGTCTGCCGGCACAGCGATGCCCTTCTGGACATCATGGTCGCAACGGCGAGACGCCACCGTGTCTGGCTGATGCCCGGCACCCTGCCGCGTCCCGAACCCGGTTTCGTCCGCAACCGGGCGCCGCTGATCGCGCCCGACGGACGGGTGGCATTCCAGGACAAGCATGTCATGACCCGTTTCGAGACCGAAGCCTGGGGCGTGCGGGCCGGCGATCCGCCGGGGGTGTTCGAAACCCCCTGGGGGTTGATCGGCACGGCGATCTGCTACGATTCCGAATTCCCGATGCTGACCCGCGCGCAGATCGAGGCCGGGGCATGGCTGATCCTGGTGCCGACCTGCACCGATACGATGCACGGGTTCAACCGCGTCCGCGTGTCGGCCCAGGCGCGGGCCCTGGAAAACCAGTGCTTCGTCGCGCTGGCGCCGACGGTCGGCGACGCGCCGTGGCTCCAGACCCTCGACGCGAATTGCGGCCGCGCCGCGATCTACGGTCCGATGGACCGGGGCTTCCCGCCCGACGGCATCATCGCGCAGGGCGCGATGAATACCGCGTCCTGGGCCTTCGCCACGCTCGACCCCGCCGCCCTGGACGCGGTACGGCGGGACGGGGCGGTGCGCAACTGCCGCGACTGGCCGGTCCATGTGCCGCCCGCCGCCATCCATTCCTTTGTCTGAAACCCCGCATCGGAGCCCGCCATGTCCGTCGAAACCGCGCGAACGCTGATCGAAACCTATTACCGCACCTTCAATTCCGGCGACCGGGAGGCCTTCCTGGCCCTGCTCACCGACGATGTCGTGCACGACATCAACCAGGGCGGCAGCGAGAGCGGGGTGGCGCCGTTCCGCGCCTTCCTGCACCGCATGGATAGCTGCTACCGCGAGGACATCCGCGACGTGGTGGTCATGGTCAATGAAGACGGCAGCCGCGCGGCCGCGGAATTCGTCGTCCACGGTACGTATCTCAGCACCGACGACGGCCTGCCCGAAGCGCACGGCCAGGGCTACGTGCTGCCGGCGGGGGCGTTCTTCACCCTGCGGGACGGCAAGGTCGCCCGGATCTCGAATTTCTACAACCTGCCGGAATGGACGCGCCAGGTTACGGGGAAATAGCGCGGGACAGGCACGGGGTTTCTGCAACGAGCGACACTTGGACGGAACGGCGTTGAACGCCGCTGAATGAAGGCCACACGGATGATCGCACCGGAACGATGGATTACGGAACACAAGATTCCCGTCGGCACCGCGATGGCGGCGGTGATCGACGTCATCCGGCATTATGGGCTGGGCGTCTTCGACGCGATCAGCGACGTGGTCGGCGCCTGCGCGGACGGCCTGACCACGCTGCTGCTGGATATGCCGCCTTTGCTGCTGGTCGCGGCGGCGGTCGCCGGGGCGTGGTTCCTGCGTCGGTCGTGGGCATTGGTGGCGCTGATCGCGCTGGGGCTGCTGTTCATCATCAACCAGGGATACTGGAACGAGACGATGGCGACGCTGTCGCTGATCCTGTTCTCGACCCTGTGCTGCATGGCGATCGGCGTGCCGCTGGGGGTGGCCGGCGCCCATCATCCCCGGCTGGCGCGGGTGCTGCACCCGATCCTCGACCTGATGCAGACATTGCCGACATTCGTCTATCTGATCCCGACGCTGATCCTGTTCGGCCTGGGCACCGTACCGGGCATGATCTCGACCATCATCTTCGCCTTGCCCGCGCCGATCCGCATGACGCAGATGGGCATCGCGCGCGTGCCGCGCGCGTTGATCGAGGCCGGCGAGGCGTTCGGGGCCACCGAGCGGCAGATTCTATGGAAGATCGAGCTGCCCGCCGCCCTGCCGATGATCCAGGCCGGACTGACGCAATGCATCATGCTCAGCCTGTCCATGGTCGTGATCGCGGCACTGGTCGGGGCAGGGGGACTGGGTGTACCGGTGGTGCGTGCGCTGAATACCGTGCAGGTCGATGTCGGCTTCGAATCCGGTTTCGTCATCGTGCTCCTCGCCATCATGCTCGATCGCCTTTGCCGCGCGAAGGATTCCGCATCATGAGCGAGACGGCGAATGCGGCGCTGGAATTCCGCAACATCGATATCCTGTTCGACCGCAGCGGCCGGCGCGGCGCGATCGAGGCGGCGCTGGCACGGCTGGACGCCGGCGAAACGCGCGAGGAAATCGGCCGCGCCCTGAAGGTGACGGTGGGCGTGGCGGGCGCCAACCTCGCGGTGGCGCGGGGCGAAATCAGCGTGCTGATGGGGCTGTCGGGGTCGGGTAAATCCACCCTGCTGCGCGCGGCCAATCGCTTGAACCGGCCCGTGCGCGGCGAGGTCCGCATCGGCAACGGCTCGGCCTGGCTCGATATCGCGCGTTGCGACGCCGACACGCTGCGCGAACTGCGCAAGACGCGCATCGCCATGGTATTCCAGCAGTTCGGCTTGCTGCCCTGGCGCAGCGTGCGCGACAATGTGGGGTTCGGACTGGAACTGCGCGGCCTGGCCCCGTCGATCCGGCGAGAGATCGTCGAGGAAAAGCTGGCGCTGGTCGGCCTGTCGAACTGGGCCGATGCCCAGGTCCACGAATTGTCGGGCGGCATGCAGCAACGTGTGGGCCTGGCCCGCGCCTTTGCCACGGATGCCGATATCCTGCTGATGGATGAGCCGTTTTCCGCGCTCGACCCGCTCATCCGCCGGAAATTGCAGGACGAGCTGATGGATTTGCAGAAACGGCTGAAGAAGACGATCCTGTTCGTCAGCCACGATATCGACGAGGCGCTGAAGATCGGCAGCCGCATTACGATCATGCGCGAGGGGCGCATCATTCAGACTGGAACGCCCAACGACATCGCCCTGCGTCCGGTCAACGACTATGTGGCGGAATTCATCCGCCACATGAATCCGCTGCCGACCATTTTGGCGTCGACAGTCATGCGACGCTTTCCGGATCTGCCCCTGCGGCCGGACGGGATGCTGGACGGGGGCACTATCGCAATCGCCCCGAACACGATGACGGCACACGTCGCCGGCCAGGACATGCCGCTCAAGGCGTCCAAGGACTGGCAGCACGGATCGCTCTGCGTCGTATCGGCGCAAATGAGCCTCGGCGAGATCATCGCCCTGCGGCAGCGCAGCGGTTTTCCCGTCCTGGTAGAGGAGGACGGCCAATTGATCGGATTGTGCGACGACGCCGATATTCTCCAGGCCTTGTCCGGAGAGCGCCGTTCAGAACCGTGATCCCGCTGTCCCGATCCTGACGTGTCGCCCGTCCCACGGGGCAGGCGATCCATATCCGAAACAAAAACCCCCGGCTCGCGCCGGGGGCTTGGCAGTACTCCGAAGGAACGATCCGAAGGAACGATCCGAAGACCGGCCCCCATCAAGGCATGGGGCGCGATTTCCTCTCAGAACTCCGCACGGACCGACCCGAAGAACTGGCGGGGGGCCCCCAGCAGGAACGACTGGTAATCGCCCGACAGCGGAAAGCCGTTTTCCCCCATCGTCGAGACATAGAACTGGTTGGTCAGGTTGTAGATGTTGAAATCCAGTTCGACGTTCTGCACGAAGCCCAGGGAATGGGCATATTTCCCCATAGTGCCGAACCTGTAGCGCATGCCGAAATCCGCCAGCCAGTAGGACGGCACCTTGGCGTCACCCGTATAGCTCAGGTTGCGCTGCGACATGTAGGACGCATCGATATGCGCGTCGAAGCCGCGATAGGCATAGCTCAGGCTCGATTTGTACATCAGGCGCGGATAGGCGACGACCTGCGATCCCTTGGTGTAATAGGTTACGCCCTGCGACGACACGTTGCTGTCATAGGTCGAATGGTTGTAGCTGATGCTGTTGTACAGCGACACGCCACGGAACAGCCGCATCGTCAGGCCGGCGTCGACGCCATTCATCGTGATGTCGCCCACATTCAGGACCGTGGAAATCGGGTTCACGATATTGCCGGACGTGATCTGCTGCAGGCGATTGGAAAAATCCGTGTGATAGGCATGCAGCGTCGCGTCGAGGAAATGGTCGGAATAGCGATATCCCACCGCATAGGCCCAGTCGCTTTCGGGCTTCAGCGTCGGCCGCGCGTAATTGAAGGCAGCCTGGGTCACCGCGAATGGCGACGCGACGGTCTTGAACTGTCCCTGCGGATAGGCATGCACGTTCTCGGCCACGTCGAAATAGAGTTCATGATGCGTCAGGAAGTGCCAGTCGCCGCTGATATGGGGCAGGAAAGCCCGCGCGGTCGTCAGCGTGCCGGTCGCCGAGGCCCCCGGACCGTAAAAATTCGTATTCAGGTAACCGTCGCCGGCCCGCGACGTGTTCAGCAGCGACTTGAATCCGAAATGCAACGCGACATTCGGCAGCGGGTTATACGTATCCTGGACGAAGGCGGTAAAGGTGTTCGTATTCGTTGTCTGCCCGTAAAGCTGCATGAACGGCGCCTGGTTGGGAGAACCGATCGGGTTGACCGGCGTCCCCTGGATGACGCCATCGACCACGTTCGGCTGCGAATACCCGAACATCGTCGAGACGAACTGGTTGTTCTCGTACCATACGCCCCCTTCGATATGGTTGCGGGCAACCTCGTACTGCACCGAGGACAGGATGCCGAAACGCCGGATGCTCGGCTCCTTCACCTCTTCGAACATCGGCGCCCCGGAAGGAGACGGAGAGAACGGATTGGTCCAGTGATTGTATTGCTGCTCGCCATGTCCATAGAACGTGGTCTTCCACCGCACGCTGTCCGTCAGGCGGAAATCTCCCGTCAGTCCGCCGAAATAATCGGTCGTGGCCGACGTGCTGTCGTAATAGGCCGCGTCGGCCTTGTCGCCGATGCCGTCGAACGAGGCGGGATAATGGCCCAGCGCAGCCTGGATGGCCGCGATATAGCCGCTGGGTTTGCCGTTATAGTAATTGTCGATGTAATTTCCACCATTCTTCCAGATATCAAGCGAATAGTCCTGATAGTTGAACTGCTCGTACTGGCTGAAATCGAAGAAGCTGGAAATCCGGCTGTCGTCCCCGATCGGCTGGACGAATTTCGCGTTCACCTGCTGGAAGAACTGGTCGCCGCCCCCCTTCCATTTGTCGGTGTCGTTGCGCATGTAGGACACATAGAACTTGGTGCCGGTATGGTTCAGCGTGCCGCTGTCGAGGCGGATGAAGGTATGATACAACGCGTTGCTGCCGAAGGTCTGGGCCACCGTGCCGCCCATCCTGTTCTTCGGGTCCGAGGAATGGTACTCGATCGAGCCGCCGAGATTGTTGGTGCTGGCGACGGATTCCGCCCCCGCGCCGGTCGATACGTCCAGCCGGCCGACATTTTCCGAACTGATCGCCTGAATGGGATTGAGGCCGTTATAGTTGCGATAGGCCAGTTCACCCAGCGGAATGTCGTCCAGAGTCGTGCTGATCTGGTTCTGCAGGAAACCATGCATGTAGATCTGGGTCGACCAGGTATCGACACCCTGCGGATCGTCGGACTGGAACATCACGCCGGGCTGCTGCGCCAGGACCTTCAGCGGGTTCGTGCCCGGCACGGAACGCGCGATCGCACTGGCCCCCACCGTGATCATCGTGCCATGCGCGCGCCGGCGGGCCGAAATGGCGATATCCTCGTTCTGCGGCAGCGGCGCGCGGACGATCGCGCGTTTCGCCGCGACGGGGGTCGGGGCCGCAGCAGCGGTTTTGGCGACCTTCCCATGGTGCCGGCCGTGCGGCGACGCCGCCTGGGCCGCATGCCCGGCCGCCAGGAGGGAAACCATGACGGTGGACGAGAACAGGACCGTGGAGAGACGCTCGCCGTAATTTTTCGCAGGTCGCCGCATGCTGCTAAGGACTCCGTGATCTATGTTCGTAACGCGGACTCTAAAAAGCATCCTTCGGAATGGAACGACCTTCGACACATTCCCCGACGAGGGCGGATCAACCCGACGCCATCATGACTCCCTCACCCTGCAAGGTTAGGAACCCGGATCGCGCCCCGCATGAACGAAAGCGACACGCCTTATTTCGAATACGTCACAAGGTAGGCGCGTGCCGTCCTGTCGCAGGACTTCAAGCTCATGTCGCCTGCATCAGCGATAGCGGCATGGAAGCCATCCTAGGATTTCCTGCATTCTGCGCGTCAGCTTGCGCATCACAGTCGGGATCCGGCGACATCGGGGGGCCTCTTCACTCCCGGGGACAAAGCGGTCTTGCACAGGAAAGGCAGCCTCATGCACCTTATGATCAATGAAGCGGAACAGGGCGATCGCCGGCGTTTCTTTGCCGAACCTCTCGACGAGACCGATCCGGCAGTCGCCGCGATCCTCCGTGATGAGCTGCGCCGGCAGCAGGACGGCATCGAATTGATCGCGTCGGAGAACCTGACATCCTTCGCGGTCCTCGAGGCCCAGGGTTCGGTCCTGACTAACAAATATGCCGAGGGCCTGCCGGGCAGGCGCTATTACGGCGGCTGCGGCGACGTGGACCGCGTCGAGACGCTGGCCATCGACCGCGTCAGGCAGCTCTTCGGCGCGGCATTCGCCAATGTGCAGCCTCACTCGGGTGCCAACGCCAACCAGGCGGCCTTCATGGCGCTGGGCAAGCCCGGCGACGTCATACTCGGTCTGAGCCTCGCGGCCGGCGGCCACCTGACGCACGGCGCGGCGCCGAACTATTCCGGCAAATGGTTCCGGTCGGTCCAGTACGGCGTTCACCCCGACACCGGGCTGCTCAATTATGACGAGGTGGAACGCCTCGCGCGCGAACACCAGCCCAGGATCATCGTCGCCGGCAGTTCGGCCTATCCGCGCATCATCGATTTCGCCCGTTTCCGCAGGATCGCGGACGCGGTCGGGGCCTATCTGATGGTCGACATGGCGCATTTTGCGGGCCTGGTCGCGGCGGGGCTCTATCCGAACCCGCTCCCGCACGCCCACATCGTCACCAGCACGACGCACAAGACCCTGCGCGGCCCGCGTGGCGGCATCATCCTGACCAACGACGCCGACCTGGCGAAGAAGGTCAATGCGGCGGTCTTCCCCGGCCTGCAGGGCGGGCCGTTGATGCATGTGATCGCCGCCAAGGCGGTCGCGTTCGGCGAAGCGCTGCAGCCATCCTACGCGTCCTACCAGCGCGCCGTCGTCGAGAACGCGGCGGCCCTGGCCGACGAATTGCTCCGCCGTGGTTTCGACATCGTGACCGGGGGCACGGACAGCCACCTGGTCCTCGTCGATCTGCGCCCGAAGAAAGTGACCGGCAAGGTCGCCGACGCGGCGCTGGAGCGCGCGGGCATCACCGCCAACAAGAACGCGGTGCCGGACGATCCCGAATCCCCGTTCGTCACGTCGGGCGTGCGGCTGGGCAGCCCGGCCGCCACGGCCCGCGGCTTCGGCACCGCCGAATTCCGCGAGATCGGGCGCTTCATCGACGAAATCCTCAGCGCGCACGGCACGCCGGCCGCCCAAGAGGTCGAAAATCGCGTCAAGGCCGAGGTTCAGGCACTCTGCCGCCGTTTCCCGATCTATGATGTCGCCTATCCGGGCGCCTGAGCGCCATTTGCCGAGAGAAGCATGATCAGCCTGTTCGACCTTTTCAAAGTCGGTATCGGTCCGTCCTCGTCCCACACGGTCGGGCCCATGCGCGCCGCACAGCGCTTCGCCGCCGCGCTGGCGCCTCTCGACAGGGTGGCCCGGCTTCGGGTCACCCTCTACGGGTCGCTGGCCTGGACCGCGCAGGGCCATGCCACGGACAATGCCGTCATCCTGGGCCTGACGGGCGAAAGCCCCCAGAGCGTCGATCCCGACAAGGTGGCCGGCATCGTGGCGGATGTCGGCGCCAGCCGCAGCGTGACCATCCAGGGGCGCAGCATCGCCTTCGATCCCGCGGCGGACCTGGTCCTGGACCGCGACACCATTCCGCCCGTCCACCCCAACACCCTGCAGTTCGAAGCCCTCGACAGCGCGGGCAACCTTCTGGAGCGCGCCCGCTTCTGCTCCGTCGGCGGCGGCTTCATCGTCCGCGAGGACGCGACCGAAAGCGCGGGCTACATGCAGCCCGACGTGCCGTTCGACTTCGTCAGCGGGGCGCAGCTCCTGGACCAGACCCGGCAAAGCGGGCTGAGCATCGCCGGCATCGTCATGGCCAACGAGACCGCCCTGCGTCCGCGCGCGGAGACCGAAGCCTATCTCGACCACGTCATCGACGTGATGATGGCGTGCATCGAACGCGGGCTGAGCCATGGCGGCACCCTGCCGGGCCGATTGAAGGTACGCCGCCGCGCCGCCGCCCTTCACGAGCGGCTGTGCGCGCAAGAGACCGTCAATGCCCGATCGGCCCACGGGATCATGGACTGGATCAGCCTGTTCGCGATTGCCGTGAACGAGGAAAACGCGGCGGGCGGACGCGTGGTCACCGCCCCCACCAACGGAGCGGCGGGCATCATTCCCGCCGTCCTGCGCTATTATCGCGATTTCTGCCCCCATGCCTCGGCCGATGCCGCCCGTCAGGGCATGCGCGACTTCCTGCTGACGGCGGCCGCGATCGGCGGCCTGTTCAAGCTCAACGCCTCGATTTCGGGCGCCGAGGTCGGCTGCCAGGGTGAAGTCGGGGTGGCGTCCTCGATGGCCGCCGCCGGCCTCGCCGCCGCCCTGGGCGCCGACCCGCTCCAGGTGGAAAACGCCGCCGAAATCGGCATGGAACACCATCTGGGCATGACCTGCGACCCGGTGGCCGGCCTGGTGCAGATCCCCTGCATCGAACGCAACGCCTTCGGCGCGGTCAAGGCCATCAACGCCGCCTCGCTCGCCATGCACGGCGACGGCACGCACCACGTCTCGCTCGACCAGGTCATCCGCACCATGGCCGAAACCGGCCGCGACATGAACCACCGCTACAAGGAAACCTCCCTCGGCGGATTGGCCGTCAACCTCCCCGAGTGCTGATTTAGGGCCGCAGGATCATGCCCGGCGGGCGGTCAGGCGCCGCCGATGCGTTGCCGGGTCAGCCAGTCCGGCGCCTCGAAGAACGGGGCGTTGGAGGCCGGCAACGGCGGCAGGCCCCTGATGTGATCGGCGGCCTTCTCGGCGATCATGATGGTCGGGCCGTTCAGGTTGCCGTTGGTGACGCGCGGCATGATCGAGGAATCGACGACCCGTACCCCCTCGACCCCGATCACCCGCGTCTGCGGATCGACCACCGCCATCGGATCGTCCACCGCCCCGATCGCGCAGGTGCAGGAGGGATGGAGCGCGCTTTCGACGCGCTGGCGGATAAAGGCATCGATCTGTTCGTCGGTCACGCAGGCCGCGCCAGGCTGCAGCTCCTCGCCCCGGAACGGGTCGAAGGCGGGCTGGGCGAAGATCTCGCGCGTCAGGCGGACGCACGCGCGCATTTCGGTCCAGTCGTCCGGATGGCTCATGTAATTGAACTGGATCTTCGGCTTGTCCGCCGGATCGGCCGAACGCAGCCGCACCCACCCCCGGCTCTTCGAACGCATCGGCCCGACATGCGCCTGGTATCCATGGCTCCGTGCCAGGCCCTTGCCGTCATAGGTCACGGCCAGCGGCAGGAAATGGAACTGGATGTCGGGATAGCGGATGCCGGCGCGACTGCGGATGAAGCCGCAGCTTTCGAAATGGTTGGTGGCGCCCAGGCCGTCCTTGAACAGCAGCCAGCGCAGGCCGATCCGCGCGCGCGCCCAGGGCGACATCGCGGAATAGAGCGTGATCGGCTGGCGGCAGGCGACCTGGAAATAGAATTCCAGATGGTCCTGCAGGTTTTCCCCCACGCCGGGCCGGTCGGCCAGCACCGTAATCCCGTGGTCGCGCAGTTCCGCCGCCGGACCGATCCCCGACAATTTCAGAAGCTGCGGCGAATTGATCGGCCCCCCGCACAATATGACCTCGCGCCGCGCACGGGCCTCATGCGCCACGCCGCGGCGGGTGTAGGCCAGTCCCGTGGCCCGCCGGCCCTCGAACAGGATGCGCGTGGCGCGGGCATGGGTCTCCAGCGTCAGGTTGGGGCGCTTCAGCGCCGGCCGCAGATAGGCGTTCGCGGTGCTCCAGCGCCGGCCGCGACGCACCGTCATGCTCATCCGGTCGAAGCCTTCCTGGCGGAATCCGTTATAGTCGCCGGTACGGCCATATCCAGCCTGCTCGCCCGCCTTCATCCACGCATCGTGCAGCGGATTGTCCAGCGTGCCGTATTGCGTGTGCAGCGGGCCGCCGCGCCCGCGATAGGAATCGTCGCCCTCCGCGCAATCCTCGGCCCGGCGGAAATAAGGCAGCACATGGCGATAGCCCCAGCCCGCCGCGCCGGCATCCTCCCATTCCTGATAGTCCAGGGCATGGCCGCGCACATAGACCATGCCGTTGATCGACGACGACCCGCCCAGCCCCTTGCCGCGCGGGGTGTGCATGCGGCGGCCGTCCAGGTGCGGTTCCGGCTCGCTTTCATAGAACCAGTTGAACCGCTTCGAATGCATCGGCATGGCAAGCGCGCTCGGCATCTGCACGATGACCGAGCGGTCGCTGCCGCCGAATTCCAGCAGCAGCACGGTGCTGCGCCCGTCCTCGGTCAGCCGGTTGGCCAGCACGCACCCGGCCGAGCCGGCACCGACGATGATATAGTCATAGTCCCGCATCAGTACGGCGCCTCGATATCGCCAAGCGCCACATAGACGCTCTTGGTCTGGGTGTAGTGATCCAGCGCCGCGCGGCCGTTTTCGCGCCCGAGGCCCGATTGCTTGTAGCCGCCGAAGGGCAGCTCGACCGGCGTGACGTTGTACTGGTTGATCCAGCAGGTTCCGGCCTCCAGCCGCGCGACCACCCGGTGCGCGCGGGCCAGGTCGCGGGTAAAGACGCCGGCGGCCAGGCCGAACGGGGTCGCGTTGGCGCGGGCCACGGCCTCGTCCTCGTCGGTGAAATCCAGGACCGTCATCACCGGCCCGAAGATTTCCTCCCGCACGATCGTCATGTCGTCGCGGCAGTCGGTGAACACGGTCGGTTCGACGAACGCGCCGCGACGGAGCGCGCCGCGCATCGCGCGCCGGCCGCCGGTCAGCAGTTCGGCGCCTTCCGCCCTGCCGGCCGTGATATAGGCCAGGACCTTGTGCATATGCGCGTCCGAGATCAGCGCGCCGACCTGCGTCCGCGGGTCGAGCGGATCGCCGATCGTCATCGCCGACACGCGCGCCTTCAGCCGGTCGAGGAAACGCCCGCGAATGCCCGCCTGGACAAAGACGCGCGTGGCATTGGAACAGATCTCGCCCGCTGAAAAGAAATTGCCCAGCAGCGCGGCGGACACCGCGTTTTCCACGTCGGCATCGTCGAAGACGATCAGCGGCGATTTTCCGCCCAGTTCCAGCGTGACATATTTCAGGGTGGCGGCGGCGTCCGCCATCACCCTGCGGCCGGTGCCGACCTCGCCGGTCAGGGATATTTTTCGGATCTGCGGCGCGCGGGTCAGCAACTGCCCGGTCTCGCGCGTGCCCTGCACGACGTTGAACACCCCGTCGGGCAATCCGGCCTCGCGGAAGATCGCCGCTAGGCGCACCGCCGTCAGCGGCGTCAGTTCGGCGGGCTTGAAGATCATCGCGTTGCCGCAGGCCAGCGCCGGCGCCGCCTTCCAGCAGGCGATCTGGATCGGATAGTTCCAGGCGCCGATCCCCGCGACGACGCCAAGCGGCTCGCGCCGTGTATAGCCGAAGGCCGCCTCGCCCAGATCGACGCTGTCGCCCGTCATCGTCGCGGCCATGGCCGCGAAATACTCCAGCGCGTCGGCGCCGGACAGGATGTCGACGCACGACGTCTCGGCGATCGGCTTGCCGGTATCCAGCGTTTCGATCCGCGCCAGCTCCGCATTGTCGCGGCGCAGCAGGTCGGCGGCCCGGCGCAGGATCCGCGCCCGTTCGGCGCCGGTTCGGGCGGCCCATTCCGCCTGCCCGCGCGCCGCGGACTCGATCGCCTGCGCCACCAGGGGCTCGCCGGCTTCCGCGATTTCGGCCAGGACCGCGCCGGTTGCCGGATTGCGGGTCTCGAACCGCGGCCCGTCGCCCATGACGGGCCGGCCGTCGATCCAGCTCGCGCACAGCCCCTCCGGAGCGCCGCGCAAAATGGCGGGGGGTGCTGACGGAATCGTGTCGGCCCCGATCTGGCTGCGAAGAAAGCCAAGGACCTGCTGCCGGGCGATGCGTCCGTCGGACAGGGACGGCGCGGCCAGCGCCGCGCGCAGCCAGGTGCCGTCGATCAGCGCGGCCAGGGTGTCGGCGATGGCGCGGGCCTGGGGGCCGGGCACCAGCGCGCCGAGATCATGCCGCAGGTTCGAAAGCATGCGGGCCTGATAGGCCCGCTGGATGCGGCCCAGCGTGGGGACATGCACCGCCTGGCCCCACAGGGCCAGCCAGACCGCGACGTGGCGGGCGGTGAATTGCTCCTGCCCCAGGCAGACATCGATCAGGGCTTCCAGCCGCCCCCACGGACCGTGCGCGGCGCGCTGCGCCCGCGCGACATCGGCCGACAGCGCGGCGGCCGTGCCGCGGAACGCCAGCCCCAGCAGCGTGTCCTTGTCGCCGAAATAATGGACCAGCAGCGCGGGTGACACGCCGGCATGCCCGGCGATGCGGGCCATCGTCGCGCCGGCCAGGCCATGCTCGACCAATATATCCAGCGTCGCGGCCACCAGTTCCCGGCGGCGCTTCAACTCGACCGGCGTCAGATGAGAGGATTGGCTCATGAACATACCGTGCCATAAACTGAATACGCGTTCAACTCCCGTTTTCAGATCGCCCATGACCAGATGGAATTACGGATATATTCAGTAAAATAATGGAATGTCATCGCTGCATGGGCGTTTAACGTGCCACGAAACAGGCCATGCGGATGATACGGGCTGCCGCGGCGCGCATTCCTGCTGATTCCATTCCTTGTTGGTTCCTTGTTGAACGGGCGTTTCACTTTCCATGCGCCAGGTCGCAATCCTTCAAGAAAGTGACGGATTTATTATTTCGTAGACGCAATGTCTGAATGAACATTCAATCCACGCCGGAAATCACCGGGCCCCGCCGCCTGAAGAATGGGACGACCAAGATGAAGCAGGCCTCGCGTCTTCTGACATGCCTCTTGACGACGGCCCTGGCGGTCCCGGCCATACCGGCATGGGCGGCGGCGGCGGCGTCCCCGGGCGGAAAGACGCGCGCGCCCGGCAAGGCCCGCGCCGTCGCGGCCGAGGCGCTGACGGTCAGTCACGCCCGTACCACGGCCCACGGCGCGACGGTGATTCTCGGACGGCAGGTTCTCGATCAGTTCGTACCGGGGACCAGCGCCGCGAAAATGCTGAGCCGGCTGCCGGGGATCAATTTCGTGTCGGACGATCCGCTGGGGACCGATAGCTGGGGATCGGCGCTGTATATGCGCGGCTTCACCCAGCAGCAGCTCGGCTTCGCCCTGGACGGCATCCCCCTCGGTGCGCAGGATTACCGGCCTTATAATGGATTGATGAGCACGTTCGCCATCTCGCCGGACAACATTGCCGCCATGGACGTCTCGCAGGGGGCGGGGGCGCTGGCCATGCCCTCGACGACCAATCTGGGCGGCGCGGTCGAACTGCGCAGCGTCGATCCGCAAATGACGCGCGGCGGCACCGTATCGCAGACTTTCGGCAGTAACCAGACCTACCGCACCTTCGTGCGCCTGGATACCGGCGTGCTGAACCGGTCCGGAACGCGCATGTTGGTGTCCTACGCCCGGGCGGACGGCCGGAAATGGAAGGGCAACGGCGATCAGTTCGACCAGCAGGTCAATGCCAAGCTGGTGCAGCCCATCGCCGGCGCCGGCAGGCTGACATTGTTCTTCGACTGGAACCAGACCATGCAGTTCGCCTATGCGGACCAGAGCCTGGCGATGCTGAAGGCGCTGGGCACGCGCAACGATTATTACTGGCCCTATTACAACCTGGCCTATCTGGCGGCGCAAGGGATCTATCAGCCCTCGCTCGCCGGGTTTTCGGATGCGATCGACGTGTCCTATTATGACGGGGTGACGATCGCCAAGGATTATCTCGGCGGGGCCACGCTGCAACTGCCGCTGACCGACCGCCTGGACTGGAATACGGTCCTCTACGGCCATGGCCAGCGGCAATGGCAGACCTGGACCAGTCCCTATACGCCCTCGCCCGACGGCGCGCCGCTGTCCGAACAGGTGATCGAGCCGCGCACCCAGCGATACGGCTTCACCAGCGCCCTCGATTATCAGCTCGGCATCAACAGGATCGAAGGCGGACTCTGGTACGAAAACGATCATTATATCTCGGACGAATTCCAGTACCCCGAACCGCTCCTGGGGCAGGGGGAACCGCTGGATGCCGTCAATGGCCGCTTCGGCACCCCGTTCCAGGAGAACTGGGGCATGGATTACTGGTCCAATACGGTGCAGACGCACCTGCAGGATACGATCCGTCCGACCCGCAACCTGGTGTTCAATCTCGGCTTCCGCTCGCTGGTGGTAACGACGCGGGGCGGCGGCGTGGCCAATGACGTCGCCTATAACGGGCAAGAGACGTTGCCCTATGGAACGCTGACCGCCGCCAACGGATTCCTGCCGGATTTCAGGGCCGACTGGCATTTTCTGCGGCATCACGAACTCTATCTCGACATCACGAAGAACATGCGCGGCTACGGCATGAGCGGCTATCAGTTGGGCTCGGCCTGGGGCGTCTCCAACCAGCAGACCTTCGAGGCGCTGAAGCGCACGATCCAGCCCGAAACCGACTGGGTCTATGACCTGGGCTATCGCTATTCCGGCCGCCTGCTGCAGGGGTCGCTCAATCTCTATCACGTGGATTTTTCCAACCGGCTGCAGTCCCTGACGGCGGGAACGATCATCCAGCCGATCTCCACCGTGATCAATGTCGGCGGCGTCACGATGAACGGCCTGGACGCCGCCCTGACGCTGACGCCGCTGCGCGGGCTGGCGATCACCAACAGCGTCAGCTACAACCATGCCGTCTACGACAACAATATCACCACCCAGGGCACGACCTACTTCCTCAAGGGGCAGCAGGTCGTCAATTATCCGCGCGTCATGTACAAATCCAACGTGACGTACAATTTCCATGACGCGCAAATCCATTTCGATGCCGCCTATACGTCGCGGCGGAATTTCAGCTATGTCGGCGACATGTCGGTCCCGGGGTTCTGGATGGCGTCGCTGGGGGCACGATACCGTTTCGGCGATTATCGGTTCCTGAAGAACATCACCGTGGATTTCAACGTCTACAACCTGTTCAATTCATCCTATGTCTCGCAGATGGGCGAGAACGGCAACCCGCTGTCCGGGGATTACCAATCCGTGCTCGTCGGCGCGCCCAGGCAGTATTTCGGGACGATCAGCACCAGATTCTGATATCCCGTCCGATTTGTAGGTTTGCGACACCATATGCGTGAACGGATGACGCATCCGTTCTAGCAATGGGATCGCTTGCGTGATCTCCTCTCCCCTGAGATGTGCTTCCGGGATATCGTTGCGTATCTGCATCATATTGGTGCCGGCGCCGGCGGCATGATGTCTCGCAACGGGCGCCAGGCCTCGCCGATCGTCATATTTCAGCTCGGAAGGATATTGCACAATCCGCTCCCGCCCCGATTTCCCACGACTGGATCGATATCGGAACGGCTCAGGCCGCTGTCGGAAATCGCCTGCAATCTCATCATCCCTTTCCAGATCGTCGGTACGGTATCGATCCAATGGGGCGCGCGCATGATCGGATTCCGGTCTTGAACACAGGAACGATTTCGATGAAAAAGATCAGGATTCTCCCGGCATTCTATACGTTGCTCCTGGCAACGTCATCGCATGCGGCCTGGGCCGCGAAGAGGCACAAGGCCGATACCGCGCATCCCGCAGCATCGTCGCACCGTATGGACCAGGGTATGCGGCCTGCGCGCCGCGTCGTCGCCGCGCGGCCCGAAACATTCAGCGTGGTGGGATTGCGCAAGGCGCGGGCGACATCGGTCGTGGTGGGGCAGGACCTGATCGCGAAATCCGTGCCGGGCACCAATCCGCTGAAAGTGCTCGCCCAGATGCCGGGCGTGATGTTCCAGTCCGACGACCCCCAGGGGCTGGATACCTGGTCCAACCAGTTTTACATGCACGGGTTCTTCCAGAATCAGATCGGCATGACGCTGGACGGAATTCCGCTGGGCGATCAGGAATTCCACAGCATGAACGGCCTGAATTCGGTGGCGGCCATCAGTTCCGAAAATGTCGCGCGCATGGACGCGACAATGAGCGCCGGGGCCGAAGATACCGCGTCGACCAGCAATCTCGGTGGCGCGGTGGCGTTCCATTCCTCCGACCCCAGCCACAAGATGGGCGCGAAGATCGTCCAGACCTTCGGCAGCAACAATACGTTCCATACCTATCTGCGCGGAGATTCCGGCGATCTCGACGCCCAGGGATCGCGTTTCTACATGTCCTATCTGCGCAACGACATGGATAAATGGAAAGGCGGCGCCAATCAGTTCTCGCAGCAGGTCAATGCCAAGTTCGTCCAGCCGGTCGGAGAATCCAGCTCGGTCTCGGCCTATTTCGACTGGACCGATTTCGAACTCTACAATTACCAGGACATGTCCTTCGACATGCTGAAGAACGGCGGATATGACATAGACAATTTCATCGGAACGCCGAACGGCTATGCCAAGGCCTATCGTTCCGCGCTGTCGCTGAACGGCCTGCCGGGCGGCGCGTTGCCGCCGGGTTATACGAAAATGTCCGATCCGTGGGACGCATCCTATTATGACGGCGCGACGCTCGAGCGCGACTATCTCGGCGGCATGAATTTCCATTTCCTGCTGACGGACCGGCTGAGCTGGGACAGCGTCATATACGGGCACGGACAATATATGCGCGGCACCTGGGCCAGCCCCTATATGTCCTCGCCCAACGGGGCGCCGCTGTTCGACCAGATGACGCTCCAGCACAGCCAGCGCGGCGGCTTCACCACCGCCCTGCATTATGATGTCGCGCATAATCACATCAGCACCGGCATCTGGTACGAAGGGCTCCACACCGATATCGGCCGCTGGGCGTTCCAGGAACCGTTGCTGGGGCAGGGATCGCCCGTCAACTCGCTGGGGTCGCTGCCCGCGCCGTTCGCGCGACTCTGGCGGGAACAGATCAATTCCAACAGCTTCACCGGCTTCGCCGAGGACACCTACAGCCCGCTGTCCAACCTGGCGCTGCATTTCGGCTTCCGCGCTCTGTTGCAGACGGCGCGGGCGGGGGATACGCAGAATCTCCAATCCTATACCGGCACCAACGCGCTCGCCTCCGGTTCGATCACGACCGCCAAGGCATTTCTGCCCCATATCAGCGCGGACTGGCATTTCCTCCGGCGGCACGAAGCGTTCTTCGATATCACCGAAAATGTGAAATCCTATCCGATCGCCGCCTACAAGCAGGGGGCGTCGCCCTTCGCGCTGAGCCAGAGCACCTTCGACCAGCTCCAGAAACAGGGCGGGCTGAAGCCGGAAACCGACTGGAACTACGCCGTCGGCTATCGTTTCACCGACCGGCTCGTGCAGGCGTCGCTCTATGCCTATCACACGGATTTCAAGAATCGCCTGCAACAGATCACGTCCGGCACGATCGTCAATCCGGTCTCCACCGTGGCGAATGTCGGCGGCGTGACCATGAACGGCATCGATGCGGGCCTGACCGTGACGCCGCTCCGGGGGCTGTCGATCTATAACAGCGTCAGCTACAACCACGCCACCTACGACGACAATTTGGCCGAGCCCGGCATCGTCTATCACCTCAAGGGTCAGCAGGTCGTGTCCTATCCGCGGCTGATGTACAAGAACAGCCTGTCCTACGCCTGGCGCGACTTCGATGCGCATTTCGACACGACCTATATGGGAACCAGGAATTTCAGCTATACGGGCGACATGAAGGTCCCCCATTACTGGCTGGAATCCCTGGGCGCGCGCTATCATCTGGGCAGGGGATACGGCGTCGCCAGGGACCTGACGTTCGAATTCAATGTCTACAACCTGACCAACGTCAAATACATTTCCACGATGGGCGAGAACGGACTGCCGATGACCGGCGATTACCAATCCTTCCTGGTCGGCGCGCCGCGTCAGTTTTTCGGCACCATCCGCGCGGGATTCTGATCCACTGTGCCGTCATGGGCGGCAATTGCCGGGCCGGACGGATCGCGCCTGATCCCGTTCGCGCCGGTATCGGAAGAGGCGGAGCACTCTGGTCATGCGCGAACGTCCCGATATCCTGATCCTGATGGCCGACCAGTTGAAGGCCGCCGCCCTGTCCGCCTATGGCGGCAGGGTGGCGAAGACGCCGCATCTGGACGCGCTGGCGGCCGGCGGCGTCGTGTTCGAAAACGCCTATTGCAACGTCCCCCTCTGCGCGCCGTCCCGCGCGGTCTTCATGAGCGGCCGGCTGGCGTCCCGGATCGGGGCCTATGACAACGCCGCCGAATTCCCGTCCCAGACGCCGACTTTCGCCCATCATCTGCGCCTGGCGGGCTACGAGACCATCCTGGCCGGCAAGATGCATTTTTGCGGCCCCGACCAGTTGCACGGCTTCGAAACCCGGCTGACGACCGACATCTATCCCGCCGATTTCAACTGGACCCCGGACTGGACGCGTTTCGACGAGCGGCCGGAATGGTACCACACCATGAATTCGGTAACCGAGGCCGGGCGGTGCGTGCGCACCAACCAGATCGATTTCGACGAAGAGGTCACGTTCAGTGCCCGGCAGAAACTGTACGACCTGGCCCGCGATCCCGATCGCAGGCCCTTCGCCATGGTGGTCTCGCTGACTCACCCGCACGACCCGTTCACCATCCCCGATCCCTGGTGGAGCCGGTATAGCGACGCGGAAATCGACATGCCCGCCATCCCGGCGCAGGCCGGCGACCCGCATGCCGCCCGGCTGCACCATGTCAACGGCATGGCGCTGCAGCCGGTGACCGAGGCGCAGGTCCGCGCCGCGCGCCGCGCCTATTACGGCGCCTGCTCCTTCGTCGACGATGCGTTCGGCCGGATTCTCGGCACGCTGCGCGATACCGGACTGGACCGCGATACGATCGTGATCGTGATTGCCGATCACGGCGAAATGCTGGGCGAACGCGGCCAATGGTACAAAATGAGTTTCTTCGACGATTCCTGCCGCATCCCGATGATCGTCAGCGCGCCGGACCGTTTCGCCCCCCGCCGGGTGCGGGCCTGCGTGTCCCTGGTCGACCTGCTGCCCACGCTGTGCGATCTGGCGCACCGGTCCGATCGTCTGCCCGGCGAGGGCCGGTCGCTGCTGCCCTATTGCACGGGCCATGATGATGACGGGCTGGCGCTGGGCGAATATACCGCCGAAGGCGCGATCGCCCCGATCGTCATGATCCGGCGCGGGCAATGGAAATTCGTGCATTGTCCGGCCGATCCGGATCAATTGTACGATCTTCGGGCCGATCCGCGCGAAATCCGCAACCTGGCGGCCGATCCGGCGCATCGCGCGCTGTGCTGCGCCTTCCTGGCCGAAATCGGACGGCGATGGGACCTGGCCGGGTTGCATGCCGATGTGCTCATGTCGCAGCGCCGCCGCCGGCTGGTGGCCGAGGCACTGCGCCAGGGCGCGCCGCCCGCCTGGGACCATCAGCCCACGCGCGATGCGCGCATGCTCTATATCCGCAGCCACATGGACCTGGAAATCCTCGAACGGCGCGCGCGCTTCCCGGCGCCGGTCCGGCCGGACCCGGCGGACGGACAAAGCTGATGCGGGCGGCACGCGCCCTGCTGGCCAGCCTGGCGCTCCTGTGTGCCGCGGCGCCCGCGGCACGGGCCGGGCCCCCCGCCGGCAGCCCAGTCGCCGCCAACCCGGTCGCCGACGCCCCGTCCTGCGTGCCGATCCGCCTTTCCGACGTCGGCTGGACGGATGCCGAAGCCGTCACCGCCGTCGCCGTGCGGCTGTTCGATGCGTTGGGATACCGGCCGCAGGCCCCGATGCTGACGCTGACGATGACCTATATCGCCATGCGCGACCGGCGGGTCGACGTGTTCCTGAGCAATTGGGAACCGTCCGGCCATCTCGCGATCGCACCCTTTCTGGCCGATGGCAGCGTGCAGCGCATCGCGACCAATCTGTCCGGCGCGCATTACACGCTGGCGGTGCCCGATTATGTCTGGAACGCCGGATTGCGCGATTACAAGGATATCGCCGCCTGGGGCCGTCGGCTGGGCTACATGATTTTCGGGCTGGAAGCGGGCAATGACGGAAACGCGCTCGTCCTGGCCATAATCCGCGGCAACCAGTTCAATCTGGGCCGTTTCCGCCTGGTCGAAAGCAGCGAACAGGGCATGCTGTCGCAACTCGACCGCGACGTGCAGAGCCGTCGGCCGATCCTGTTCCTGGGCTGGGAGCCGCATCCGATGAACATGCGCTTTCCGATCCGCTATCTGACCGGGGGCGAGTCCGTGTTCGGGCCGGATGGCGGCGCCTCGGTCCATACCGTGATCCGCGCCGGCTACGGCGCAGCCTGCCCGAACGCGGTCCGCCTGCTGTCGCGCATCCATTTTACCATCCAGGACGAAAACACGATGATGCAGGCGATCCAGCGCGACCGCATCGACCCGTCCATCGTCGCCTGGCGCTGGCTGCGCGATCATCCGGCCGCATGGTCCGGATGGCTCGATGACGTCGTCACGCGTGACGGTCGCCCGGGGCGCCCGGCGGTGGCGGCGGTGCTGGGGCGGCGGCCCGGGGGGTGATCGAATCGGTTTTTTCAGGGACCGTCCAGAAACCGATCGATCCGTCCCACGACCGCGCGCGGCTGTTCCCAGAACGGATTGTGGCCGAGTCCGGGATAAATGGCCACCTGCGCGCCCGGCAGGGCGGCGATCAGGGTGCGGCGGACCTCCGGCGGCATGATCGGGTCCTTTTCGCCCCAGATCAGCAGGCAGGCCGCTTTCAGCCGGGCCAGGCCGGGCTGCGGATCGAAGCCGGTCAGGCCCTGATCCAGCACGGCAAGCCAGACGGCGGCGGGGATATGGGCGGACTCCACGCGCTGGCGCCGGATGAAATCGGGATCGACCGGCGTCGGAGACGACCACCAGGCGCGCATGAAGGCGGAATCCGGATCGATCGGGTCGCGCAGCCGGCTGATGGGGGTGCGGAAATCGAAGGCGGCCCTGCGCTCGGCCCGCTCACGCGGGGTGGGGGCGGCGGCCGGCCCGCCGGTCGAGGAGACCAGCACGGCATGCTTCACGCGGTCGGGCCAGTTTTCGGCAAAGACCTGCACGATCAGGCTGCCCAGCGAATGACCGACCAGGTCGGCCCGCTTCAGGCCGAGATGATCCATCAGCAGGCGGATATCCCAGGCGAAATCGACCAGGGCGTAGCAGCAGCCGGGCTTGGAAGAGCGTCCATGCCCCCGCAGGTCGACGATGATCAGCCGGTCGCGCGGCGAGAAGGCCCAAAGGGCGGGAAACCAGTCCCGCGCGCTGTCGGTATAGCCATGGACCAGGATCACGGGCCGCCCGTCGCGCGGCCCGATGGTGATGAAGGCCAGGTCGATCCCGTCCGGCAGCGAAACGGTCCGCCGGGCATCGTCGAACTGCGCCGGCGTTTCGGCACGGGGCGCCGCCGTGGGGACGGCCGGCATCGCCGTGGCCATCCCCGCGGCCATCCCCGCGACCGCCAGCGCGGCACGGACCAGGCTCGCCCGGCTCATGACCGGCGCGGCATGGCGATGGCGCGTCCGGCCCCCTCGGGGACCGGCAACGCGCTGTGCGCCGTCCGCAGCGCGGCGATGGCGCCGGCGACGGCCTGCGGGATCGGCGCGCTCCGCGCGCGCGCCGTATCGACATGGATCAGCATCTGTTCCGCCGTGGCCAGGGGCGCGTCGTCACCCGCCGCGGTCAGCACGTGGAACAGATGCAGCCGCTTGCCGTCGGCGTCCAGGACGCGGGTCCGGACCATGATCGCCATGCCGCACCGCGCCTGGCCCAGATGCCGGAGATGGGTCTCGACGGTGTAGAAACTCTGTCCGGCCGCGACATGGTCCGGGCCGGCGCCGATGGCGTCCAGGATATGGTCGGTCGCCTCGCCGAACACCTGAAGATACCGGTGTTCGGTCATGTGGCCGTTATAATCGATCCATTCCGGCGGCACGACGCCGTGCCAGCTTGCCGGTATGCCGTCCGCCCCGGGCTGGCCGCCTTGCGCACCGTCCGCGCGGCGGGCGGCGAAACGGTTCAGCGTCGCCCCCGCCGCATAACCCTGCGGACCGACGGTCGCCAGCGCGCGGATGACCTTGACCAGCGCCTCGTCGCGCAGGCGCTCCAATGCGCGAACCGTCATGCCGCCCGCCTGCTCGTCCGACTGGCCGGCGATGCGGTCGATCAGCGCGTCGGTCAGTTCGGGGGCGACCAGCCTGGTCCAGGGCAGTTCCAGCGCCGGCCCGAACTGGGCCAGGAAATGCCGCATCCCCGCATCGCCGCCGGCCAGGCGATAGGTCAGGAACGTCCCCATGAAGGACCAGCGCAACCCGGCGCCGTACCGGATCGCGTCGTCCAATTCCGCCGTCGTCGCGACGCCCTCCTCGATCAGCCACAGCCCCTCGCGCCACAGCGCTTCGAGCAGACGGTCGGCTATGAAACCGTCCACTTCCTTGCGCACATGCAGGACCTGCATGCCGATGGCGCGATAGAAGGCCGCAACCCTGGCCTTGGTGTCCTCCGACGTCCGCGCGCCGCCGCAGATCTCCACAAGCGGCAGCAGATAGACGGGGTTGAACGGATGGCCGACCACGAAGCGTTCGGGATGGCGCAGCCGCGCCTGCAGCCGCGTGGGCAACAGCCCGGAGGTCGACGAGGCGATCGGCACGGCGGCGGGCAGCAGGGCGTCGATCCGCCCCAGCACGTCGCATTTCAGCGTCTGGATTTCCGGCAGGCTTTCCTGGACGAAATCGGCGCCCTCCAACGCCTCTTCCAGCGTCGCGGCGATATGCAGCCGTCCTTCCGGCGGCAGGGCGCCGGGCAGCAGCCCGGCCCAGGCCGCGCGCGCCATGCCCAGAACGGCTTCGGCGCGGGCACGGGCGTCCGGGCTGGGATCATAAAGGACGGCGTCGCGTCCGTTCAGCACGAAGCGCGCGGCCCAGCCGGCGCCGATCACGCCGCCGCCGACCAGCCCGCAGCGTTTCGGGCCAAAATCCTGTCCGTTCATATCCTGTCCGCTCATCGCATCATCCCCGTTTCGTCAGCCCGAGCAGCCCGCGCACCGCCTGCGGTCCCAGGATCTCGACATTCATCGCGCCCAGGATCGTCGCCGCCCGGTCGACAAGCTGCGCATTGCTGGCCAGTTCGCCGCGCGAGAGATAGAGATTGTCCTCCAGCCCCACCCGGATGTTCGCGCCGACCATCGGCGCCAGCCCGACATAAGGCAGTTGGAAGCGGCCGAGCGAAAACATGCTGTAGACGCAGTCCGCCGGCAGCGCATTGACCATGGCATGCAGGGTCAGCAGGTCGTTGGGCGCGCCATAGGGCACACCCATGCAGAGCTGGATCATCAGCGGCGCGTCCAGCAATCCTTCCCTGAACATCTGTTTCACGAACACCAGATGGCCGGTATCGAACACTTCCAGTTCCGGCCGCACGCCCAGCGCCCGGACCTGCCGCGCCATCTCCCGCAGGATCGACGGCGTATTGACCATGACATAGTCGCCCAGCGAGAAATTCATCGTCCCGCAATCCAGCGTGCAGATTTCGGGCAGCAGTTCGGCCACGTGCGCCAGGCGTTCGGTCGGGCCGGCCATGTCCGTCCCCGTGGCGTCGGGCGGCAGCGGGGACTCGCCGCCGCCCAGCACCAGGTCGCCGCCCATGCCGGCGGTCAGGTTGATGATCACGTCGGTATCGGCGTCGCGGATGCGTTCGACGACCTCGCGGTATAATGCAATGTCGCGCGCCGCCTTGCCCGTTTCGGGATCGCGCACATGGATATGCGCCACGGCGGCCCCTGCCTTGGCCGCGTCGATCGCGGCGTCGGCGATCTGTTTCGGCGTGATCGGCAACCCGGGATGGCTGGCCGCCGTATCCCCGGCCCCCGTGACCGCGCAGGTGATGAACAGGCTGGTTTTCATGCAGGTTCGCCCTCGTGCCGACGGACAGGCATCCTGTCCGTCCCGAAGCGAGTGTCGCGCGCGGCGCGGGGCGCGTGCGTGACCGTTCCCGCCCTTTGCGTTGCGGTTCCGGTCGGATATCGTCACGCTCCATGACGTGCCGCGTCGGTTTCCTGCTGGTTCCCCGCTTTTCCGCGCTGGGGTTTCTCTGCGCGGCGGAACCGTTGCGCGTGGCCAACCGGCTGGCCGGGCAGGCGCTCTATCAATGGGACGTTCTCTCGCTCGATGGCCGGCCGGCCGTGGCGTCCAACGCGATGCGGATCGAGGCGGCGCGGTCGCTGGCGGACGCGGCCCGCGCCGACGCGCCGGCCCTGGACTGGCTGGTGGTCTGCGCCGGGTTCTCGCCGCTGGCGGGGCTGGCGCGCGCGCACGACCGGGCACTGCGCGTCCTGGCCCGGCGCGGCGTCCAGATGGGCGGGATCGATACCGGCGCCTTCCTGCTGGCGCGGGCCGGGCTGGGGCAAGACACGCCGATGACGATGCATTGGGAGGCACGGCCGGCCTTCGTCGAGGCATTCCCGGACTGGCGCGCGTCAGACGAATTGTTCGAGGATCATGGCGGCATCTTCACCGGCGCGGGGGGAACGGCGTCGATCGACCTGATGCTGGCGCGCATCGCCGCCGCGCGGGGCGCCGGCTTCGCGCGCCGGGTGTCGGAACAATGCATCCATACGGTCATCCGCCGGCCCGACGCGGCGCAGAAGGCGCCGCAGCGCGGGCGGTCGCCCGCTCATAATCGGCGGCTGGCGCGGGTGGTCGCGCTGATGGAGCAGACGACCGACCGCCGCCTGGGCGTCGGGGAACTGACCGCGATCGCCCACTGCTCCGAACGGCATCTGGAGCGGGTGTTCCATCACGCGTTCGGCTGGGGAATGGCGGCGCATCACCGCAAGCTGCGCCTGGCCAGGGCACGCACGATATTGCGCGAGACCGACCTGCCGGTGACCGAAATCGCCGCCGCGACGGGCTTCGAAAGCCGTTCGGGCTTCTCGCGCGCCTATCGCGACGAATTCGGCGTCCCGCCCGCCGCCGACCGGATCGAACCGTGACGGCCAGGCTGGAACCGCGCGGATGCTCTCGGCAGAAACCCGACGATCACGACGCGCGTCGCTTCCCCGTGCGCTTGCTGCGTGGCGAGGCACGTTCGGTCAGTTCGATCGCGCTGCGCAGGTGGCTGATCATCTCGGCCCTGGCAACGCCCTCGTCGCGCCGGACCAGGGCATCGACGATGCGGCGATGCCCCGCGATCGTGGCATCGACGGAATATTCCGGGATCGAAATCAGATGCCCCACCCGGGAAAACCAGATCTGGTCGTAGCTGACTTCCAACTGGCGGGCCAGCAGCCTGTTGTCGCCGCCCTTGGCGATCGCGACATGAAACAGGGCGTCGAACCGTTCATAATCATGGAACCGCTTTTCGCCGGCGGCCCTGTACTGCTCGTCCACCAGATGGACGATGTGCGCCAGGTCCGCATCGCTGGCGCGGCGGCAGCACAGCACCACGGTACTCGCCTCGATCGCCTCGCGGAATTCGTACAGCTCCCGGATCCGGTCCACATGCGGCTGGACCACCATGTAGAACCGGCCCTTGCGCTCGATCAGATTGTCCTGGTGCAGCCTCTGCAGCGCCTCGCGCACGGGGGTCCGGCTGACGTCGTAGCGGTGGGCGATATCGCTTTCCTGAAGGATCGTACCGCCGGGCGTGCGGTTGCTGATCAGGTCCCGGCGCAGCGCGACATAGAGTTCCTCGCCGCTATAATGGCCGCGCGGTTCGCCCGGGCTGTCCTCGGCCGGGGGCGCGGGCGGGTGTCTTTCCTTCATCGGCCGGCCTCGTTCATGTCTTCTGGAAAGGATGCCATATCCGCTAAAACCAGATGGCCGCCCGCCGTCAATCGCCGTTCAGGTGAAACCGTTCGAGCCGGAACGGCGCACGGGACGCGGCGCCGGCCTCGCCGGTCACGATCTCGGCCATCAGCTTGCCGGCCGCGGGACCGATGCCGAAGCCATGGGCGGAAAAGCCGGTGGCCAGGAACAGGCCGGGATGCCGCGCCACGGACGACAGGATCGGCAGCGCGTCCGGCAGCACGTCGATTGTCCCGGCCCACGCGGCCGCAATGCGCGCGGCACGAAAGACGGGCATGTCCTGCTGCAACCGCGCGAAGGTGGCTTTCAGCGTGTCGCTGTCGGCTGCCGGGTCGCAGGCGCGGAACTCTTCGAACGGATTGGGCCGGCCGGGTCCGAAGCGCCGCTCCAGCCACAGTTCGCGGAAGAAGCTGGCCCCCGCGCGCACCCGCAGCAACTGCTTCTGCTTCAGATAGTTCGGCAGGTACAGGCGCAGGAAACGCAGCGCGTCGGGCGTCACATAGGTCAGCGACGAATTGCGGCGCGCGACGGTATAGCCGCCATCGCGGCGGCGGCGCAGGCAGAACGCGGTGGAGGCCACGTTGGGCAGCGGGCCGTCCTCGACCGGGGTGGTGCGCAGGACCGAGGCGACCACCTTCAATTGCGGGATCACGATGCCGGCCGTCGCGCTCAGCCAGCGTGACCAGGCACCGGCGGCGATGACGACGGCGTCGGCGGCGACGGGGCCGGTTTCGGTCTCGACGCCGGTGGCCCGCCCGCCGCTGATGTCGATGTGCCGGACGGCAGTGCCCGCAAACAAGGCGGCGCCGGCATCGCGGACCTTGCGTTCGAGAAAGCGCATGGCCTGGTCGGGTTCGATGCCGGCATCGCCCGGCGCGAACAGACCGCCGGCCTGGCGGCGCCGAAGCTGGGGCAGGGCGCGGGCGACCGCCTCGGAATCCAGTTCCCGCGTATCGAGTCCCCGGCCGCGGGCCTGGGCGAACCAGGCTTGCAGGGCCGACCATTCCGCTTCGGTCTCGGCAAGCGACACCAGCCCGCAGGGCCGAAAGCCGAAATCGCCCTCGGCCGCCCATCGGCGCCACAGCGGGCGGCTCTGCAGGGCCAGTTCCAGCTCGGCCATGTCCTGCCCGACGGTGCGCATCCAGCCCCAGTTGCGGCTGGATTGCTCATAGGCCGGAACACCCTTGTCGAGGACCGCGACGGACAGGCCGTGCTCCCGCAGGAACAGGGCGGTGGACAGCCCGATGATCCCCGCGCCGACGACGACGACATCATAGCGTGGTTTCGGGCGCGACGGCGACGTCATGACATGCGGGCTCCGCGTGCGTTCACTGGGCTCCATCGTGGCTGCAGATCCATTCGTATACCGGATGCCCATCACGCCGAACCAACCTCTACATAACCGGTGTTTCAGCATACTGGAAGGGGAATGGACTCACCGGTTTTCACGCCGAATCTTCTTCCGTGAAAAGAATGTTCTGCTGTTTTCCGCCAATTTCAAAGAATTTTCGGTCCATATTCAAAACGAGCTGGACAGGCAATATCGTTTCGGCCTAGCTTCGGTATGCTGAAACGCGATGATCCGGCGGATGTCATGCCATCATGGGGTATTCGGCATACATTGGGTGCGCCGTGCGCCGCGTCGCGTCCCGACCATCTCCCAGGCAGTGGGGCGCCCTATGTCCGGTCTCAGATTCCGTTCCCTCAGCGTCACGGCGGCCGCGTCCGCGGGCGTCACGCTGATCGCCGCGACGGTGGCCAGCGTGACGGTAGCCAAAGCGGCGGTTGCCGGCGCGCGGCCGCACCCGCTATCCGGCACGGCGCCCGTTACGGCGCGGGACGCATCGACGCGGGCCCCGGCGCACCGCCCCACGCCGAAACGGCCCCCGCGCGCCGTGGCGCCGCCAAGGCCCGAGGAAATCACCGTCAGCGCGCAGGCGTCGGCGACCGGCATGACCGGCGCGGTGCCGGGGGGCGGGCTGATGCCGCGGCAGACCGCGCCCTATGCCCGCAACACGATAACGCGCGACTACATCGCGGCGCAGTCCCCGACCACCAACGTGCTCAACCTGGTGCGCAACACACCCGGCGTCGTGGTCGCCACGGCGGACCCGACCGGGGCGACCGACCGGATGAGCGTGTCGATGCGGGGCATGAACCAGAATGAGATCGGCTACGAGTTCGAAGGGATGAACCCGTCGGACGTGCTGTATTACAGTCCGGCATCCTCGACCTGGGCGGATACGGAAAATATCGGATCGATCACGGTGTCGCCCGGCTCGCCGGACCTGATGGCGCCCACCTTCAGCGCGGTGGGCGGACTGATCAGCGCGACGATGCGCAGCCCGTCCCCCAAGGCGGGCGGCCTGGCCGACTTCACCTTCGGCGGCAACGACCTGGAGCGCGAATTCATTCGGGGCGAGACGGGCGAGATCGGGCATTCCGGCTTCCGGTCCTACGCGTCGTTTTCCGACACCACCGCCACCAACTGGCGCGGCCCGGGCGGCCTGAATCGCTGGCACGTGGATTTCAAGGGCGAAAGGACATGGGGCGACGGCAACAGCATCTCGCCCTTCATGTCCTACAACGACGTCACCGAAAACCTGTATACCTACCCGACGCTGGCGCAGTGGCGGCAATACGGCGATTCCTACAATTACGCGCCGAATTTTACCGGATCGAACACGGATTATTACAAATTCCACCAATATGAGTGGCGTCACGCGCATGCCGGTGTGCAGGCGCATCTCAACCTGGGCCACGGCCTGGCCCTGGCCGCCACGCCCTATCTCTACGACGTGGACGGCACGCTGAACGGCGCGACGGCGCTCAGCCGGACCGGCAGCTATCTCGGCAGCGAACCGGCAGGCATCCTGCAATTCCCGCCAGGGGCGGGCGGCCGGGCGGGCGGCCGGGTAAGTAATCAGGCGGCGGCCGTGTCGGTCGATCATTTCACCGAATCGACGTTCGGCTTGAACACGGCGCTGACATGGACGCATCACCATAACGCATTGTCGCTCGGCTACTGGTATTCCTACGTGAACTATACCGAGGACCCCTCCTATTCGCTGCCCGGGGCCAACGGGCAGGCGGCCAATCTGTGGGGGCGATATCCCGTGCTGACCCAGGACGGACGGCGGCTGCTGCAATGGAACGCGCATGTGATCCAGCAGCTCAACGCGCTGACGCTGCAGGATACCTATCGCGCGCTGGACGACCGGCTGACCGTCTCGGCCGGGCTCAAGGCCGTGATGATGACGCGCATGGCGACCAACCTGATTCCGGGGGCGACCTACGCGACCGGGTTCAGCGATTTCCAGCCTCTGCCCCGCGTCGCGATCAGCTACCAGGCCACGCCGCACGACCAGGTCTATCTCAACGGCACGACCGCCTTCCGCGAAGCCGCCGCGGTAACGCCGTCGATCGACATGTTCAGCGTCGCGACGGGCAGGATGACCAGCGCGCATTCCAGCGACATCAAGCCGGAATATTCGATCGCCGAGGAAATCGGTTTCCGCCATTACGGCGCGTTCAACCTGACCGTCTCTCTGTTCAACTATAATTTTACCAACCGCCAGGTGACCAGCAACCAGCTCGTCAACGGCACGACCATCACGTCGTCGCTGAATGGCGGCGGCCAGACGACGCGCGGCGCCAGCGCCGAATTCAGCCTGCCGGCCTGGCATCATGTCGCGCCCTACCTGTCGGGCCAGTATCTGCATGCCACCATCGACAACGACATCGCGGCCGGCGGCGACTATTTGCCGACCCGGGGCAAGAGCGCGGTCCTGACGCCGACCTTCATGGGATCGATCGGCCTGTCCTATGACGACGGGTCTCTGTTCGGGAATTTCTCGTTCAACTATGTCGATTCCCAATACACCACCTTCATGGACGACCAGAGCATGCCGGCCTACAAGACCGCGAATGTCAGCCTGGGGTACCGCCTGCACAGCGTGGGCGCCCTCAAGCGGCCGCAGATCCAGCTCAACCTGATCAATGTGGGGGATGCACGTTATCTGTCCGGCGCATGGGGCCTGACCTCGAACGCGGTCGCGACGCGCGGCATCTATGGACACATGGTGGCGGCCAGCCAGCCGACCTACATCACCGGCGGCAAATTCTCGGGCGTCGTCTCGCTGACGACCGGCTTCTGACGGTGGCGGGGACGGCGGCTCCGGCGACGGTCCGCGACGCGGGGCAGGCGCGCACCATTCTGGCGACCGTCCTGGGCGGGGCGCTGGAATGGTACGACCTGCTGCTCTACGGGCTGTTTTCCGTCACCTTCTCGCGCCTGTTCTTTTCGACCGGCGCCGGGGGCGCGCAGCCTCTGCTGCTCAGCCTGGGCAGTTTCGGCGTGGCGTTCGTGGTGCGCCCGCTGGGGGCGGCCTGGCTGGGGTCGTGGACCGACCGGCATGGCCGGCGCAGCGGGCTGATCCTGTCATCGGCATTGATGACGATCGGCACCGGGGCGGTCGCGCTGATTCCCGACAGCCGGTCGATCGGTCCGGCGGCGGGATTGCTGCTGGTGGTGTCGCGGCTGCTGCAGGGGTTCGCGGCGGGCGGTGAATTCGGCAGCGCCTCGGCGATGCTGGCGGAACGCGATCCGGCGCGGCGTGGATTCTATGCCAGCCTGCAATGGTCGGCATCCGGCTGTTCCGTGACGCTGGCGGCGTTCCTGGCGTGGTGCGTGCATCATTTCTTCTCGGACCGCCAGATCGACGCGGGGGCGTGGCGCCTGCCGTTCCTGTTCGGGCTGGTCATGGGGCCGTTCGCCACCTGGCTGCGTCTGCGCAGCGCGGAATCGGCGGCTTTTTCCCGCCGCGAGAATCACGCCCCTCTGCGCGAGATCGTGCGGGGCGACAAACGGCGTATGATCCTGGCGATCGGCACGGTCGGGCTGGGGGCGACCGGCAGCGCGCTGAACGTCTATATGCCGACCTATGCCCGCACCGTCCTGCACCTGTCGGAAACCGGGTCGCTGTTCGGAACGGTGGTGTCCGGCATTCTGTCGATCGTCCTGCCGCCGGTCTTTGCCGGCCTGGGCGACCGAACGGCGCGGCGCGGGCTGATGATCACGGCGGCGACCATCGGCGGCCTGGCGGCCTGGCCGCTCTTCGCGTGGCTGGCCGCCGCGCCGTCGGCGACGCGGCTGATGCTGGTGCAATCGGCCTTCATCGTCTGCATCTATGGCGGCTATTACGCGTCGGTGCCGGCGCTGATGGCGGACCTGTTCCCCGCCCGCAACCGGGCCAGCGCCATCGCGCTCAGCTATGCCGCAAGCCAGCTCCTGTTCGGCGGCTTCACGCCGCTGCTGCTCTCGCTCCTGACGCGCCGGCCGGGCAACCTGCCGGCACCCGGCCTGTACCTGCTCGCCGTGTCGGCGCTCAGCGTCTCCTGCCTCTGCCTGGCGGGCCCGTCGATCCGCGACGCCGCGGCGCGGAGGACGACATGACGCTGCTTCCTCAGCCGGGCAGGTCGGGCGCCGTCATTCCCGGAAGGGACAGGTCGGAAATGGAGGCCGTGCAATGCGCCTCGAACCGTTCGAGCAAGCGTGATTTCCGGATCGTCTCCAGCGTCGCGATCCCGACCACCATCGGCCGATGATCGCCCGCCAGCCTGACCCGGACGACGCGCCGTCCATCCAGGGCGAGATCCGAACGAGGCCGCACATTGGCCAGCGTGTAGCCATATCCGTTGGCGACCATCGTGCGCACCACTTCCTGATGCGAAGAGCGGGAATACATCTTCGGTTCCAGCCCCTCGCGAAAGAAGAGCCCGAAGAAATATTCGCGGCTCAACGGCAGGTCGAGCAGGATAAGCGGCTCGTCCGCAAGTTCGCGAAGGGAAACCTCTTCGCGGCCCGCGAAGGGATGCGCCGCGCTGACCAGGATATGGGGTGGCAGGCTGGCGAGGGGCAGGAAACTGATGTCCTCGGGAATCTGGAGGTCATAGGTGATGGCGATGTCGATCTCGGCGCGCTTCAGCCTTTCCATAAGCTGTTCGTGATCGGCCTCGAACTGCCGGATTTCGGTGGCCGGATAGGCGGACATGAACCCGTGCGCGAGTTCCGGCATGATCATCGGCGCCAGGGTGACCATGGCGCCGACCGTCAATTGGCCCCGCACCTGGTCCGTGACCTCGGACGCGGCGGCATAGAGTCCTTCGGCCATCTGGATCACCCGCTTCGCTTCCGCGACGAGCCGGCGCCCGGCCGGCGTCAGCGACAATCCCTGCGCATGATGGCGGATGAAGAGCTGAACGCCGAGTTCCTGTTCGAGATGGGCGATCGCAGTAGAAATCGAAGGCTGGGAAATCGAGAGTTTCTCCGAGGCATGTCGGATCGACCCGGCTTCGCCTGCCGCGATGAAATATTCGAGCTGACGAAGCGTATAGCGCATGCCGTCTTTTATACCATCGCACGCCGACAGGCGAGAGGTCGCGCTCAGTCCTTGTAGTCGGGCTCCTCCCTGTCGAGGATCAGCTTCATTTCCTCGAAATGGCGGATGGAGAAATCCGTGATGCGCTCCCAGTCCCCGGCTGTCTTTTCCGCGACGTCGTCGGCCAGGACCGAAAGCGGCCTGCCGGTCGAATAGGCCGTGACGAGTATCTGGCAGGCCCGTTCCAGCGTATACATGTCGTCGAAGGCTTCGCCGACGGTGCGGGCGACGACCATGACGCCGTGATTGCCCATCATCAGCCGGGTCCTGTCGCCCATCAGCGCCGCGAGGCGGGCGCCCTCGGCCGCGCTGTCGGCCATGCCGCCATATTGCCTGTCGATCGCGATTCTTCTGAAATATCGGGCCGTATTCTGGTCGATCGGGGGAATGACGGGATCCTGCAGGGTCGCGATCGCCGTCGCATGGACAGGATGCAGGTGCATGGCCACCCGCGCGCGCGGGTTGATCCTGTGCAGTTGGCCGTGAATGGCCCAGGCGGTCGGATCCAGGTCGCGGCTGTCCGCATCGCCCGGCTGCCGCGCATCCACCACGATCAGGTCGCGCGCGCATACCCTCGAGAAGTGCCGCCATTTCGGGTTGATGAGAAAGCGCGTGCCGTCCTCGGAAATGGCGGCGCTGAAATGGTTGGCGACGGCTTCGTGCATCCCCAGGCGCGCCGCGATGCGCAGGGCGGCCGCCAGATCCACCCGCACGCTCTGTTCGTTGTCCTGGCTCAAGACCGCCTCCGCGGGATGGTTTCCCTCATGACGGAGGCAGCGTAGAATCGTGACGTCTATCGGGTAAAGATTGTTTTTTTGAAGCCGTCATAAGGTTTTTCGTTGCCCGAAGCACCGTCGTCCGGCTCTTAGGAAAATGCTAAGCATCGATGATCAAAATGATTGTTTGTGGAATTTTCTGATTTCATTACAAGAACGAACGGCTTTTCATGCGCCGGAATGATCTTCGGCACGGTCGGAAAAGGGTATCCGGAATGGCAACCGAAAAAGTCGATACGCTCGTGATCGGCGCGGGTCAGGCCGGGCTGGCCATGAGCGAGCATCTGGGCCGGCGGGGTGTGTCGCATCTCGTCGTGGAACGGAAGCGGATCGTCGAGCGCTGGCGGTCCGAGCGTTGGGACTCCCTGGTGGCCAACGGGCCGGCCTGGCATGACAGGTTTCCCGGCATGACATTTCCGGACGTCGATCCGGACGACTTCGCGCCCCGCCAGAAGATCGTCACGTATTTCGAGGCCTATGCGCGGCGGATCGAAGCCCCGGTCCGCTGCGGGGTCGAGGTCCTGTCGCTTCGCCGGAACGAAGGCGGCTCCGGCTTCGCGGTGGAAACCTCGTCCGGCGTGATCGAGGCGACGAACGTCGTCGCCGCCACCGGACCGTTCCAGAAACCGGTCGTCCCCCCGATCATTCCGCCCGATGCCGCGGTGCTGCAGATCCATTCCAGTGGGTACCGCAATCCGGACCTGCTGCCGGCAGGCGGTGTCCTGGTCGTCGGCGCGGGGTCCTCGGGCGTGCAGATCGCCGACGAACTGCGGCGCGCGGGCCGCCCCGTCTGGCTCTCCGTCGGCCCCCATGACCGGCCGCCCCGGCGCTATCGGGGGCGTGACTTCGTCTGGTGGCTCGGCGTCCTCGGAATGTGGGACATGGCGGTCAGCAGCCCGTCCATGGAACATGTCACAATCGCCGTCAGCGGCGCGCGCGGCGGACATACGGTCGATTTCCGCCGGCTGGCGCAGGACGGCATGACCCTCCTCGGCAGGACGGACTCCTTCCGGGATGGTGTCCTGCACGTCGCACCGGACCTGAAGGCGAATATCGACCGGGGCGACGCGGACTATCTCGCGATGCTGGACGCGGCGGACGCCTATGTGGCGCAGCAGGGACTGGATCTTCCCGAAGAGCCCGCGGCACGGGCGATCGGGCCGGATCCCGCATGCGTCACCGATCCCGTCCTGTCCCTGGACCTGCACGGGGCGGGCATCGCCTCCGTCATCTGGGCGACCGGCTATGCGCTGGATTTCGGTTGGATCAAGATCGATCTCTTCGACGCGAAGGGCAGCCCGCGCCATCGCAAGGGCGTGTCCGAGGAACCGGGGCTCTATTTCCTCGGCTTGGCCTGGCTGACGCGCAGGGCGTCGCCCTTCATCTGGGGCGTCTGGCACGACGCCGACTATCTGGCCGGCCATATCGCGGCGCGGAGATGACCGGCACAGAGACCATCACAGAGACCATTCTGGACCGGCTCGTGGCATTCCCGAGTGTCTGCGGCCAGTCCAACACCGACATGATCGGCTGGATCGCGGCGCATCTCGCCGCGCTGGGCGCGCGGGTGCGGCGCATCCCCGGCGACAGGCCGGACGCGTTCAGCCTGTTCGCCTCGGTCGGGCCGGATATCCCCGGCGGCATCGTCCTGTCGGCGCATTCGGACGTGGTGCCCGCCGCCGGTCAGGCCTGGTCCTCGGATCCCTTCGTGCTGACGAAGCGGGACGACCGGCTGTACGGCAGAGGGACCAGCGACATGAAGGGTTTCCTGGCCTGCATGCTGACGGCCGCCGGGAAAGCCGCCGCCCGCCCGCTCGTCCGTCCGCTGCACCTGGTGATCTCCCATGACGAGGAACTAGGGTGCCTCGGCGTCCGTTCGCTGCTGGCGGCGCTGAAGACGGATGGCGGCATGCGGGGCGCCGCCGGCTGCATAATCGGCGAACCGACCGAAATGGCGGTCGCCGTCGCGCACAAGGGAAAGATCGCCTTCCGGATCGTCAGCCGGGGCGAGGCCGCGCACTCCGCCGATCCGTTCCGGGGAACGAACGCGATCGTCCTGGCCGCCCAAATGATCGGCCGGCTGACGGATCTCCAGGACCATATCCGCGTGACCGAGCCGCACGATACGCGGTTCGCGGTGCCGTTCTCCACGGTCCAGGCGGGGCTGATCGAGGGGGGAACCGCGCTGAACATCGTTCCCGATCTCTGCGTGGCGACGGCCGAGATGCGGCTGATTCCCGGCCAGGACGGCTCGGCTTCCCTTGCCTGGCTGGACGCCGCCGCACGGCGCGTGGAGGCCGAGGCCGGCCGGGGGACGATCCGGATCGACATCGTCAACGCCTATCCCGGGCTGGATGGATGCGCCGACACCGAAATCTGCGCGCTCGGCCTGCGCGCGGCCGGACGGAATGCCCCCGGCGTGATCGATTTCGGCACCGAAGCGGGGCTGTTCGCGCAGCAGCTCGGCCTGCCCTGTATCGTCTGCGGGCCGGGATCGATCGGCCGGGCGCACAAGGCGGACGAATATATCACCACGCGGGAACTGGCGCAGGGCGACAGGTTTCTCGACGGGATCCTGGACCGGCTCCGCCGCTGAACCGGGGCACCCGCCGAAATATGCCGAGGAGACAGGGAGAAAGACGGACATGACCTTTTCCATCATCGCCAGATGCGCGCGGACGGGCCAGTTCGGCATCGCCGTGTCCTCCTCGTCCCCCGCGGTCGCCGGCCGCTGCGCGTTCGCCCGGGCCGGGGTGGGGGTGGTGGCGTCGCAGAACGTGACGGATCCGCGGCTTGGCCCGCTCGGCCTCGACCTGATGGACGGGGGCAGCAGCGCCGCCGAGTGCCGCGATGCCCTGGTGCGCACCGGCCCGTTTCCCGAATTCCGGCAACTCGCCGTCATGGATCGCCACGGCACGGCGGCCGTCTGGTCCGGGGCGCGGACGCTGGGATGCCATGCGACGGCGGTCCGCCGAAACGTGGCGTCGGCCGGCAACCTGCTGGCCAACGCGACGGTGCCCGACGCGGTCGTGGAGGCTTTCCTCGCCTCCGATCCGTCCCAGGAACTCGGCACGCGCCTCGTGCGCGCCATGTGCGCGGGCCTGGCGGCTGGCGGCGAGGCCGGCCCGCTCCGCTCCGCGGGCCTGCTGGTCGTCGACCGCCAGAGCTGGCCCCTGACCGACCTGCGCGTCGATTGGGACGATGCGCCGATCGCGCGCCTGGCCGATCTCTGGACCGTCTGGCAGCCGCAGATGAACGATTACGTCACGCGCTGCCTGGATCCGTCGTCCGCGCCCGCGTACGGCGTGCCCGGCGACGAATGACCCCGGGCCCATTCCGTCCTCCCGGATGGCCTTGGTTCCGGATAGGGTTCCGAACAGGTCCGCTCAGTCCGGCAACACCGCGATGACGTCGACCTCGATCAGCCATTCCGGACGGGCAAGGGCGACCACGACCAACCCGGTAAAGACCGGAAAGACGCCCTTCAGATACTGTCCCAGGACGCGATACGTGGCTTCCCTGTGGCGAATATCCGTCAGATAGACGGTCACCTTGCAGATATGCGCAGGATCCGATCCCGCCTCTTTCAGCAGCAGCAGGATGTTCTGCATGACCTTGTGGGCCTGCCCGGCCGGGTCGCCGACGGCCACGTTCTCGCGCGTGTCGAGGTCCTGCGGCACCTGGCCGCGAAGATAGACCGTATTGCCCGCCACGACCGCCTGGCACAAATCATTGTCCAGGTTCTGCTCGGGATAGGTCTCTTTCGTATTGAACGGGCGGATGCGCTTATGGACGGGCATATGTCGTGACCTCATGTCCTGGCCGGAACCGGCGCACTACCCCGGCCGGTTCGATCCGGGAATGGTCGCAGGCCGGGACGATCTATGAAAGAACGGAACCGTTTCCTTTGGCTTCGGAAAAACCGAAGGAAGCGGGGCGCGCGCCGCCAGGGCCTCCTTTCGCCGCCATGCGCGAACGGACATGATGATATCGCAATAAATCCACGGGCTTGATAGATTTTTCCGACGCATGGCGTAGGGAAATACGTCGCAGCGGGCTACTGTATCCAGCGGCGGAATAATGTCGTATCGGTCGATGCCGCACCGGATCGTTCCGCGTCATCAGCGCGGCACCGGACACGGAGGGCTCATGATCGATTCGCTCGGTTCCCCGGAAGCGGAAACCATCTATCCGATCCCCCCCGCGCGCCGCCACGGCCGGCCGCGCGACCTGTTCACCGTGTGGTTCGGCCCGAACCTGATGATGCTGACCGTCGTGACGGGGGCGCTGTCCACGACGGTCTACGGCCTGCCGCTGCTGCCGGCGCTGCTGGCGCTCCTGGCCGGAAATCTGATCGGCGGCGTGTTCATGGCGCTGCACGCGGCGCAGGGGCCGCGTCTCGGCGTGCCGCAGATGGTCCAGACGCGCGGCCAGTTCGGCCTGATGGGCGCGGTGCCGGTAACCGCCGTCATCGTCCTGATGTATGTGGGGTTCGCGGCGTCGAACCTCGTGCTGGGCGCCGAGGGACTGCAAAGCATCGTGCCCGGCCTGGGCCGTCTTTCCGCCATCCTGGTCGTCCAGGCGCTTTCGGTCCTTCCCGCCATCCTCGGCTACCGGGCGATTCATCTCGCGGCGCGGGTCATGACAATGCTCTGCGGCGCCGCCATCCTGTTCTGCATCGCGCGGGTGCTGGCGCTGCATGCCGGCGACCTGCCGTTCCTCGCGCCGGGCCGGCCGGGCTGGACCGGCATTCTGCGGACAATGTCCACGGCGGCCCTGTGGCAGATCGCCTATGCGCCCTATGTCTCGGATTCCTCGCGCTATCTCCCGGCCGGTCCCGCGGGCGAAAGACAGGCATTCGCGGCCTGCTTCTCCGGTTCCGTGCTGGGGTCGGTGCTGGCGATGGCGCTGGGCGCGGCGGTGGGGCTGCTGGCGGCGGGACACGGCATCGTCGTCACGCTGGCGGCGCTGCTCGGGCCGTGGGTGGCGGCGGTCCTGGCCGCGCTGTCGCTCGGCATCGCCGTGGCCAACGCCATGAACATCTATTGCGGGGCCCTGTCGACCCTGACGGTGGCGCAGACCTTCACGCCCGGCCGGCGCTACGGCCGGACCGCGCGCCTGATCGTGACGGTGGCGCTGCTGGCGCTGGCCTTTGCCATGGCGACCCTGATGGCCGACAGTTTCATGAGCGCATACGGCGAATTTCTCGAACTGCTGATGTCGGTCATGATCCCGTGGACGGCCATCAACCTGACCGATTACTACCTCCTTCATCACGGGGACTATGACGTCGCCTCGTTCTTCGCGCGCGACGGCGGGCGCTACGGTCTTTTCAACGGCCCCGCCCTGGCCTGCTACGTCATCGGCATCCTCGTGCAGGTGCCCTTCCTCTCGACCGCGCTCTATACCGGCCAGGTGGCGCGGGCGCTGGGCGGCGTCGACCTGTCCTGGGTCGTCAGCCTGCTCCTGACCCCGCCGCTCTATATCGCCATGGAACGGCGCTTCAACGCGCGGGCGCTGCCCGCCACGGCCACCGACTGAACAGACCGAAATCAGGGTCTCCAGGCGCAGGCGCGTTCCAGAAGATCCCCGATCAGGCCGGAAAGCTTTTCCATCTTCCGCGCATCGGCGGCAGGCGCCGCCCCGCCCTCCGATGCCAGATAGGTCGCCTGGGCCTTCTCAAGCTGGATGGCATGGATCCTCTCCGCGGGACGGCCGTAATGACGGGTGGTGTAGCCCCCCTTGAACCGGCCGTCGAGGACAGAGGAATAGCCCCCACCCTCCGTCAGCCCGGCCATGACGGCGGCGATCAGGCCGCCGGCACAGGCGGCGCCGTCATTGGTGCCGAAATTCAGGTCCGGCAGCCGTCCTTCGAACAGGCGCGGGATCACCGTGCCGATGGAATGGGCGTCCCACAGGACGGCATGGCCGTGGCGCGCGCGCACGCGGTCGAGTTCCGCCGCGACGGCATCATGATAAGGCTGCCAATAGCGTTGCCGGCGCGCCGCGATCTCGGATTCGCCGGGTTCGGCGCCGGTCCGGTAGATCGGCCGCCCATCAAAGGTCAGCGTCGGCACCAGGCCCGTCTTCGGCCGCCCGGGATAGAGCGCCGCATCGTCGCCGCCGCGATTGAGGTCGATGACATAGCGCGAATAATGCGCCCGCAGCACGCCGGCGCCCAGTCGCGCCGCGACCTGGTACAGGCGGGGAACATACCAGTCGGTATCGGGCAGGGCGCGCCCCGCCTCCGTCATCCGCGCCGCCATGCCGGGGGCGAGGCGTGTCCCGGCATGGGGAATGGTGACCAGCACGGAGGCATCCCCCCGGACAAGCGAGAAAACCGGCCCCTCCATCGCGAAGATTCTCCTTTCAGGCCCGCAGCCTTGTCAGGTCCCCAGCCTTGTCAGGCCGACAGCCTTGCCATGGCCGCCCGGAAATCGCGGGCGATGGCATCCCGGGCGACATGCCGCCCGCCCGCGACCACCCATCGGCCGGCGCACAGGACATCGGAAACCGGAAGGGCCGGACGCGCGAAGAGGACGCTGTCGAGGATCGCGTCGCCCGTCAGGCCCGGCAGCGCCAGATCCTCCGCCGCCAGGGCGCAGAGATCCGCCCGCCGGCCGGGGGCGATGCCGGCCTCCACGCCGCAGGCCTGGGCGCCGCCCGCCAGGCACGCGTCGTACAGGAAACGCCCGACCGAACCCGTCCGTCCCGCCGGCAAGGCGCGGCATCGTTGCTGCGACCGCAGGCGCTGGCCGTATTCCAGCAGGCGCAGCTCCTCGCCGGGGCTCAGCAGGATGTTGCTGTCCGGGCCGACGCCGAACCGGCCGCCTTCATCGATGAAGGCGGCAAGGGGGAAGATCCCGTCACCCAGATTGGCCTCCGTGATCGGGCACAGGCCGGCCACGGCGCCCGAGCGGGCCAGGTCGCCGCATTCCCCCGCGTCCATGTGGGTGGCATGCACCAGGCACCAGCGCGCATCGACCGGGCAGTGGTCCATCAGCCAGCGCACCGGGCGGGCGCCCAGGGCCGCCAGGCAGTCCTCGACCTCGCGCCGCTGTTCCGCGACATGGATATGCACCGGCCCGTCTTCCGGCGCGGCCCGCAGCATCGCGCGGATGCAGTCCCCGTCCACTGCCCGCAGGGAATGCAGCCCGACGCCGCGGCGCAGCAGGGACGCGCCGGCAAAACGATCCCCGAGATCGGCGATGATGCGCGCGATGAAATCGGGATCGCCGCGAAAGCGCCGCTGCGACGGCGCCAGATCCTGTCCGAACCCCGCGCGCATATAAAGCGTCGGCAGCATGGTGATGCCGATCCCCGCCGTCAGCGCGCCGTCTACGACGGCCTCGGCCATGGCGCCCGGCCGGGCATAGGCCGCGCCGTCCGGCGCACGGTGCAGATAGTGGAATTCCGCAACCTGCGTGTAGCCGGCCTCGAGCATCTCCATATACACGAAGGCCGCGACCGCGCGCAGCGTATCCGGCTGCAGCGTGCCGGCCAGCGCATACATCCGCTCGCGCCAGGTCCAGAAGGAATCGGCGGGATCCGTCCGGCATTCAGCCAGCCCCGCCATGGCGCGCTGGAAGGCATGCGAATGCAGGCCGGGCAGGGGCGGCAGCACGATGTCGGCCCGGCGGTCCCCCGCCTCCGGCCGGCAGCCGGCGACGACCGTACCGAATGCGCCCCCTTCGGCGAAACCGATCCGGACGTCGCGCCGCCACCCCTCGGGCAGCAGGGCCAGTCCGGCGAACAGCGATCCGTTTCGGGGGGAAGGGGACATGGATGCAGGCGTCCTGGAATGTCGTTGCGCACCGGATACGCTTAAACTAGACATGTATAGATAAGTCCGGTCAAGGAAAGACCAAAGAAAGACCAGGGCCAGAGAAAGCCAGGGAAAGAGAACGGCATGTGGGACCGTCTGTGGATCGATGTGCATCTCTCCGTCGCGGCCCGCGGCGACGGGCGGCCCGGCGGGGACGATTTCGGCATCATCCGCGACGGCGCGCTCGCGGTGCAGGATGGCCGCATCGCATGGGTCGGCGCCGCCGCCGACCTGCCGGGCCCGGCGCGGGACCTGGCGGCCTCGGTCATCCGGTGCGGCGGCCGCTGGATGACGCCGGGGCTGGTCGATCCCCACACCCATCTGGTCTATGCCGGCGACCGCAGCGCGGAATTCGCCGAACGCCTCCAGGGCGTCAGCTACCAGGACATCGCCCGCCGCGGCGGCGGCATCGCGGCGACGATGCGCGCAACCCGCGCGGCCAGTGACGACGAACTGCTCCAGGCCACGCTGCGGCGGGCGCGCCGCCTGGTCGCGAACGGCGTGACGACGCTGGAAATCAAGTCGGGATACGGGCTGACGCTGCACGATGAAATGCGCCTGCTGCGCGTGGCGCGGCGCGTCGGCGACGCGCTGCCGCTCCGGATCCATGCGACATTCCTCGGGGCCCACGCGCTGCCCCCCGAGCATGCCGGGCGCCGGGACGACTATGTCCGCCTGCTGTGCGCGGACATGATCCCGGCGGTGGCCGAGGCCGGGCTGGCCGACAGCGTGGACGCGTTCTGCGAGGGCATCGCCTTCACCCCCGGCGAGGTCGAGCGCGTGTTCGCCGCCGCGTCGCGCCACGGCCTGCCGGTGCGCCTCCATGCCGACCAGTTGTCCGACCTGTCCGGCTCCGCCCTGGCGGCGCGGTGGGGGGCCCTGTCGGCCGACCATCTCGAATATGCCGACGAGGCGGGCATCGCGGCGATGGCGCGGGCCGGCACCGTCGCGATCCTGCTGCCCGGGGCATTCTATTTCACGCGCGAAACCCGGCCGCCCCCCGTCGAGCTGCTGCGCCGCCACGGGGTGCGGATCGGCCTGGCAACGGACTGCAATCCCGGCACCTCGCCCGTCCTGACCCCCACCGGCATCATGAACATGGCCTGCACGCTCTTCCGCCTGACGCCGGGCGAGGCATTGGCGGGGCACACCCATGTCGCCGCCGCGGCCCTTGGGCTGGGGGACAGGGTCGGGCGGCTGGCCGTGGGATTCGCCGCGGACATGGCGCTCTGGGATATCGACGGCCCGCACGAACTGTCCTACTGGATCGGCGGCCAGCGGCCCGCCGCGCGGATCTTCGCCGGCGTGCCGGATGCGCCGCCAACCCGATCTCAAGCAGATCCTGTCTAGCGGGAGAGCCAAGCGTGCCGCCCATCATCGCCCAGGAAAAGCCGGCCGCGCGCTACGAGCAGGTCAAGCTCTACATAACCGGGCGCATCGCGGCCGGGGAATGGCAGGCCGGCCGCCGCCTGCCGTCGGAAAGCGAACTGGTCGAGCAGTTGGGCGTATCGCGGATGACGGTCCACCGCGCGCTCAGGGAACTGATGGCCGAAGGGGTCGTGACCCGCGCCCAGGGGGTGGGGACCTTCGTCGCCGAGCCCCGCCAGCGGGTCGAAATGCTGGAACTGCGCGACATCGCCGACGACATCACGGCCGGCGGCCACACGCACACCACCCGCGTCGTCGCGCTGGACGAACGGCGGGCGGACAGCGACCTCGCCACCGCCTTCGAACAGCGCCCCGGCGCGCGGCTGTTCCACTCGGTGATCGTGCATTACGAGGACGGCACCCCCCTCCAGGTCGAGGAACGGTTCGTCTCGCCGCATTTCGCCCCCGATTTTCTCGACCAGGATTTCACCCTCACCCACCCGCACCGCTACCTGTCGCGCATCGCCGCGGCCGAGGACGTCGAACATGTCGTCTTCGCGGTCACGCCGGACCCCGCGATCTGCGCCCTGCTGGACCTGCGCGAGCCCGAGGCATGCCTGCAGCTCATGCGGCGGACCTGGGTCGGCGGCCGGGTGGTGATGAAGGGGATCTTCACCTCTTCGGGCAGCCGCTACAGCTTCGTCGGCCGGTACCGGCCCTAGTGTCCCGATTCCGAAATTCGCAAGCGAATTTCGGAATCGAAAAGACACTAGAATCAATATTTTAGTGGCCTGCTGATCCGAGAAATTCTCATAAGAATTTCTCGGGCAGGACACTAGCCGATCCTCATAGCCTGTCCGGTCGTTTCGCTCCCGCGCCGGCCGATTCCGCATTGACAGGCTCCCGGCCACGGGCCAAAGAAATGTATATACAAGCTTGCGCAAGGTGATGCCATGACGCGTCCGACCGTCTCCCGCCTTTCGAACAGCCGCGTCGTCCGTGCGCCCCGCGGCACGCAACTTTCCGCCAAATCCTGGCAGGCCGAGGCGGCGATGCGGATGCTGATGAACAATCTCGATCCCGACGTGGCCGAAAAACCGTCCGAGCTGGTCGTCTATGGCGGCATCGGGCGCGCCGCCCGCGACTGGGACTGTTACGACCGCATCGTCGAAAGCCTGAAGACGCTGGAAGCCGACCAGACGCTGCTGGTCCAGTCCGGCAAGCCGGTGGGCGTCTTCCGCACGCACGAAGACGCGCCCCGCGTCCTGATCGCCAATTCCAACCTGGTGCCGCACTGGGCGACATGGGACACGTTCAACGAACTCGATCGGGCCGGGCTCATGATGTACGGCCAGATGACGGCCGGATCGTGGATCTATATCGGCAGCCAGGGCATCGTGCAGGGCACGTACGAGACGTTCGTCGAAATGGCGCGCCAGTCCTATGGCGGCGACCTGGCCGGGCGCTGGATCCTGACGGGCGGCCTGGGCGGGATGAGCGGCGCGCAGCCCCTGGCCGCCGTGATGGCCGGCGCGTCCATGCTGGCCGTCGAATGCGCGCCCTCGCGCATCGAGAAACGCCTGCAGACCGGCTATCTCGATCGGCGGGCGGACAGTCTCGACGCGGCGCTGGACATCATCGCGGCGGCGTGCCGGGACAGAAAGCCGGTTTCCGTCGGCCTGCTCGGCAACGCGGCCGACATCTTCCCCGAACTCGTCCGGCGCGGCATCCGCCCGGACGCGGTGACCGACCAGACCTCGGCGCACGATCCGCTCAACGGCTATCTGCCGGCGGGCTGGACGCTGGACCAGGCCGAAAGGATGCGGATCGCCGATCCGGCCGCCGTCGAGCAGGCGGCGAAGGCGTCGATGCGCCGGCAGGTCGAGGCCATGGTCGCCTTCCACCGCATGGGGGTGCCGACCTTCGATTACGGCAACAATATCCGCCAGATGGCGTCCGAGGCAGGATATGCGGACGCCTTCGCGTTCCCCGGTTTCGTGCCGGCCTATATCCGCCCGCTATTCTGCCGTGGCGTGGGTCCGTTCCGCTGGGCGGCGCTGTCCGGCGAGGCAGAGGACATCTACCGCACCGACCAGAAAGTGAAGGAATTGCTGCCCGACGACAGGCACCTGCATGCCTGGCTGGACATGGCGCGGCAGAAGATCCGCTTCCAGGGCCTGCCCGCGCGGATCTGCTGGGTCGGGCTGGGCGATCGTCACAGGCTGGGCCTGGCATTCAACGACATGGTGGCGAAGGGCGAATTGAAGGCGCCGATCGTCATCGGGCGCGATCATCTCGATTCCGGCTCGGTCGCCAGCCCGAACCGCGAGACCGAAAGCATGCGCGACGGGTCCGATGCCGTCTCCGACTGGCCGCTGCTGAACGCGCTGCTCAATACGGCCTCCGGCGCGACCTGGGTGTCCCTGCATCATGGCGGCGGCGTGGGCATGGGCTTTTCGCAACATGCGGGCATGGTCGTCGTCGCCGACGGCACGGCCGAGGCGGCGCGGCGCCTCGAACGCGTGCTGTGGAACGATCCCGCCACGGGCGTGATGCGCCACGCCGACGCCGGCTACGACACGGCAATGGCCTGCGCCCGGGCCAACGGGCTCGATCTGCCGATGGTCACCAGGGCGACGGTCATCAGAGATTGATAAGCAGGGGATAAGGAACACGATGACGGATCTGCATGTCCTGCGCTCCGGCGGTCTCGACCTGGCCGTGCTGCGGCGCTTCGTGGCCGGCGGGCTGCGCGTCGCGCTGGGCGAGGACACGATCGCCGCGCTGGCCGAGGCGGCGGAATCCGTCGCGCGCATCGTCGCCGCCGGCCACGCGGTCTACGGGGTCAATACCGGCTTCGGCAAGCTGGCCCGGACCCGCATCCCCGACGACCGGCTGCGCGACCTGCAGCGCAACCTGGTACTCAGCCACGCCGCCGGCATCGGCGCGCCGATGTCCGAACGGGTGGTGCGGCTGATCATGCTGCTGAAGGCGAACGGCCTCGCCCGGGGCTTCTCCGGCGTGCGGCCCGTCGTGGTGCGGCTGCTGGTCGACATGCTGGATCGCGGCGTCATCCCGGTGATCCCGGAAAAGGGATCGGTCGGCGCGTCGGGGGACCTGGCGCCGCTCGCGCACATGTCGGCCGTGCTGATCGGCGAGGGCGAGGCCGTCTTCGGCGGCCGGCGAATGGCCGGCGGGGCGGCGCTGCGGGCGGCGGGACTGTCGCCGGTCGTCCTGGGGCCGAAGGAAGGGCTGGCGCTGCTCAACGGCACCCAGGCCTCGACGGCGCTGGCCCTGGTCGCGCTGCTGGACGCCGAACGGATCTTCCAGGCGGCCCTGGTCGCCGGCGCCCTGTCGCTGGACGCCGCCCGCGGCACGGACGCGCCGTTCGATCCGCGGCTGCACGCGCTGCGGGGGCAGCAGGGGCAGATCGAATGCGCCGCCGTCTATCGCGCGCTGATGGCGGGGTCCCAGATCCGCGCCTCGCACCGCGTGGATGATGAGCGCGTGCAGGACCCGTACTGCCTGCGCTGCCAGCCGCAGGTGATGGGCGCGGCGCTGGACAGCCTCCGCCACGCCGCGCGGGTGCTGCTGATCGAGGCCAATGCCGTGTCGGACAATCCGATTCATTTTCCGGGCAGCGACGAAATGGTGTCCGGCGGCAATTTCCATGCCGAACCCGTCGCGATCGCCGCCGACCTGATGGCCATCGCGATCGCCGAGATCGGGGCGATCGCCGAGCGGCGCATCGCGCTGCTGGTCGATGCGGGGATGAGCGGCCTGCCCGCCTTCCTGGTGCGTGAAAGCGGGCTGAATTCCGGCTTCATGATCGCCCAGGTCACGGCGGCGGCCCTGGCCTCCGAAAACAAGACGCTGGCCCATCCCGCCAGCGTGGACAGCCTGCCGACCTCCGCCAACCAGGAAGACCACGTTTCGATGGCCACCTTCGCGGCGCGGCGCGTGGGCGACATCAACGACAACGTGAAGACGATCATCGCCATCGAATATCTCGCCGCCGTGCAGGGGCTCGATTTCCTCGCCCCCCTGGCCTCGTCCGCGCCGCTGGCGGCCGCGGCCGCGACCCTGCGCGACGCGGTGCCGTTCTTCGCGCAGGACCGGCTGTTCACGCCCGATATCGAAACGGCACGCCGGCTGATCGCGTCCGGCGCCATGACGGACGCGGCGGCCAGGACCACGGCGCTGCCGGAATTCGGCACCGCATGACCGTCGATGACGGGCTGTTCGCCACCTGCCGCGCCTGTTCGCCGACTATATCGACGGCGGGCGCGCATGGCGAACGCACGCTGCGGCGCAACCGCCAGGCGTTCGAACGCCACGCGGTGACGCCCCGGGGGCTGCAGGACGTCTCGCGCGTCGATCTCGCGACGCGATGCTTCGGGCGGGACTGGCGGATGCCGGTCATGCTGGCACCGGTCGGCTTCGCGGGCATGTTCCACGCTGAAGGGGAATCGGCGCCGCGCGGGCGGCAACGCGGTGTGGCATCGGCATGGGCCTCTCGACCTTCTCGATCGCGCCGATGGAAAGCGTGGCGGCGGTGGCCGCGGATGCGATGGCGCAGATCTACGTGTTCCGCGATCGCGGGCTGACGCGCGACATGCTGGCCCGCCCGGCCGCCTGCGGCATGCAGGGCATCGTCGTGACGATCGACACGGCCATCACCCCGGTGCGCGAGCGGGACCGGCGCAACGGCTTCCGGCACCTGGCGTGCCCGACGGCCGGCCAGATGGCCGGCCTGTTGCGCCACCCGCTCTGGCTGGCCGGCATGGCGCGCCGCGGCATGCCGGCGATCGGCAATCTCGCCGCCGACACCACGCAGCGCGGCGTGATGGCACAGGCGAAGCAGATGGCGTCCCTGATCGATCCGACGCTGGACGGCGACGGCCTGGCCTGGCCTGGCCTGGCCTGGCTAGGCTAGGCTAGGCTGCGCAGGGAATGGGGCGGGCGGCTGATCGTCAAGGGCGTCATGCACCCCGACGAGGCACGGCGCTGCGCCGAGGCCGGCGCCGCCGGCATCGCCGTCTCCAACGATCGCCGACACGGAGGCAGGGCATCTGGACACGGGGTGGACATCGTGCTGGACAGCGGCATCCGGCACGGCGGCGACGTCGTGATCGCGCTGGCCCAGGGCGCCACGGCGGTCTCCATCGGCCGGCCCTGGGCCTGGGCGCTGGCGGCAGGCGGGGCGGCGGGCATCGCCGATGCGCTGGAACTCCTGGCCCAGGAAATCCGGGACGTCATGGCCCTGGCCGGACTCCCCCGACATCGCGGCCCTCCGCCGCGCCGGCCGACAGATCCTCTGGACACCGTGAAACGCCCGCGCCGGCGACGCGCGTGTTTCGATGCCGCAATGCGTCCCGCGTCGGCGAATCGCTCTCGGCCGCCAGCTGGAACACCAGGCGCCTATGGAGAATCCCCGAATATCGTCGTGAGCGACAAAATATCTTTGAATCCATGTTCGTTTCTACAGTAATTAACAGGCCTTTCCATCATTATTTTATAATAATGTATGTATTATGAAGAAAATATAGTATTTTATTTGATATAAATATCAAAATTTTTAATCCTCCCATAGGCATTAAAAATTTTTTATGCCATATGGAGAGACACTTAATTCGCCCCGTAACGCAACCGCTTTACAAGAAGCTCGCGGTGTGTATGGATAAACATATCAATAAAATTTAGAATTTCGCGTAAAGATCTAATTTAAAAAACTTTTACACAAATTCTACGATATTAGGGCCTGTATGCAGCAGCGTTCTACAAATAATTCGTCCTGCGATGTAAGCCAGGTTGCCTCTCCGTCGATTTACGCTCTGGTGGAGCTTCTTCGTTTTCATGGTATCGCGGCCGATGCTGCTCAGATTGTACATGCATGGGGAATCGAACCATCCGCGGCCACCGCTTTGCGTGTGCTGCGGCGTGCGGGCCTTAAAGCACGGGCAGTCCGCTTGCCGTTAAACCGCTTCACTCGGGCTCCGATGCCAGCCTTGGCGATTCGCACGGACGGGACTTTGCAGCTGCTAGGTCGCGTAGGTGATGACCAGGTGTTGTATCTCGATGGCCACACGCAACGTCCAGCAATTGAAGGGATCGATGTATTTCAAGATGGTTGGTCAGGTGTTGCGATCCTCGCGACACGCAAGTCTACCGAGACACTTGCGGGAGTGCATTTCGATTTTCGTTGGTTTCTCAAGGTTGTAAGGAAATATCGTCGCGTCTTCGGTGAAGTGCTGATCGCATCCCTATTTCTTCAAATTTTCGCACTGATGACGCCTTTGGCTTTCCAGATCCTGATCGATAAAGTTCTGGTTAATCGTGGCATGAGTACGTTGGACGTTGTCACGATGGCCTTAACGGTGATTGCCCTGTTCGAGGCGTTGTTGGGCGGACTGCGCAGCTACGTCTTTACTCATACAACCAACCGCATCGATGTGGAGCTGGGCGCCCGGCTGTTTCAGCATTTACTTGCCTTGCCGTTCTCCTACTTCCAGGCACGCCGGGTGGGCGATTCGGTAGCCCGGATACGTGAGCTGGAAAACATCCGTCAATTTTTGACTGGTTCCGCGTTGACGCTTGTCATGGATCTTCTGTTCACCGTGGTCTTCGTAGGAATAATGGCAACCTATTCGTTGAAGTTGACCGCGGTTGTGCTGTTGTCTATTCCGATTTACGTCTTGGTCAGCATGATCGCGACGCCCGTTTTCCGCACGCGTCTTGAGGAACGTTTTAAACGCGGCGCGGAGAATCAGGCCTTTCTGGTTGAGGCCGTGGCTGGAATCGAGACAGTCAAGGCGATGGCGGTAGAACCGCAGATGCAGCGACGCTGGGAGGAGCAGCTCGCGGATTACGTCCGGACGAGCCATTCCGTATCCAATGTCGGCAACGTTGCGACTCAGATCATACAAGGAACCAGCAAGCTGGTGACAGCGGCTACGTTGTGGGTCGGAGCGCACGAGGTCATTGATGGCGGCATGACCGTTGGAGGGCTAGTGGCGTTCAATATGCTATCTGGACGTGTCAGCCAACCCATCGTGCGCCTGGCGCAAATGTATCAGGATTTCCACCAAACCCGCATTTCCGTAGAACGACTGGGTGATATTCTTAATACGCCGATAGAGCGTGGCTCCGGAGCGAACGGTAGGCCGCCCGGCCTTTCTGGACATGTCCGTTTTGAACGTGTAAAATTCCGCCATCAAGTCGATGGTCCTCTCGTGCTTGATGAGATCTCTTTGGACGTGTCTGCGGGAGAGATCATTGGAATTGTCGGGCCGTCCGGGTCCGGAAAAAGCACGCTGACAAAATTGTTGCAGCGCCTTTACGTGCCGGAGGGCGGCCGTATTCTTATCGATGGTATGGACCTGATTTTGGCCGATGCGGCTTGGCTGCGGCGGCGGATCGGGGTCGTTCTGCAAGAAAATGTTCTGTTCAACATGACGGTACGCGAGAATATTGCTCTTGCCGAACCGGGCATGGCGATGGAGCGCATTGTGCGGGCAGCAACGCTTGCCGGCGCGCACGACTTCATTCTTGGCCTGGCGGAAGGATACGATACGCAGGTCGGAGAACGCGGGTCGTTGCTGTCAGGCGGTCAGCGTCAGCGCATCGCCATTGCCCGCGCACTTGTCGGCAATCCGCCGATCCTGATTTTTGACGAGGCCACAAGTGCGCTCGATTATGAGAGCGAACGCATCGTTCAACACAATTTGCGCACGATCTGCAAAGGACGGACCGTGTTCATCGTCGCACACCGCCTGAGCACCGTGCGGCACGCGGATCGGATCATTGTCCTCAAGGATGGCCGGCTTGTCGAACAAGGATCGCATGACGAATTTTTAAGGCACGAAGGTCACTATGCGGCCCTCCATGCCTTACAAGGAGGGCCGCATGTCGCGAGATAGTGTAGTACGCATGGAACCGCCGACAGGCTCTCCTGGACGGAGTGATAAAGCCATGGCTGCCTTGTTGCCTTTCCTTGCACGACGTCCGCGGCACGAACTCGAATTTTTGCCGGCTGCATTGGAAATTATCGACACACCTGCACCGCCGGCACCTCGTGCCATTGCCATGGCGATTTGTGCCTTCTGCTGCGTTGCGATCATCTGGTCAATCTTTGGTCGCATTGATATTGTGGCAAACGCGTCCGGAACGGTCATTCCGTTCGGAAAGGTCAAGCTCGTGCAGGCCGTCACGACTGCCAATATCCAGCAGATCTTGGTGGCGGATGGAGATCATGTCACCACGGGACAAGCGGTGTTACGGCTCGACGCGGTGTCGGCGATTGCGGCGCGCGACAAGCAGATGGTTGATTTTGCCGCGTCGCGATTGGCGGTGGCAGGGCTTCTTGCGTTACGTGATCAAATGGCATCTCCGGGATATACGCTACATTTTCATCCCCCGACTGGCGTCACCCCTGCACAAATCGAGCAGGAGTTTGCCTCGATCACGGCGCGTTCCAGCGAACAGGAAGCTAGGCTAGCGTCGTTGGCGCAGCAGATAGCGGAAAAACGCGTTCAATCTGTGGAAAATATCGGGGCTATTGATAAGCTTAAGGCTGAGTTGCCGCTTCTGGCAGGCGCCCGGGATATGTATGCGAAGCTTTATGCCGAGCGTCTGGCGACCCGCGTCAATCTTTTGTCAAGCGCGCAACGTTATTCCGATGCGGCCCATGATCTGGCCATCCAGATTGCCCACCGTGCCGAAACAGCAACGGAACTGGCGTCGCTGACTAAACAATATGCGGCGCAACAGGCGGACTATGTGCGTGGCGTGCTGCAGGATCTGACGGATGCCCAGCGGAAATTGAATGAGGACGAAGCCTCTTACCGTGCGGCTGCGCATGAGGCGAGCGAGACCGTACTCAGGGCACCCGTCACGGGAACGGTGCAGCAACTGGCGGCGCATGGCGATCATGAGGTCGTGACCCCCGGTGAAAAGTTGATGGTCATTGTGCCGGACGACCAACACCTCGTGGTAGAGGCAATGATTGCGAACCGCGACATTGGTTTCGTGCAAGTTGGACAGCAAGTGCAGGTAAAGGTCGCGGCGTTCAAATTTACGCAGTATGGCTTGGTTCCAGGACGGCTGGTATCGGTCAGTCGTGATGCAGTGGATGATACGGCGAAAGATTCCGTGGATGGCTTCTTCGGGCGAACTGGCACATCTGCAGCAAGCGCGCGGAGCGGCAATGAGCCCGATTTCGACGGCGGCGAGGGCAGCGGCTATGTCGCGCATATCGAACTGGATCGCCCCACTCTTTTTGTCGAAGGTCGCCTAGCACCCCTTCGGCCGGGTATGGCTGTCACGGCCGAAATCCTCACGGGACGCCGGCGCATCATCAGCTACCTTTTATCCCCGCTTAGCCGCGCTGTTCAAGATGCTGGAAGAGAAAGATGAGCGAGGGGGGGGCGCAGGATCGCTTCGCGGCCGCATAGCAACGGCATCTCTCGGGGGCGGCATCTTGGATCTGTTGCAAATGGGGAAGAGCGAGCCATGACAGAAGCGGGGTCGCACGAGATTTCACCGGTTACTCTTCATTTTGCCGGACAACTTACGATTGATACGCTTAGCTAAGGGATTGCGTTGTCTCCGGACAGGGACTTTTAGTGCCGCCTATTTGGATGCGAATAACAATGTGATCATCGCGCCAGTTCTCGGTATGGCGTGGGAGAAAGGTAATTGTTAAATTAGATAAGATACGATGCTTCTGGTTGAAGCTTCGATATTCTTGAAGGATTTCTTGCCAACGTCTCCGGTCTTGTAAATTTGATCCAATTTAGAATGAGGGATTGCGGGTGGTGAGAAGGCTTTCTATCGACTAGTATATTCGATGATGATCGCAGATAAACGAGGAATAAGTCGATGGAAAACATTGAGAAATCGGATTTGATTGCTAATATTAAGGCGATTGCAGATCACGGGGACATGGCGGATCTTGAATTCATTGCAAAAATCCTGCATATTACATTTTCCAATCATTTTGAATACAAGACTTCCATGCGCAGCGGGGCTGGCGAAGGGTTCCATGCTGAAAGGTGTAGCGGGCAGCCAACTGACATGGGTCTCTACCCGTTACAGGCTACGTCTATACGGGTCTACGGAAAGACTCCGTCCACCCCGCTGCAACGAGCCTCCCTCTCAATTGTGATAAAATCTGATTACTTCTCATTAACCCCACAGGAAGTAACAACGATCCTAAACGTATCGCCAGGGGCTGAGCATGTCGGAATGGTAAACCCGATTAACTCTGTAAAATGGGATCTTGGAGAAATGTTTCCGGATCACGATTTTGTTTTAAAAAGTTCTTATCGGAGAGAGAACAATTTTATATCAAATATGATTTTTGTTCAAAAATATATTTCTTATGAACGAGTGTTAAAATTTCGATTAGAAACCTTGACTTAAATGCACGGCATTCTAAACTAACCAGTTAATGATGCAGTGGGAATTCTTGGCCGCCTAGCCCAATTTAGAATGGGGAATTGCGGGTAGTGAGTGCCCTTTTGGAAATTCGATATGACGGGTTTTCGAGAGGTGCGAGGCGTGATTCAAGCTAGAATGTGGACGCCAGAGCAGCGAGGGCGGATGGCTGGGATCACGCGCAAGACGAAACGCTATCCGTCTGACCTGACCGATAAGGAATGGGATCGTATATTGCCGCTGATGCCGCCTGCGCACCAGCTTGGCCGGAAGCGGACAACGGATTTCCGTGAGATCATCAATGCGCTGCGTTATCTTGTTCGTTCAGGCTGCGGGTGGGAGATGCTGCCGGTTCATTTTGGTCCATGGCAGACGGTTTACTGGTGGTTCCGCAGGCTGATGCGCCGTTTTCTGTTTCAGACCATCCATGACGTTGAAGTTATGCTCGACCGGGAGCAGGCAGGTCGCGAGGCCAATCCCTCAGGCAGTGCCATCGACAGCCAAAGCATCAAGGCGCCCCATGCGGAAGTCTGGGGTTATGACGCAGGCAAGAAGATTATCGGTCGCAAGCGTCACACCTCAGTTGATACGGATGGCCGGCTGCTTCTGGTCAAGCTCACTTCTGCCGATATTTCATTTCAGACAGTGCAGGCGGCCAGAGTCAGGTTGACCATCAGGAGGCGCCCGTCCGTATCGACGGCGATATGCCGCTTGCGCCCGACGACTTTTTTGCCGGCATCGTAACCCCTTGTCCTCGCATGAGGCGCCTTGATGCTCTGGCTGTCGATCACCGCCGCTGTCGGACTGGCCTCGCGGCCTGCCTGCTCCCTGTCGAGCATCAGTTCAACGTCATGGATGGTCTGGAACAGGAACCGTCGCGCCAACTCACGAAACCAGCCATAGACCGTGCGCCAGTGCCCGAAGTGGATCGGCAGCATCCGCCAACCGCAGCCTGAACGAACGAGATAGCGCACCGCATTGATCACCTCACGGAATTCGACCTCTCGTGGGCGGCCACGACGCCCAGGACTTGGCATCAACGGCGCGATCCGCTCCCATTCCTCGTCCGTCATGTCAGACGGGTAGCGTTTCGTCTTGCGGGTGATCCTGGCCATCCGGCCCCTCTGCTCTGGCGTCCACATCCAGAGCTTGAATCACATCAGACCGATTTTCCAAACAGGCTCTGAGAAGGCTTTCTATCGACTAGTGTACTCGCTAAACTGGTTCTATGCATTGCGATAATGATCACAAATAGATTAGGAATAAGTCGGTGAAAAATGTTGACAAGTCGGATTTGATTGCTGGGATTAAGGCGATCGCAGATCATAGGGACATGGCGGATCTTGAATTCATTGCGGAAGCATTAAATGTTACATTCTCAGATCCAATAGAATCTACGGCTACCATGCGCCGTGGAGCCGAGAAGCTATATTGCGAAAGGTTCATCGGTAAAGCAATAGAAGCGAAGCGTTATCCGATATATGTTAGATATAGTCGAATCTATGGTAAAATTAAAACGACTCCACTCAAACAAGCATCTCTTGTAATTTCCCCGGACTCTTCGGTTTTTTCTCTAACTGCACAGGATTTGATCGATTCTCTAAACGCCCCTACCGGAGAAATAAGTGTTGGTATGGTAAATCCTATAGATACTATCGAGTGGAAATTTAATCCCCTCTCGCATGCTTATGAATTTTATTTACATTGTTCATATTTACGAAATACAAATTTGGTAACAACTCTATTCTTTACTCAAGATTTTCTATAAAATTGTAGGTAATAGAAATGTCTATTAGTGATTTCGACTTAAACGCGCTGCTTTCTGGTCTAAGTGGATTCGATAATGAAACATTATTGGAGATATATACAATCTTACAATTCAGTCCTACGTTGATGGATGAGCTGGGGAAGTTCGCAGATATTAATGGAATCTTTCAATCTTCCGCGCCCGGAGTATTCTATCAAGCAAACAACGGAAAATACGTTATAAACATTAATCCAAACCAATTTTCACTTGAAATAGAATCCCTTCCGCCGGATGTAACTGATGCAAGTCCGCGAACACTTAGCCTTGCTGAACAGGTGGTCGGGGCGCTGGCGCATGAGTTGGGACATTTCTCTGATCTGCAAGAGCTTCAGACGATCCCGACAAATTTTGACCTCAATAACCCACTCGACGGACAATTATTTGTCGCACTTGGTTTGAATTCAGAGGGCAAGGCATTATATAATGAAATTATAGCACAAAATGAAATTTATCAACAAAGCAATGGACTGTATCTTACTGGCGTGCTTCTTCCTGGGTACAACCTGGATCAAGTTCAACAGATTGTCGACACGGCATTGGCTGCGTCAACGGAAGCCAATGCGCTGCCCGCCTTGGTGAGTATATATAAGAATCTTACACCATCAATGAATCTTGATGGGAACAACGGGACACAAACATATCTGGAAAAATTTCAGAGCACATGGGCGACGGGTCTGAGCGGGACACCGGGGGCCACTCTCAGTTCACCTGTTCCGGCTGGGTTAAATTTGGAATCGATTGAACTTTCTACTATTACCTCTGATGCATTGGGCAATGTTAGCGGTTATGTTCTTTCCGCAATAAACGCAAGCACGGGACAAACTGTAAACATACAAATCACGTTTGGGAGTCAAAATTCATCTGGGATTGCCTATCAGACCGGTATCGTAACGTATCCTGATGGAAGCACACAGAATTTTCTGCAAGCCTATCAAAATGGCGGTGACATAAGTTCAGGAAATTATGCGTATATTGATTTGTATGGAAATAACAATAAAATATCTGACGATTTAGCGAATGTGCAAGTGCTAACGGTAATCGGTGCCGGAAATTCTGTCAACGAAGCATCCAGCAGGGTATTACAGGTCGGCATCTCGAACGGTACCATCACCGAAAACAACGCCGATGTGCTGACGGTCACAGGTGGTGGGAACACGATCTACACCGGTCCGGACGAGGCGCTGGAGGTCAGCGGCACCAACGGCAGCTACGACAACATCCATGGCGGTAACGATGCTGCCGGGGCGACGACGGCGAACGGACAGAATGCCGGCATCGTCCTCGATGCCAATACCCAGGCGACCGTGTCCGGCAGCGGCGACACGATCACCGAGAATGCCGGCGACTCGCTCGTGGTCACAGGCGGTGGGAACACGATCTACACCGGTCCGGACGAGGCGCTGGAGGTCAGCGGCACCAACGGCAGCTACGACAACATCCATGGCGGTAACGATGCCGCCGGGGCGACGACGGCGAACGGACAGAATGCCGGCATCATCCTCGATGCCAATACCCAGGCGACCGTGTCCGGCAGCGGCGACACGATCACCGAGAATGCCGGCGACTCGCTCGTGGTCACAGGCGGTGGGAACACGATCTACACCGGTCCGGACGAGGCGCTGGAGGTCAACGGCACCAACGGCAGCTACGACAACATCCATGGCGGTGACGATGCCGCCGGGGCGACGACGGCGAACGGACAGAATGCCGGCATCATCCTCGATGCCAATACCCAGGCGACCGTGTCCGGCAGCGGCGACACGATCACCGAGAATGCCGGCGACTCGCTCGTGGTCACAGGCGGTGGGAACACGATCTACACCGGTCCGGACGAGGCGCTGGAGGTCAACGGCACCAACGGCAGCTACGACAACATCCATGGCGGTGACGATGCCGCCGGGGCGACGACGGCGAACGGACAGAATGCCGGCATCATCCTCGATGCCAATACCCAGGCGACCGTGTCCGGCAGCGGCGACACGATCACCGAGAATGCCGGCGACTCGCTCGTGGTCACAGGCGGTGGGAACACGATCTACACCGGTCCGGACGAGGCGCTGGAGGTCAACGGCACCAACGGCAGCTACGACAACATCCATGGCGGTGACGATGCCGCCGGGGCGACGACGGCGAACGGACAGAATGCCGGCATCATCCTCGATGCCAATACCCAGGCGACCGTGGCCGGCGGCGGCGACACGATCACCGAGAATGCCGGCGACTCGCTCGTGGTCACAGGCGGTGGGAACACGATCTACACCGGTCCGGACGAGGCGCTGGAGGTCAACGGCACCAACGGCAGCTACGACAACATCCATGGCGGTGACGATGCCGCCGGGGCGACGACGGCGAACGGACAGAATGCCGGCATCATCCTCGATGCCAATACCCAGGCGACCGTGGCCGGCGGCGGCGACACGATCACCGAGAATGCCGGCGACTCGCTCGTGGTCACAGGCGGTGGGAACACGATCTACACCGGTCCGGACGAGGCGCTGGAGGTCAACGGCACCAACGGCAGCTACGACAACATCCATGGCGGTGACGATGCCGCCGGGGCGACGACGGCGAACGGACAGAATGCCGGCATCATCCTCGATGCCAATACCCAGGCGACCGTGGCCGGCGGCGGCGACACGATCACCGAGAATGCCGGCGACTCGCTCGTGGTCACAGGCGGTGGGAACACGATCTACACCGGTCCGGACGAGGCGCTGGAGGTCAACGGCACCAACGGCAGCTACGACAACATCCATGGCGGTAACGATGCCGCCGGGGCGACGACGGCGAACGGGCAGAATGCCGGCATCGTCCTCGATGCCAATACCCAGGCGACCGTGTCCGGCGGCGGCGACACGATCACCGAGAATGCCGGCGACTCGCTCGTGGTCACAGGCGGTGGGAACACGATCTACACCGGTCCGGACGAGGCGCTGGAAGTCAACGGCACCAACGGCAGCTACGACAACATCCATGGCGGTGACGATGCCGCCGGGGCGACGACGGCGAACGGACAGAATGCCGGCATCGTCCTCGATGCCAATACCCAGGCGACCGTGTCCGGCAGCGGCGACACGATCACCGAGAATGCCGGCGACTCGCTCGTGGTCACAGGCGGTGGGAACACGATCTACACCGGTCCGGACGAGGCGCTGGAGGTCAACGGCACCAACGGCAGCTACGACAACATCCATGGCGGTGACGATGCCGCCGGGGCGACGACGGCGAACGGACAGAATGCCGGCATCATCCTCGATGCCAATACCCAGGCGACCGTGGCCGGCGGCGGCGACACGATCACCGAGAATGCCGGCGACTCGCTCGTGGTCACAGGCGGTGGGAACACGATCTACACCGGTCCGGACGAGGCGCTGGAGGTCAACGGCACCAACGGCAGCTACGACAACATCCATGGCGGTAACGATGCCGCCGGGGCGACGACGGCGAACGGGCAGAATGCCGGCATCGTCCTCGATGCCAATACCCAGGCGACCGTGTCCGGCGGCGGCGACACGATCACCGAGAATGCCGGCGACTCGCTCGTGGTCACAGGCGGTGGGAACACGATCTACACCGGTCCGGACGAGGCGCTGGAGGTCAACGGCACCAACGGCAGCTACGACAACATCCATGGCGGTGACGATGCCGCCGGGGCGACGACGGCGAACGGACAGAATGCCGGCATCATCCTCGATGCCAATACCCAGGCGACCGTGTCCGGCAGCGGCGACACGATCACGGGTGGTGCGGGGGATTCACTGATCATCAATGGTGTCAACGACACAGCCAACATCTCAAGCGGAACGGTGAATCTCAACGAGAACAACGAGGTCGTCACCATTATTGGCAGTAACGACACGTTGGGAGCGGCCTGGACTGGCGATACGGTCGGCTTCACGGGAACAAACGACACAGCTAACATCTCAAGCGGAACGGTGAATCTCAACGAGAACAACGAGAATGCCACCATTATTGGCAATAACGACACGTTGGGAACGGCCTGGACTGGCGATACGGTCGGCTTCACGGGAACAAACGACACAGCTAACATCTCAAGCGGAACGGTGAATCTCAATGAAGACAATGAGAACGTCACTGTCATTGGCGACTATGACACAGTCACCGGGAGCACAGACGCTTTTCTGACCGTTGAAGGCGCCAACGATACGATAACCAATGGCAATGGCGGAAAGCTTACCTTGGAGAGTGCCAGCAACGATAGCTTTACGCCGGGTAGTAACGCGACGATAGATATCGCGGCTGGGTCCAACAATAACCGATTCAATATGGAAGGTACGGGCGACGCCATCATTGATGACGGGTCGAACAATACGTTCAATGGGACGATTGCCGGTGCCAATGACGAGACATTCACCTTTGGTGACAATAGCAGCCATAATGTAGTTACCGGAAGTAACCTCGTCGTCCATCTTGGAAACAATTTAAGTCTGACCGTGACTGGCAGCCACGACATTTTCACGGGCGGCGACGGTGATACACTGAACATTATCGGATCGAATGACACGGTGGACACTAACCATGCCCACGTGACTTTTTCGGGCGGCTCGAATGACAAGATCGCTGGCGCAGGCGATGAACAAAACGGCGGTGTATACACTTATACGACTACGTACGTCACGACATATACTTATACGGTTTTTTATGGCCTGGATGCAGATATCACCAAGCCGATGAACGTCATCGGTCAATATGACCTGTCGCATGGGCTGTCCGCGAATGCCGCAGACCATGCCTGGAGTTTGAACGAACAGGCTATTGATGCGGGTACCGGTGAGCCTGGCGCCGTTGCGCCGTCATTGTTGGTCGGAGGCCTGGTTGATGATCGCCGCCCAGTAACGTGGAGCTTTGCCGAGACGCCTCCCCAGGGTGTGCCCCTGTATGGCGGAACCATCGAAGGGGCGTATCAGGCTGCGGTGGAACAGGCGCTCGACACATGGTCCAAAGCCGCTGGTATCGATTTCGAGCAGGTTGCGGACTCCGCCGCATCCGATATCCGTATCGGCTGGGGAAACCTTGATACGGCGGATACGGGTGTTGTTGGTGTCACGCTCCTAAAGACCGATGCCGGAGTCTTGCGCCCCGGTACCGTGATCGAGTTGGAAAATCCCCAACAAGATCCTTTGATGCAGGCAAGCGGCGAGACGTTTACCTACGCTGGGAGCCAGGTAGGCCTCCAGCAACTTGCCCTGCATGAGATCGGTCATGCGCTTGGCTTGGCCGAAAGCGCCGATCCGACCTCAATCATGTATCCGCTGCTGGGGTCTCATAATAAGACGCTCAGCGCCTCCGATATCGCCGATATCGCTTCGCTATATCCCACGGCGCGAGACGCGTCCGTAACGTCATCGATGATACAGGCTATGGCATCTTTCACCGGCACCTCAGCACCGATCGACACGTCAGTCTCCTCCCCTCAAAATAATGCAGAGCAACTGCTTAGCGTACCGGCACATACATCATGAGGCGCGCGCCGGTTGCAGCACCCGACCTGCGGGCTGGCAAACAGGTCTCGCCCAGTGAAGCGCCTGATTTTATCAAAAAATGCGAGCTCATTCTCGAAAAGGATCCTTCTCACCTCCAGGCGATGCAGGTGCTGGGAACGTTCTATGCCCAGCAGAAACGGTTCGACAGGGCGATTCCGCTCTTGCGGGCGGCGCAAAAGCGAGATCCCGATAACCCGGTAGGCCTTAATAATCTTGGAATGGCCCTGCAAACGACTGGTGAATGCCAGGAGGCAATCTCATGTTTCCGCAAAGCGGTCGAACTGCGGCCATCCTATGGAATGGCCTTGAATAATCTAGGGAATATCCTTGCCGAGCAAGGGAACCATGAAGCTGCAATCCAGTCTTATCAGACTGTACTTTCGATAACGCCGAATGACGCGGTTGCTCTCAACAATCTTGGCGCGGCTCTCCGGTCCACCGGACGAACCGAAGAGGCCGTTCTTAAATTCCAAGCCGCTCTGATATATATGCCAGAGTTTATACAGGCTCGGATGAGTTTGGCAATTTCGTTGAGAGAGCTTGAGCGTGTCGACGAGGCAATTGCCTGTTATAAAACAATAATATTGCAAGATAACACGAACTTCTCCGCCCATTTCGGCCTTGCGGAGTTGCTTCAGAAATCTGGGCAATATCATGCTGCGATTGGATATTTCAAGTCTGCCAGCGTGTTGAAGCCTGCCGAATCGATGCCGCTTTTCAAATTGGGGATTGTTTTACAAGAACTTGGACACATTGATGTGGCCATTGGTTACTTTCGTCGTGCTATAGATCTCACCCCCGATTGTTCACGGTATTATTTGTCTCTGGCTCAGGCTACTAAGTTGGCTGCGGATGACCCCTATTTCTTGTCCATGCAACGGCTGCTCAGGGATCGATCCTCGCTTGATGATGCTGATTGCACCGATCTGCACTTTGCCCTTGGCAAGGTCTACTCGGACCTTGGAGCGCATCAACTTTCATTCGACCACTTTCTCGAAGGCAATAAACTGCGTCGTCGTTCCCTTACATACGACGAAAAGCATGCGATTAACCGCGCGAAGAAGTTATGTGAGTTTGTATCAGCCGATACTGTCGCAACGCTTGCCAAAACGGGCCATTCCTCGTCACTTCCCATCTTTATCGTTGGGATGCCTCGTTCAGGTTCGACATTGGTCGAACAGATTCTGGCTAGCCATCCCGAAATATATGGAGCTGGCGAGATAAGCAGTCTCTCCGACACATTTCATTCCGCGGCATCAAGATTTGGGCGATGGCAATCACTAGTGCCAGTAGAGAATCTAACGATTTTGGAGCGAATATCTGTTTCTGAAGATTATTTGGATCGACTTCGTAAGCTGGTGCCAAATAGAATGCAATTTCAGAGACTGTCCAGAATTATCAACAAAACTCTAAGTAACTATCAACATGTAGCACTCATTCATATACTATTTCCCAATGCGCGGATTATTCATACCATCCGAGATCCAATCGACACATGCCTATCATGCTTCTCGACCTTCTTTCATTCTCAGGATTTTACCTTCGACCTCGGAGAATTAGGGAGACGCTACCGCAGTTACGGTGAACTAATGAAACATTGGCATGAGATCCTTCCACATGGCACAATTTATGATGTGCATTATGAGGATGTTGTCGAAGATCTTGAACAAAGTGCACGAGCATTGATTGCATATTGCGGTCTCGCCTGGGACGATGCTTGCCTGAATTTCCACAAATCAAACCGACCCGTCAGAACCGCAAGTGTACACCAAGTGAGAAAGCCAATCTATCGCAGTTCAGTCAAACGCTGGCGGCCGGATGACGAGATTTTGCGCCCGTTGCTCGATGGCCTAGGAATCTATTAATGTCGTGGAGTACATTTGGGCCTTGTTAAGGGCGCAGACCACAGCCTCGCTGGTTGAGAGATATCATCGTCAGGTAAAGAGGGCAACGCGCTTGCGCTATTTCACGAATCGCATCCTGGCATATAATTGCCCATATGGGATCAGACGGGTGTCTATCGATGGATAACGGTCTACTGCAGTTTGCCGTCGCCGATATCCCTATCGGCGAAATGGTCGAATCATCGGAGTGTGTCTGCATTTTGTCTGTTCAGTTCACAACGCTCGACATGAACGACGCGAGCTATCTCTCATGCTCGGCTTCTTGGTAGATGTCATTTTACGATGAAAAGTAGCGCCTGGCCGGACTCCCCGACATCACGGCCCTTCGCCGCGCCGGCCGGCAGGTCCTCTGGACACCGTGAAACGCCCGTGTTGTCGCCGCGAGTGTCTTAAGGCCGCGACGGCGCGGGGAAGTCGTCAGCGCGTCCCGCGCCCTCGCGCACGGACGCCGTCCCCTGGCCCCGCAGAGCGCGCGCGGATGTGATGCCGGCATCGCCGGACCGGCGGTCCCGTCACCCCTCCCGCAACGCGCGGGCGATCCAGTCCAGGTTGGCGCGGCGCAGATGGCCGTAATGATAGAAGGCGACATTTTGGCCGGGCGTCGCCAGGACCGCGCGAACGACGGCGGCGAACGCGGCCTCGGATGGAAAATCGGCCGGGGACGGGCGCAGGACGACGCGCGGCAGCGCCCCCGCCGCCGGCAGGGCATCGCGCACGTCCAGCAATGTGGACACGACCGCGCGCGGGTCCGGCTGGTACAGGCAGAGTTCCAACCCGTCGCTGGCCGCCGACAGCGCCGCCAGGTCGCCGCCTTCCAGCCAGGCGGCGACCGGATTGCGCTGCACCGAGGGAATGACGTGCAGCGAACCGGCCGCGCCGATCTCCGCCCGGATCGCCGTCACCAGGCCGGTGATGACGCCGCAGCGCCATGCCAAGAACGCGCGCAGCACGTCGTTCGACACCATCTCGGCCAGCAGGCGCGCCATCCCGTCATCCCAGCGGCGATCGACGGGGCGGGCGAGATAGCGCGAGGCCTGGTCATGCATCGTGCGGCGCAGGGCGTCGGCGTCGATCCCCTGCTCCGCCGCGCCGGCGCGGCAGGAGGCACAGAAACACAGGCCGGCCACGGCTTCGAACCACGGGTCGCGGTCCAGCAGGGATATTTCGTGGTGATAGCCGTGCTGGTAAGGTTGCCAGCCCGGGGTTTCCAGTACCAGCCCCCGCACCGCCGGCATGCGTGCGACTTCGCCGGCCAGCGCGACGGCATAGGCCCGCACGTCCGGGTGCGCGGGGCACAGGCTGTACGGATAGCGGTCGCCGAAGACATTTTCGCAGGTGACGTGCGGATGGCGCCTTCCCAGTTCCGTATTATGCAGCAGCACCATCCAGCCCAGGATGCCGAGACCTTCCTCCGCCAGCACGCCCAGTTGGGCGTCGTCCAGCAGCCGATCCGCCATGACCGGCCGGATCGTGCCGAAGCGCGACGGATCGACACGGACATGCACCGCCCCGTCCTGCGGGAAATGGACCCGCGACGTCCGGCCCTGGGGGCGCAGGAACTTGCCGGCATGATAGGCCATCGCGACGGTCAGGGTGTCCAGGCCCATATCCCGGATCCGACCGGCAAAGAGCCGCAGGTCCGGCTCATCCTGCAGGTCCCACGGATAGATGTACAGGCATCGGCGCATGCCAGTCAGCTTGCCGGTCAGCTTGTCAGTCATCGGGGGCCTCCCGTCAGCCAGGACGCACCGACCAGGCCGGAATCGGCGGGAAGATAGCCGGGCACGACGATCGGCGACGTCCCCGGACGCAGGACGCGCGACGTGACCGCGGCATCCAGCGCCGCCAGCAGGCGCGGCCGGTTCGCCAGCCCGCCGCCCACCGGCACGATCGTGGCGCCGGTGACGTTGACGATACCGGCCAGCCCCGCCGACATGCGGTCCAGCCACATCGCCATGGTGTGGCGCGGATGATCCATTCCCGCCTCCCAGTCGGACAGGATCGCCTGGCTGTCGCTGCCCCGGCCCGTGAAGAACTGGTACAGGCGTTCGATCCCGCGCGCGCCGCCGATGGTGTCCAGGCAGCCGCGCTGCCCGCATTGGCAGGGCAGGGCCGGCACGGCGCCGGGGTCGGCGCTTTCGGCGATGAACGGGCCATGACCCCATTCGCCGGCCAGGCCGCCGACGCCGACGATCGCGCGCCCGTCGATCACCAGGCCGCCGCCGACCCCGGTGCCGAGAATCACGCCGAAGACGATGCGATGCCCCACGCCCGCGCCCTGCATCGCCTCGGCCAGCGCGAAGCAGTGCGCATCGTTGCCGATCACCACCGGCCGGCCCAGCCGCGCCATCAGCGCGTCGCGCAGCGGGCGGTCGTTGACGCAGGGAATATTGGCCGAACGGGTATGCCCCGTCTGCGGGTCGCAGACGCCCGCGATGGCGACATGCAACGGCAGGCCGCGATCATAGGGGGCCGCAAGCTCGGCCAGGGTAGAGGCGAAATCGGCCATGCTGCCGACCGGCGTCGGCCGGCGCCGCCGGCTGGAGAGCTGGTGGGCGCCGTCCGCGACGGCGAAATCGATATACGAGCCGCCAATATCCGCGCAGAGTATCACGATGTGATCCTTCAAGCCGTTCATGGGCAGGCCCGACAGGCCGCCTGCCCACATCATGGGATCCCGAAAGGACGATACGCGTTCAGATCTTCACGACGATCTTCTTCTTCCACAGCACGAAGCTGGGGATGAAGCACAGCGCGACATACGCGCAGGCATAGAACAGCGACGTCAGTTCGGTCGAGCCCCAATGCGCGAAGACCGTCCGGTACACCCATTCGCCGATCCCCTGGCCCTGCGGCATGATATGAATGTCCCACAGGATTTCCGAACCGAACTCCGAGACGCAATAGGCCACGATCGCATTCGATCCGAAGATGATCGACAGCATCATGAATCCCCGCACGGCGGCGGACAGGCGATAGACCTGCCGGACGTCGATCAGGATAAAGAGCGCGTAGAGCGCCATGATGTCGATGCCGGCGCACAGCAGGACGAAGCTGCTGGACCAGATATTCTTGTTGAACGGAAAGAAGGCGTTCACGACGAAGGACAGCACGAAGAGTCCCGCCCCGCCCAGGGCCCAGCGCCGCACGACCGGCGCGTCCGGATTCCGCGACGCCGCCTTCATCACCAGGCCCGAGACGATTCCGATCAGCACCGTGCAGAGCGCGGGAAAGGTGCTGAGAATGCCTTCCGGGTCGCGATAGATGCGATAGAGATGCCCGAAATGGAACCATTTCCGGCAGAAATCGTTGAAGGCGCGATCCATCCAGGCGACGATATTGTTGCGATCATCCAGATAGGCGACATCGACCCCCGGCATGCCGATGCCCGGAATGGGCACGAACCGCAGCAGCACCCAGTACAGCACCAGAATCGTCGCGACGATACCGCAAAGGACACGGATGTCGCGTACCTTCAGAAACAACGTCCCGCAGATCAGATAGCAGACGGCGAAACGCGTCAGAACGCCCAGAACCCTCAGATTCGCGAAGTCGAAATGCGGGAACAGGGCAAGAAGGATGTCGATCCCGAACAGAATCAGCGACCGCCGGACGATGCCGGCCAGAAGTTCGCCCGACGGCACGCCACGGTCGATCCGGCTGCCCAGCGAGAACGGAATCACGCAGCCCATGATGAACATGAAACTGGGAAAGACCAGGTCGGTCGGCGTCCAGCCGTTCCATTCGGCATGCCGCAAGGGGGCATAGACATGGGCCCAGTCGCCGGGATCGTTGACCAGGATCATGAAGGCGATCGTCAGTCCCCGCAGGATATCCACCGACATGATGCGGGTTTTTTGGATTTCATAAGGCTTTTCGATTAATGGCTGGTCCACCATGTTCTCCTGCTGCTGGATCGGCGACAATTCGGTGCTCAGAAGCCGCTGGAAATCGAGACGAAGGCCGAGAACGGCGCACCGACCAGGTAGATCGGGCTGGACCCCTCGACCACGGTGCCGCGCAGGCCCGTCACGCTCCGGGCGTTGGCCGTCGTGCTGCCGGCCATGGCCAGGTAATGGTTGTCGCCGATATTGACCAGGTTGAGCTGGATCTGCGGATGCCTGGCCGGACCGATCGACCTGAAGCGATAGCCCAGGGTCAGGTCCGACGTCACATAGGACGGAATGCTTTCATCGTTCATGAACGTCGTGTACTGGGAATCGATATAGCGCAAATTGAAGTTTCCAAACATCCGCCCGTCGTCATATTGCAGGCCGATCGCCCCGGTGAATTTCGGACTGCCGACCGATATCTTTCCCTGCGTGGGCAGGATTTCCGTCCCGACATCGAAATTATTGTCCATCGTCGAATGCAGGTACTGGCCCGACAGATAGGGGCTGAAATGGTGCCAGTACCCCAGGCCGAATTCAGCCTGGACGCCGCGCGACGTTTCGCCGCCCGCATTGATCGGCTCCGCCACCACCGACGTCGTCCCCGGAATATAGCCCGAAGACGAGATATTGTGATTGGTGATGTTCAGGTTGAACGCCGAGATCGAGACGTTATAGAACCCGGTATGGCGATAGCCGATTTCCTCGCCGATCGAATATTCCGGCTTCAGCGCGCCGACCGTCGCGATCTGTCCATAATTGGGATCGTAATCGGGGACATAGGCTTCGGTCGAGACCGGTGCGCGAAACGAGGTCGTGCCGTTGATATAGACCTGGTCGTGCGGCGTCAGGCGATAGGTCGCATAGAATTGCGGCAGCGGTTCGAAGTAATTGTGCCCGGTCTTCCATGGCTGCGCGCCGGGCACGTTGTTGGTGCCTTCGCGGTACAGCATCACCGCCTTGAACCCGCCGCTGAGTTCCAGCCTGTCATGCAGCAGCTTCAGCGTGTCGGCCAGATAAAGGGCGTTCTGCTGCTGCCAGAAATTCAGATTGTCGCCGCTCAGGATCTGGCTGTTCGGAAAGCGGATCGGGCTCAGCCCATAGCCCGCGACAGGATTGCCCTGGCCGTTCACCAGGTCCCACTGATAGCGTTCGGTATGGCTGGTATAGGAATACCACCAGCCGAAGGTCAGGGTATTGTCGCCATGCGTCCAGCGGATATTGGAATTGATGGCCCCGTTCTTCTGCTTCCACGGGTCGTCCAGCATCGCCGTCGCCACGCCATCGGTGGCATAGGGCAGGTTCAGCGCCGGATAGGCCGATCCCGGCACCCCATATTGCACGTTGCCGAAATATCCCCCCGCCAGCGGAATGGTCTCGCCCCCATAGGACGGGCCGGATTCCTGGACGTAATAGGGGGTCAGGTTCAGTTCCAGCTCATGCGACAGCACGAATTTCATCGGAACGATGACGTTCAGCAGGTTCGTGTTGTTCTGCGAGAATCGGTAATAACTGACATCGCCCGGCGTATATCGGCCGTCCAGGTTGAAGCTGGTGCCGTACTGCTTCCATTGCTGCAGGGTCGGGTTCAGCATCCCGTTGGCGAACTGGCGGGTGTAGCCGAAGATGAACTTGACGCTGCTGCCCTGGCCCCAGTCCTTCACGAACTTGGAATCGACGTGATAGCGGAACTGGTCGCCCGGCCCGCGCCAGTTGTTCGACGCGGTATAGGAAAACGACGCGAAGCCGCGAATGCCGCTATTGCCGATGTCGCCGGTATTGAAGCGGACGAATTCCTTGTTCGCGCTGTGGGTGCCGCCCATCAGGTCGATATAGCCGCCCATCTTGTGCGCCGGGTCCAGCTCGAAGGTCGAGATCTGGCCGCCCACCGCGTTGATCAGCGGCGCATCGATGTCCGGCGAGCCCTGCGAGACGGTGACGGACCCGATATTTTCATTGTCCACCAGGGTCGAGGTGAAAGGCCCGTAATTGATCGGGTCGGATTCCGGCGCACCCTCGAACAGAAAGCCGATCTGCGTCTGCGTCAGGCCGCGCATGGTCATCGTATCGCCGCCGGTCATGCCCAGCGGATCGACCTTGGCCGACACCACGCCGGGCAGGCTGGCGACCATGTTCGCGATCGTGGTGGTCGGCGTCTGCTTGGCGATATAATCGCGCGTCAGGCCACTTTGCGACCGCGGGGCATGCTCGATCGGCATCAGGCCGCCGCCGGGGGTCGTGTTGGTCACGCCATTGGAACTATAGGTCCCGGCGGTGACCGATACCGTTTCGGCCTCCTGCCCCTGCGGCAGGACCGACATTCCGGTGACCGATGTTCCGGTGACCGCGGTCCCCCCCGCACCAGCGTCGCCGCCCACCGGACGATGGGCGGAGTCGGACCGGGACTGGGACTGGGACTGGACCAGGTCCTGCGCCAGGACCGCGCCCGATCCGAGGACCGAAACCGAGAACATGACCGTCGTCACGCAAAGCGCGGTCTTGAGCGTCAGGGCCATTGCGAAGCATCCCGTACTATGCGGTTGTTCTGGATAATTATGCCGGATCGACCACGTCCTTCCGTGCAATACTGCACAAAGGACGCGCTATGCTGTTTCCACGGGGGAAACCGCGAGTTCGTTACGAATTAAGTACGGGATGATTTAGTTCTGCAATAAAAATAAAGTCGGCCACAAATTTTTTTGCGGCCCGAGCCGACATCGAAACGGACGCCCCGATATCCGGGATTCCGGCCGCTTCCGGCGGAACGGACCAGGCCGGGAACTTCTCCATAAAATCGATATCTTTCGTCATCGAAAGATCCCCGGATGCGGCCCCGGACCGGATCGGACCAGGCAGGACGACGGAAACCCCATTGACCCGATGATGGTTTGCTGATCGAAATAAGTCACGTCGCCGGATCAATCGCATCACCGGTCCGGCGACGTCACGACTGCGATCCGGTTTTCCCGTGGCCCCTCCCGACGCGCGCCGGTTTCCGGCGATGCGCGGGGCTGGCGCGGCATCGATCCGGGGCCATGCCCCCCTGCCTTTCCTCCCAAGGACCATCGCCATGCTCCGATTCCCGTTCCGCACGATGTGCGCGGCCCTGCTGGCCGCCACGGCCTGCTCCCCCCTCGCGCCAGCCCAGGCGGCGCCGGCGCTGCTGCCCCGCCCGGCGGCGGTGGAGGCCGGACAAGGCGCGTTCGCGCTGACGGGGCCGGTCACGATCGTCGCCCCCGCCGGGGACGAGGCCGCGCGGTTCGCGGCCACGTGGCTGTCGCACGCCCTGCATGACGCGACGGGCGGCCGCTTCGCCGTCGGCGCGGCCGGCACGGCGGGCCGGACCATCGTCCTGGAACGCGCGGCGGTGCCGGGTCTGCCGGCCGAGGGCTATGTCCTGACGGTGGCCCCCGCCGGCATCCGCATCACGGCATCCGACGAGGCCGGCCTGTTCTACGGCGCCGTCACCTTAGCACAGATGCCGGGGGCGCAGATGCCTGGGGCACAGATGCCCGGGACGCAGACGCCCGGCGCCGGCGGCGCCATCGCCGCCGTGCGGATCCGCGACTGGCCGCGCCTGTCCTGGCGCGGCGCGATGCTGGATTCCGCCCGGCATTTTCAGACGCCCGACGCCATCCGCGCCCTGCTGGACGCCATGGCGGCGTTGAAGCTGAACACGCTGCACTGGCACCTGACGGACGACCAGGGGTGGCGGCTGGAAATCCGGCGCTATCCCAGGCTGACCGCGGTCGGCGGGTGGCGGCGGTCGCCGGTGTCGGGCCCCCGGGGCGACGGCGCGCCCTATGGCGGATTCTACAGCCAGGCAGAGGTCCGGGCCATCGTCGCCTACGCCGCCGCGCGCCATATCACCATCGTCCCGGAAATCGAGATGCCGGGCCACGCCCGCGCGGCCATCGCCGCCTATCCCGAATTGGGCGTGACCGGCCGCGACCCCGGCGTCGCGACCGATTACGGCGTCCTGCCCTGGCTGTACAATGTCGACGACCACACGATGCAGTTCGTCCGCGATGTCCTCGACGAAGTCATGGAATTGTTCCCCTCGACCTTCATCCACCTGGGCGGGGACGAAGCCATCAAGGACCAGTGGCGGGCGTCGCCTGCCGTGCAGGCCCGCCTGCACGCCCTGGGCCTGCGTGGCGAGGAGCAACTGGAAAGCTGGTTCATCGAGCAGGGCGGCCGCTACCTGGCCGCCCACGGCCGCCGCATGATCGGGTGGGACGAGATCCTGCGCGGCGGCTTGCCGCCTTCGGCCTCGGTCATGTCGTGGCACGGGGTCGACGGCGCGCTGGCCGCCGCGCGCGCCGGCCATGACGCCGTCGTCGCGCCCGAGCACCTGGTCTATCTCGACTTCCTGCAGGGCGGACCGGCCGACCGCCTGTCCGGCGGGCGCTACCAGCCTGAAGCCATCGCCGGAATCACGGGCTTCGACCCCGCGCCGGCCAGCCTGGCGCCCGAGGTGTCACGGCATATCATCGGGGTCGAGGCGCCGATCTGGACCGAATACCTGACCGACGGGCATGCGGTGCAACAGGCCGCCTTCCCCCGGCTGGACGCGGTGGCCGAGGCCGGCTGGACACCCCAGGCCCTGCGCGCGCCCGCCGATTTCACCGCACGGCTGGCCGTCGAGGTGCTGCGCCAGAAGGCCGCCGGCCTGCCGGTGTCCGACGCCCCCTTCGCGGTCGCGCTGACGGCCCGCCCCGCTCCGGCGGCATCGGGCGGCGCCGCCGCGATCGTGACCATGACCACGCAGAGCGGCTATGGCGCCATCCGCTACACCACGGACGGCAGCGTCCCGACCGCGTCCTCGGCGCTCTATACCCATCCGGTCCATGTCGGGCTGCAGGCCCCGGTGACGGCGGCGACCTTCCTGCCGGACCGCCGGATGCTGGCCGCACCCACCACGATCCGGGCCGCGGACGCCATCTGGACGCGGCAGAGCGACGCGCTGACCGCCTGCCCCGGCGGCGAATATTCGGTACGGATCCCGCGCACGCCCGATGCGGCATCCGATACCGCGTCGTCGCGCTTCTTCTCGATCGACCCGAACACCGCCTGCTGGGCGTGGCGGGCCGCGCCGTCCGGCGCCACGCAGGTGGCCGTGACCGTCGTGCCGATGGCGTGGTCCTTCATGCAGCCGGGCGAAAAGGCGGCTATCCGCCGCTACCCGGTGTCCGAGCCCGACGGCGTCGTCATCGTGCGCGGCGCCGGCTGCACCGGGCCCGACCTGGCGCGGCTGCCTCTGCCCCCGATGACGGCAGGCGGCCCCGCGGTCACCGCCCGGGGCAGCCTGCCCGCCGACGGCGGCACGCCGCGCGACCTGTGCGTCATCACCGCGTCGCGCCATCCCGGCGCCCCCTACGCGGCCGTCGCCGACATCACGCTGTCGGGGACGCCGCAGGGGGCGCTGTCGGGGGCCGCGGGCCGATAGCGGGGCAGGGATCCGGGGCGGGTCCGGGGCGGGCCGTCCGGCGATCGCCGTCGCGGCATGTCCCCGCCTACCGGTCCAGGCCGAACAGGAATTTCTGCGCCGCCAGGCTGGCGGCGCCGCTGGCGAAACCATCCTTCTGCGCGTCACGCAGATAGAGCGTCGCCTGCCCGTCCGGCCGGCGCATGACATGGGCCTCGACCGTCTGCTGCACCATCGCCCCGAACACCTCCCCTTTCAGGGCGGTATCGAGCATGATGACCACGTGGCTTGGGTCGAACATCTGGATCAACTGCGCAATGGCAATGCCCAGCGCCGATGCGGCACGATGCAGGATGGCCAGGGCTTCCGGCCGGCCGGTCTGGGCCATCTGCGCCAGTTCGGCGATATCGCAGGGCAGGCCCGCCTGCCGCGCGGCCGCCCGGATCGCCTGCAGGGTCGCCACCGTCTCCAGGCATCCCCGCTTGCCGCACCGGCACGGCATCGCGCCGATGGCGCCGCCGTCCAGCACGACCGGCGCATGCGAAATTTCGCCCGCTCCGCCGTTATGGCCGCGATGCAGCCGCCCATCGACGATATGCGCGCAGCCGATGCCGTCGCCCACCGCGACCATGCTGAAATCGGGACAGTCCCGCATGATGCCGAACAGATGCTCGCCCAGGATCAGGGCATTCGCATCGTTTTCGATATAGGCGGGGATGTCGCACAATGTCGCCAGATGACCGACGATGTCGACATTGCTCCATCCCAGCGCCGTCGAATACAGGCAGGTGGTACGATCGCGCGAGACGAATCCCGGCAGAGCGACGCCGATCCCCGATATCGGTCCAACCGGCCGCCCGGCGCGGGACACCAGGGCCGGCAACGCCTCGACCAGTTCGGCCAGGCAGTGCTCATGGTCGCGGCGCCGGGGCAGTTCCATCCGGGCCAGCGTCGCGCCATGCAGGTCGGTCAGCAGCAGGATGGTGGGATCGGCCTGCAGGGAGATCCCGACGAAACAGGCGGCATCCGCCTCCAGTCCCAGCAGGACCGAGGGCCGCCCCTGCCCGAACACCAGTTCGCGTTCGCCCAGGATTCCCCGGCCGATCAGTTCCTTGGTCAATATGGAAATGCTCGCCTTGCTCAGGCCGGTAACCCCCGCAAGCCCGGTGCGGCTCATGGTGCCGGCCCGGCTGATCGCGGCCAGGATCTGGTACTGCGCCGGTGTGAACATGGATGCCCGCCTGTCCTGTCGTCGGCACTTATTTCGATTCATAAACAATAAAACTGTCAATAGCGTATTTCTCTGACGAAGTGGCTCCGCCATTGGTCGCAGGGGAATGAGCCGGATCCCGGCGGCGTCAATACGCGTTTTTTCCCATTGGAACGGATGTCCAGGATTCCATAGAATTCGGCATCATATTCAAAAAGGAACGGCGGTCATTGACGACGCTGCAGCGCGCCCGCGGACGGTACCGGCTGTCAGCGCGATCTCGTGACGGACGGACCTGCCTGGCTGAACTGGAGCAAGGGGGATGTTGCCGCCTGCTGTTCCCGAAGCGGGCGATTGCGGCGCTCGAGGCCGTCACGGTCAATATTTCCGGTGGCCTTGCGGCCGGGGATCGGATCGAAGGATGGCTGGAATGCGGGCCGGACACGGATTGCCTGGTCACGTCACAGGCCGCCGAGCGGGTCTATCGGGCCCGGGCGGACGATCCCCCCGCGATGGTGGCGTTGAACTGCACCGTCGGGGCGCATGCCCGGTTGGAGTGGCTGCCGCACGGGACGATTTTCTTCGACGGCTGTCGATTGCGGCGGCGCATGACCGTGGAAATGGATGCTTCTTCCAGTTTTCTTTTCCTGGAATATCGGCTCCTGGGCCGGATCGGATCGGGCGAGGCGTTGCACCGGCTGGACGTGCATGATCGTCTTTCGGTCAGAAGGAATGGACGTCCCATCCTGGAAGACAGGATGCGCCTGGAAAGCGGGGACGTCTCGGCGCTTCTGGCGCGCGGCGCGGTAACGGGCGGGCGGGCGGCAATCGCGACCCTGGTCCTGATCGCCGCCGATGCCGAAGCGCGCGTCGCGCAGGTGCGCCACCGTCTTGGTGCCGGCATCGGGGGCGATTTTGCCTGTTCCGCCTGGAACGGCGTGCTGGTGGTGCGCGGCATTGCCCGCCAGGGACGGGAACTGGAGGCCAGGGTGCGGCATCTGCTGCCCGCCTTGCGGGACCACCGGCCGATGCCGGCGACCTGGCGGTCTTGAGCATGCAGACGCAAAGCCGGCGGGGCCTTGCGAAACGGAGGATCGGGCGGGGCATGAAACTGACGCCGCGTGAAAAGGACAAATTGCTGATCGCCATGGCCGCGATCGTGGCCCGCCGACGCCTGGAGCGCGGCGTGCGCGTGAATTATCCCGAAGCCGTGGCGCTGATAACCGATCACGTTGTCGAAGGGGCGCGTGACGGGTGCAGCGTGGCCGAACTGATGGCCAGCGGCGGCCGGGTGCTGACCCGCGAACAGGTCATGCCCGGCGTTGCCGAGATGATCCATGACGTGCAGGTGGAGGCGACTTTTCCCGATGGCACCAAGCTGGTGACGGTTCATGACCCGATACGTTGATCCGCTGCCCGATGGCGCGGTGCCGGGCGAAATATTGCCCGCCGAGGGTGACATCACCCTGAATCAGGGACAGCCGCGCCGGACCCTGGTCGTGACCAATACGGGCGACAGGCCGGTCCAGGTCGGCAGTCATTACCATTTCGCCGAGGTCAATCCAGCCCTGTGCTTCGACCGGCAGCACGCCCGGGGGTGGCGGCTGGACGTGCCGTCCGGGGGGGCGATCCGCTTCGAACCGGGGCAGGAGCGCGCCGTGACGCTGGTGCCTCTGCGGGGTCTGCGGCACGTCGTCGGGTTTCGTGGTGAAATCATGGGGAATCTGGACCGATGACGCGTCTTTCCCGGCACGATTATGCGGCGCAGTTCGGCCCGACGAAAGGCGACCGGGTGCGCCTGGCGGATACCGCCCTGTTGGTGGAGGTGGAGCGCGACTACACCATTTACGGCGAGGAGGTACGCTTCGGCGGCGGCAAGACGATACGCGACGGCATGGGGCAGTCACAGGTCACGCGCGCGCAGGGGGCGGCCGATACCGTCATCACCAATGCGCTGATCATCGACCATTGGGGCATCGTCAAGGCGGACCTGTCGATCCGTGACGGGCGGATCGACAGGATCGGCAAGGCCGGCAATCCGGACATCCAGCCGGGCGTGGACATCGTCATCGGGCCGGGCACCGAGATCATCGCCGGCGAGGGACGCATCCTGACTGCGGGGGGAATCGACAGCCATATTCATTTCATTTGTCCCCAGCAGGTCGAGGAGGCGCTGTCGTCCGGCATCACCACCATGCTGGGCGGCGGGACCGGCCCGGCCACCGGCACGGCGGCGACGACCTGCACGCCCGGCCCCTGGCACCTGGCGCGAATGATCCAGGCCGCGGACGCGTTTCCGGTCAACCTGGCCTTCGCCGGCAAGGGCAATGCCGCGCGGCCCGAGGGGCTGGAGGAGATGGTACGGGCCGGAGCATGCTGCCTGAAACTGCACGAGGACTGGGGATCGACCCCGGCGGCGATCGATTGCTGCCTGAGGGTGGCCGATCGCATGGATGTGCAGGTGATGATCCATACCGACACGCTGAACGAAAGCGGGTTCGTCGAGGACACGATCGCCGCCTTCAAGGGACGCACGATCCATGCCTTCCACACCGAGGGTGCGGGCGGAGGGCATGCGCCCGATATCATCCGCGTGGCGGGCCTGCCGAACGTGCTGCCGTCCTCGACCAACCCGACGCGTCCGTTTACGGTCAACACGCTGGACGAGCATCTGGACATGCTCATGGTCTGCCATCATCTGGACCAGAAGGTGCCCGAGGACATCGCCTTCGCCGAAAGCCGTATCCGGCGCGAGACGATCGCGGCCGAGGATATCTTTCACGACATGGGCGTATTGTCGATGATGTCCTCGGACAGTCAGGCGATGGGACGGGTGGGGGAGGTGCCGCTGCGGACCTGGCAGACGGCGCACAAGATGAAGGCGCAACGCGGTGCGCTGCCCGGGGATGGCGCGGCCGACAATGCGCGCGTGAAACGCTATATCGCCAAATACACGATCAATCCGGCGATCGCGCATGGCTTGTCGCACGAAATCGGCTCGGTCGAGCCGGGCAAGCTGGCCGATCTCGTGCTGTGGGACCCCGCGTTCTTCGGCGTGAAGCCCGACCTGGTCATCAAGGGCGGCGCGATCGTCTATGCGATGATGGGGGATCCCAATGCGTCCATCCCCACGCCGCAGCCGGTTCATGGCCGCATGATGTTCGGCGCCTATGGGGGCGCCCTGGCCCACACCAGCCTGACATTCGTGTCGCAGGCCGCGCTGGATGACGATATCGGTCGCCGGCTGGGCTTGCTGCGCGGATTGTCGGCGGTGTCGAACACGCGCGGCGGGATCGGCAAGCGCAGCATGATCCATAATGACGCGATGCCGCATATCGAGGTCGATTCCGAGACCTATGAAGTCCGGGCCGACGGTGTCCTGCTGACCTGCGAGCCGGCCGACATCCTGCCGATGGCCCAGCGTTATTTCCTGTTCTGAGGTATGCCGATGACGCGGGTGATCGAAATCCTTCCGGCCGGCCACTGGCCGGTCGCCGAGGCGGCGGACGTGTTCGCCGCCGATTATGAAGGGCGCCACCGCCGCCGGATGATGTTGTCCCTGCGGTCGGGTGGAAAGATCCTGCTCGACCTGGACCATGCGCGGCTTCTGCGGACGGACGAGGGCCTGCGGCTGGATGACGGGCGGATCGTCCGGGTCGAGGCCCTGCCGGAAGAGCTGATGGAGGTTACGGCGCATGGGCCGCTGCATCTGCTGCGCCTGGCCTGGCACCTGGGCAACCGGCACCTGCCCGCCGCGATCGACGAGCGGCGCATCCTGGTTCGGCGCGATCACGTCGTCGCGGACATGATCCGGGGCCTGGGGGGCCATGTGCGGATGATCGCGGCGCCGTTCGACCCGGAAAGCGGCGCCTATGCAGGACGTGGCGGGACGCATGACGGCGCCCATCGTCATACCCATGGCTGAGCCCCGCGCGGGGCAGGATTTCCTGCGCCTGCTGTCCTGGGTTTCCCCGGCATTCCCGACCGGTGGCTATGCCTACAGCAGCGGGCTGGAATGGGCGGTGGAGGCCGGGGACGTGCGGGATGTCGCCACGCTTTGCACATGGATCGACGCGTTGCTGGCCCATGGTTCTGCCGGAAACGATCTGATCGTTCTGCGTGCGGCGTGGGACGCCGGCGGCGATGCGGCACAACTGCGCGACATCGCCGCCTTCGCCTGCGCCTGCGCCACGTCGCGCGAGCGGCACGAGGAGGCGATCCTCCAGGGAGAAGCATTCCTGAAGGCGGCGTCGGTCTGGGTGGAGGTGCCCGGCCGGGACGATCCGGCCGGAACGCGCTGGCCGTTGCCGGTCGCGCAGGGGCTGGTATTCCGGCGCGGCGGCATTCCGTGCGATCAGGCGGTCCTGTCTTGCGGCTATGCTGCCGTGGCGGCCCTTGTTTCCGCGGCGGTCCGCCTGGTTCCGCTGGGACAGACGGACGGCCTGCGCACATTGGCACGGCTGGAGCCGGCATTGGCGGCGGCGGCGGCACGGACGCCCAGCCGCACGCTCGATGATGTGGGTGGGGCCTGCTTCGGCGCGGATCTGGCGGCCATGTATCACGAAACCCAGACGACAAGGTTGTTCAGGACATGACGAAAACGCAGCATGGCCCCTTTCGCGTCGGGATCGGCGGTCCGGTGGGGACGGGCAAGACGGCATTGATGGATGCGCTGTGCCGCCGCTTTCGCGACGAGTACAACATCGCGGCGATCACCAATGATATCTATACGCGCGAGGATGCCGAATTCCTGACGCGCGCGGGGTCGTTGCCGCCCGAGCGGATCATGGGGATCGAAACGGGCGGCTGCCCCCACACCGCAATCCGGGAGGATGCCAGCATAAACCTGGCGGGCATCGCCGAATTGACGGACCGCATCGCGGGGCTGGAAATCGTGCTGGTGGAAAGCGGCGGCGACAACTTGGCGGCGACGTTCAGTCCGGAACTGGCCGACCTGACGATCTATGTGATCGATGTTTCGGCCGGCGACAAGATTCCGCGCAAGGGTGGTCCGGGCATCACGCGCAGCGATCTGCTGGTGATCAACAAGATCGACCTGGCGCCGCATGTCGGGGCGGACCTGGGCGTCATGGATCGCGACAGCCGCAGGATGCGTGGCGCCAGGCCCTTCGTTTTTTCGAATATCCGCGCCGGCGAAGGGGTGGAGACGATCGCCCGGTTCATTGTCGATCAGGGGGGCTTGTAGAAGCCCGCCCGGTCTTGACCGGTGACCTGCTCAAGGCGGCGACTCCCCATAGCGCGAGAAAAGCGGCGACGATTCCGGTACCGATCGCCCCGAAATGCTCCCCGGCGCCTGTCGCGAGGTCGCGCATGGATGCGGGCAGCATTCCGTACTGTCCCGCAAGCTGCGCCAGTTCGATCATGGCGACGCCGAGCGCCGTCATGGCTGACAGCCCCGTCACCGCCCGTGCATAATGGGCGCGGCGTGTCGCCGAACCTCGGCTCCAGCTCCAGGCGCGTACCATCAGGATCGTGTCGAGACTGTCCATCAGCGCCATGCCGGCCGTGAACAGAAGCGGCAGCAGCATGATCCGGGACGACGCCAGGTCCATCGCCTTCGATGTGGCAAGGCCCAGAAGGCCGATTTCCGACGCGGTATCGAAGCCGAGGCCGAACAGGAAACCCAACGGAATCATCTGGACATCGCAACGCACCAGATTCACCACCGGGGCCAGGATGCGTGCCATCACGCCCATGGCGGAAGGTGCTGCCGCGTCATCGCCGGGCAGGTGCCGTTGCGCCCGGAATGTCAGGAGATTCCACGCGGCCATGACGCACAGGAACAGGATGGAGACCACGGTGCCGACAAGGCTGCCGGTGCCGTGGACCTGATTGAGCCATGTCTGCGCGGGGCTGAGAAGAAGCGCGAGCGACACCAGGATCACGACGCTGGAATGGCCGAGGGAAAAGAATAATCCGACCAGGACCGGACGCCTGGCCCGCGTCATGAGCCTGCGTGTCACGAGATCGATCGCCGCGATATGGTCGGCATCGAGCGCATGGCGGAGGCCGAACGTCCAGGCCAGGACGGCGGAAGCCAGGAAGCCTGGTTGCGCGCGCGTCGCGTCACCGACCAGAAACCAGAGGACGGAATTGACGATGCCGAGCGCAAGCAGCAGCAAGGCGGATGATCGACCATAGCGCATGGCAGAAAGGCAGCCTTCCTTTTCAGGGCCCGAATCTTACGGAATTGCGACGGGCACGTCGCCCGGAATCACTCCCTGTCGCGACCGTTATCACGTCTTCTTGGTCGTCCGATCACCGGACCGGGATGCGATCCGCAGGATGGGCGCGGCCCTGCGATCCCTGGAATAAGTAATTTCGCGCATCCTCCTAGAAAGATCGCATGTCGTAATGTTTATCCATCGTTCGATGATGCGGTAACGGTGGAAGGATGGCCATAATGGCGCATGGATTGGAGCCCGGGCGCGGCCTGAGGAAAACATGGCTTTTCTGGGCTGGCACCGTGTCGGCTCTCGCCGCGATGAATGCGGCGACGCCCAGGGCGGCCCGGGCCGCGATGACGATCGATCTCGGGCCGCAACAATCCTTCACGCTGGGCGTCGGCGTACGCGGGCAGTACATGACGCAGGACCCGTCCACGCCGGACAATTCCAGCGCCGCCGCCGCCAGTGATCTGCGTATCTACATGGGGGCGCAGTTTCACCGCTACGTCAAGGCGACGCTGAATCTCGAACGCATTCGCGACGGCAACTGGGACGTTCTGGACGGCATCCTGCAGATCGAACCGACCAGGGCATTCAACATCTGGCTGGGGCGCATGCTGCCGGGCAGCGACCGGTCGAACCTGGATGGACCGTATTTCCTGAGTACCTATGCTTTTCCGATCGTATCGCAATATCCCGGCATGTGGTCGGGGCGCGATGACGGCGTGTCGGTCTGGGGCAGGCTCGCGGCCGATCATTTCCGTTACGTGTCCGGTATCTATCGCGGTCACAACTGGATCCCGGACGGATCGGACAACGGGGATCATCCCCTGTTCGCCGGGCGGGTGGAATATAATGTCCTGGATCCCGAACCGTCACCGGCCTATTACACGGCCAGCACATATTACGGCCGCGCCGATATCCTGGCGATCGGGCTGGCGGGGCAGTACCAGGTCGATGGCGTGGGCAGCGCGCAGCGCAAGGGGGATTACAAGGCCTGGAACGTGGATGGTCTGTTCGAAAAACGCATCGGCAGAAATGCATCGGCGGGCGTGTACACGCTGGAAGGCGCCTATTACCAGTACCATACCGATGGGGTGACGGACATTCCGCCCGGCTATAACGGCCGCTCGGCGGATTACGGCAATATCGGCGGAATTTCCAGCGGCACGGCGTTCCTGGCCAGCACGGCCTACCTCATTCCCTACCGGCTGGGCTGGGGACGGATGCAGCCGTTGGTGCGCTATCAGGAATTCCGCTACGCGCGAGGGCTGTACGGTCAGGGGCATCCCAAGACCAGGCAGTTCGATGCGGGGGCGAACTATGTCCTGGATGGTCATAACCTGCGGTTCACATTCGATTATGTGCATTATACGCCTGCCCAGGGACAAAAGGCCGACGCGTTCCTGCTGGGCATGCAGTTCCAGTATTGAACGCGCCTGTCCCCCCCCCGAACAAAGCGATTCATATCTTTTCCGGCCGGCGCGCACCTCCGCAGTGTCGCAGGTCAAAGCAGGAGTGCCGACCTTGAAACGACTGATCCTGTCCGCGATGTCCATCCTGTGCTGCCATCCCGCGGTTCGCGCGGCCCATGGTGCGGCGCCATCCATGTTGCCGGATTGTCGTCATCTGCTTGTGCAGGACGTCGCTTTGTCCGACCGGATCGCCGTCCGCCGGCATCGGGACGGCGGGGGGCCAGGGGCAACCGGGCGCAAGGGGGTCGAAATCCGCTTCGACCCGATTCCGGGCATCGGTATCCTGCATGGGGCGACCTTCACGCCGGCCGGCCGTCTGGAAAGCAACGCCCAGGCCGGCGAGACACTAAACGCACTGCAGGGACAACTGACCGCTCTGCGTATCACGGAGCGGCGGATGAACTGCCCGGCCAGTCCTGCGAAGCAATGACGGGCCAGCGTCGATCAGCCCTCGTGCAGCAGGCGCGACGCGGTGGCCGCCGCTGCCGCACGGGTGCTGAACCCCGTCTTGTTATAGATCTGCTCCATATGTTTATCGATCGTCCGGGGACTGACCTGCAGGATGTCCGCAATGTCGCGGCTGGTCTTTCCGCGTGAGATCCACAGCAGGACTTCGGCTTCGCGGACGCTGAGGCCGAGCTTGTCCTGCAGGATCCGTTCGGGTATGAGCGCTTGCGCCGTGATGCGGAACAGGCGTTCATTGTCACCGGTTGCGCCGACGAAAATCAGGCGAATCTCGCATTCTGCAACCTGGTGGCGCAGCATGACGGTTCCGGGCGGCATGTCCGCTACGTGTTTCGGCATCGTCGCGCATCGTCCGGCCGGCAGCAGCGCGAGCAGCCGCGTGGCCTGCGGCGTGGTCCACAGGATCTCCCCGCCGTCATTCATCGCCAGCAGAAAGCGCCCGGCATTGTCCAGGGCCCTGTATGCCGCGCGGATGCGGGACGCGGCTTCGATATGCACGGCGATACGGGCCAGGACTTCCTCCAGCGCCAGCGGCTTGGTGACATAGTCGACGGCTCCGGCCTCGAACGCGCGCAGGACATGTTCGGTCTCGGTCAGGCCGGTCATGAAGATCAGCGGGGTCGTCGCCATCCCAGGGTCCCGGCGGAGCAGGGCGCAGACGTCCCAGCCGGTCATGCCGGGCATCTGCGCGTCGACCAGGACAAGGTCGGGCACGGTACGCGTCGCCACCTCCAGCGCGGCCGATCCCGACTGGGCCAGCAACACGGCATAGCCGCGATCCGTCAGCGTTTCGTCCATCAGGCCGAGCACGGCGGGATCGTCGTCGACGACCAGGATATGGCGACGGGCAGGCGCCGATCTCGTCATGACTGGTCCCGCCGCAGATGGCGTCGGAGCGCTTCGAGCTGATAGGTCTCGGCAAGCGCGGCGAGGGGGGCAATGACGGCGTCCAGATCCGGCCTTTCGGTCCGCAGCGCGGACAGCCGTTCGCGGACGCGCCGGATTTCGCCACCTTCAAGGGCCGCGAGAAGCCTGTCGCGTTCGGCGGGGGGCAGCGTGCGCGGCGGCCCCTCCCGGGGGGCGTCCGCGGGTGCCGCCGCCGCCGGCGCGCCGGCGTCCGGCAGGATCCAGGTCAGGTCCAGCCTGCGTCCGATGGTCGCGATCAGGTGGGCCAGATTGACGGGTTTGCCGATGACCGGGCAATCCTCCAGGGACGCAACGTGACGGTTGGCGCTTTCGACCAGATTGCCTGTCAGGAACAGGATCGGCAGATGCGCCCAGGCGCCCGCGCGGATGCGCAGGGCCAGTTCCCGTCCGTCCATGCCGGGCATCGACAGATCCAGCAGCAGAAGATCGGGGGCAACCTGTCCCAGCATCCGCAGGGCGGCATCGCTGCCCTCGGCCGTTTCCACCCGGAATCCGCAGCGTGTCAGGAATTCGCGCATGATCTGGCGGTGCCGGGGATCATCGTCCACGACCAGGATCGTACGCGGCGGACCTTCATGGCCGACGGGCATGGCCGGCATGGCCGATGCCGCGCGATCCGCCCGGTCCGGCAGCATCAGCCGCACACGGAAACGCGACCCCTGTCCCGGCGTGCTGGTAAAGGTCAGTTCGCCCCCCAGCACCTCGGTCAGCAGCTTGGTGATGGTCAGGCCCAGGCCGGTGCCGGGGATGTCGGCGGTCGCCGCCGCGCGTGCGAACGGTTCGAAGATCCGGTCGCGGTCCTCGGGCGCGATGCCCGCGCCCGTGTCCTCGACCACCAGTTCGGCGATCTGGGCATGCCAGCGCGCTGAAAACGTAACCGTCCCCCGGCGTGTAAACTTCACCGCATTGGACAGAAGATTAAGAAGAATCTGTCGCAGCCTGTGTTCGTCGCAGGTCACGACCGCCGGCAGGGGGCCAGGTTTCCAGATAAAGGCGAGACCCTTCTCCTGCGCCTGGGGCCGGATCATCTGGGCCACCGATTCCAGAAAGGGCGCCAGGGCGATCGTATCGGAATGCAGCTCGATCCGACCGGCCTCGATGCGCGAGATGTCGAGAAGCCCGGACAGGATCGCCGTGATATGTTCGCTGCTGTCGCGCATGATGCGCAGCGCGCCCAGCCGTTCGGCGGGCATGCGCGGATCGTGCTGCAGCAATTGGATATAGCCCGCGATCGCGTTGAGCGGCGAACGGATTTCATGACTGATGCCGCTGATATAGCGCGTCTTGGCAAGGCTGGCCGCCTCGGCCTTCTCGCGGGCGGCCTGAAGGGCGCGGTCGGTGCGACGACGCGCGCGGATCTCGCTCAGCAGCAGGCGGGTCTGGTGCAGGGTCTCGCGTGTCGCCGTGCGGTGGCCTTGCTGCGCCATGATCAGGAACCACGCCCCGATCACGCAGGCAAGGAAGAGGACGATCAACGGCATGCCGAACGGGGACAGCCCCGTCTGCCGCGCCAGCAGGCCGGTGGCGGCGACGATGCCTGCCAGCATGACGGCGAAGCGTCCGCCGGGCGCGGTCATGGACCGGCGGACCGCCGGCGGCAGGACGTGCAACGGTGTCGCAAGCTGGCTGGCCAGACGCGTCGACACGGGCTTGCACCGGTCGCGGCACCGTGAATCGAGCGAACAGCACAGCGAGCAGATATCGCCGCCGTACGCGGGGCACGGTGCCATGTCCTCGGCGTCGAAACGATGTTCGCAGACGACGCATGTCCTGATGGGTTCCCGCTCCCATCCGGCGGGCTGCCGGCGGGCCAGATAGGTACGCCCGCCCGTGGCGCGGGCCAGCAGCGGAGCCGCCGCGCTGGAAACGGCCAGGGTCAGGAACGGCGCGAAGGCGGCGGCATAGGGGCCGATGGCGTCGCTGAGCGCCAGCAGCCCCGTGGCGGCGCCCAGCCCCCACGCGCCCAGGCCGACGATATTCAGGTCGGGCAGCAGCGCGCGTTTGAATTCCACCCGGCGCGGGCTGAGGCCCAGCGGCTTGCAGATCGCAACGTCGCCGAGGATCGCGCCGATCCAAGCGCAGGCCAGCACCGCATAGAAGGTGATGCCGGTCTGGATGGTGTTGACAAGACCGGCCTCCATCAGCAGCAGCGCGATCGCGATGTTGAAGATGACGTAGAACACGCGGCCCGGATGGGTGTGAGTGAGGCGCGAGAAGAAATTCGACCAGGCCAGCGACCCCGCATAGGCGTTGGTGATGTTGATCTTGACCTGGGACAGCGCGACCAGCGCCACGGTCAGCATGGTCGCGAAAAACGGGGTGGTGACCGTACCCCAGGCCAGGCGGTACATCATCCCGGGCTGGATGGCCTGCATGGGCGAAAGACCGGCGCGCAACGCCACCCACGCCAGGAAGGATCCGGCCAGAAACTTGAATGCGTCCAGAATCACCCACCCCGGCCCGCCGAGGATCAGCGCGAACCACCATCGGCGATGGTTGCCGGCGGTCGGAGGGGGCAGGAAGCGCAGATAATCGATCTGCTCCGCGCTCTGGCAGACCAGGACGATCATGACCGACGCGGCGCTGCCGATGGCCAGGCAGCTCATCGGCCGCACGCCCGATACCAGGCCCGGGAAATGCGTCCATTGCGGCAGCCAGTCCGGATGTCGCGCCGCCAGAACGATCAGCGGCAGCAGGTTGAGCACCAGCCAGACGGGCTGGGTCGTGATCTGAAAGCGTGCGATGAAGGCGAATCCCCAGGTCACCAGGGGAATGACGATCGCGGAGCAGACAAGGTAGGCCAGCCAGAGCGGCATGCCCAGCAACGCATGAAGCGTGCCGGCCAGGATCGCGGCCTCCAGCCCGAAGAAGATGAAGGTGAAGCTGGCATAGATCAGCGACGTGACGGTCGAGCCCACATAGCCGAAGCCCGTGCCGCGCGTCAGCAGGTCGACATCCAGCCCGGCCCGGGCCGCGGCGGCGCATAACGGCAGGGTGACGCAGAAAATGACGATCGTGACCAGGGCGATGGCCAGGACGGTATTGGTAAAGCCGAATGCCAGCGTCAGCGTGCCGCCAATCGCTTCCAGCGCCAGGAACGATATCGATCCCAGTGCGGTCAGCGCCGCGCGGCCGGGCGTCGCGGCACGGGCGGCATGCGCGGTAAAGCGCAGCGCATAGTCCTCGAACGTCTGGTTCGCCGCCCAGCGGCTATAGGCGCGGCGTGTGCGCGCAATGCGCAGGCGGCTGGCATCAAGGGGCAAGATCACGCTGTCCCGCAAGCAGGTGGATAATGACCATCCTATTCGCAACGGCGCGACGAGCCATACGCAGGATCGCGTATGGGAATCCCGCTCTCCCCAGCCCACAAGCGACATGCTTACAGGAGCGCCGATCCATGTCCGACAGTCTGCCGCCTCTCTCGCGCCGCGCATTCGGGCGCCTTGCGCTCGTCTCATCCGCTGCGGCGCTGGCGCCGGGGATGGAAGCGCGCGCCGCCGCCCCGAAAGGGGAGCCGATCAAGGTCGGAATCCTGCATTCGCTCTCCGGCACGATGGCCATCAGCGAAACGACGCTGAAGGATGTGATGCTGATGCTGATCGAAGAGCAGAACCGCAAGGGCGGACTGCTCGGCCGTCCGCTGCAGCCCGTCGTGGTCGATCCGGCGTCGAACTGGCCGCTCTTCGCCGAGAAGGCGCGCCAGCTCCTGTCCGTGGACAAGGCATCCGCCGTTTTCGGCTGCTGGACCAGCGTGTCGCGCAAGTCGGTGCTGCCGGTGTTCGAGGAATTGAACGGCATCCTGTTCTACCCCGTGCAGTACGAAGGGCAGGAATGCAGCCGGAACATCTTCTATACCGGCGCGGCGCCCAACCAGCAGGCCATCCCGGCGGTCGATTACCTGCTGAGCGAGGATGGCGGCGGCGCCCGGCGTTTCGCGCTGATCGGCACCGATTACGTCTATCCGCGCACCACCAACCAGATCCTGGCGAACTACCTGAAATCCAAAGGCATCGCCGGCGACGACCTGATGGTCGACTACACGCCGTTCGGCCAGTCGGACTGGCAGACCATCGTGTCGCAGATCAAGGCGTTCGGCTCGGCCGGCAGGAAGACGGCGGTGGTATCCACCATCAACGGCGATGCGAACGTTCCCTTCTACAAGGAACTGGGAAACCAGGGCATTTCCGCGACGGACATCCCCGTCATGGCCTTCAGCGTCGGCGAAGAGGAACTGGCCGGCATGGACACCAGGCCGCTGGTCGGCCAACTGGCCGCGTGGAATTATTTCGAAAGCATCGAGACGCCGGCCAACGCGGCCTTCATCAAGCAGTGGCATGCCTTCACGAAGAACCCGAAGCGCACCACCAACGATCCGATGGAGGCCCATTATATCGGTTTCAACATGTGGGTGCAGGCGGTGACCAGGGCCGGGACCACGGACCATGACAAGGTGATCGATGCCATGGTCGGCATCCGCCAGCCCAACCTGACGGGCGGGATCGCGCGGATGCTGCCGGACCATCACCTGGCCAAGCCGGTCTATATCGGCGAAATCCAGGATGACGGCCAGTTCAGTGTGGTGTGGAAGACCCCGGACCTGGTGCCCGGCCAGGCATGGTCGCCGTGGGTGCCCGAGACCAGGAACCTGATCGGCGACTGGACGGCGCCGATCCGCTGCGGAAATTACGATACGGTCGCCAAGACCTGCCTCGGAAAAAAAGGTGCGTAATGTCATACGGCTCTGCCTTGTCCTCGCCTTCTGGCTGGGGGTGATCGCCCCGGGGGCGCACGCCGGGGCGCATACCGGGGGGGCGCATGCCGACGATTTCGCGGGTCTGGCGAGCGGACGCTTCGAATCCGTCGCCGGCGGCGTCTCGGCGCTGGCGGCATCGGGCAATCCGCGGGCCGCGGACACCCTGCGGGCGCTGGAGCAGCGCAGGCTGTTCTCGGACGGCGCGGGCGGCCTGTTCATCCGGGACGGCGATACGTATCGCGACGCGCGGACCGGGCTGGCGGCCACGCCCGCGCCGGATACGCTGGATGGCGTGCGGCTGAACAATCATGTCCGCAAGGCCCTGGTCGAGGCATGGGCGGAACTGGATGTGTCCTCGCCCGATGTCGGGATCCGGCGGCAGGCGGCGACGGCGCTGTATCACCGGCATGACCCGGCGATGCTGCCGGTGATCGGCCGGGCCCTGGACAGGGAGAAGGATCGCGCCGTGCGGTCCGAACTCGAACAGGCCCGTGCCGCGACGATCCTGGGGCAGGCGCCCGCGCCCGGCCGGACGGCGCAGCGGCTGGATGCCGTCGCGTCCCTGCGCGCGGCCGGCGGGCTTGAGGCGCGCGGCGTCCTGGCGTCCGTGGCCGCGTCCACGGCGGAAACGCCCGCCGTGCGCGGCGCGGCGCGGGCGGCGGTGGCCGGCATCGACTGGCGGCTGCGCCTCTGGACCGTGCTGCAGAACGCATTCTACGGCCTCAGCTACGGTTCGGTCCTGCTGCTGGCCGCCACGGGATTGGCCATCACCTTCGGCGTGATGGGCGTGATCAACATGGCGCATGGCGAGATGATGATGATCGGCGCCTATGTGACGTGGGCGGTTCAGCAGGGCATCCGCATGACGATGCCGGGGCTGGAGCCGCTGGCTCTGCCGGTCGCCGTTCCCGCGGCCTTCGTCGTCTGCGCCGCGCTGGGGGTGTTGATCGAGCGCGGGCTGATCCGTTTTCTCTATGGCCGGCCGCTGGAAACCCTGCTGGCGACCTGGGGCCTGTCGCTCATCCTGCAGCAGGCGGTGCGATCGCTTTTCGGCCCGACCAATATCGCCGTGGAAACGCCGTCCTGGCTTTCGGGATCGTTTGCGCTGGGCGGCATGGACATCACGCTCGACCGGCTGGGGATCCTGGTTTTTGCCGCCCTTGTGCTGGCGGGACTGATGCTGGTGTTGCGTCGCACATCTCTCGGGCTCGAAATGCGGGCGGTCACGCAGAATCGTCGCATGGCGGCGCTGATGGGCATCCGCACGCCGCGCGCCGACGCGCTGGCCTTCGGTCTGGGCGGGGGCCTGGCCGGCCTGGCCGGAGTTGCCGTCAGCCAGATCGACAATGTCAGTCCCAATCTGGGACAATCCTATATCATCGACAGTTTCATGGTCGTGGTGTTCGGCGGCGTCGGCAATCTGTGGGGCACGCTGGCGGCGGCGGCGACGCTGGGCATAGGCGGCAAGGTGCTGGAACCGATAATCGGCGCGGTATCCGCCAAGATCGCGATCCTGGTGCTGGTGATCCTGTATATCCAGCGGCATCCACGCGGCATGTTCCCGGTGCGCGGCCGGGGAATCGAATCATGAGCGCGTCTTCTGCAACGCCGGCCCGGCCTTTCCCGGGGGCCGTCAGGACGGCGGCTGCCATCGTCACGGGGGCGGCCGTTCTGGCGGGGGCCAGCCTGCTGCCGCAGGATAATGCGCTGCATGTCTCGGCCTTCGTCGTAGGCCTGGCCGGCAAGTATCTGGCCTATGCGATGCTGGCGCTGGCGGTGGACCTCGTATGGGGCTTCGCGGGCATCCTGACGCTGGGGCACGCCGCCTTCTTCGCGCTGGGGGGATATGCCATGGGCATGTACCTGATGCGCCAGATCGGCGCGCGCGGTGTCTATGGCAATGCGAACCTGCCGGATTTCATGATCTTCCTGTCATGGCACCGCCTGCCCTGGTACTGGTGGGGCAGCGGACATTTCGCATGGGCGCTGCTGCTGGTCTTCGCCGTGGCGGGCCTGCTGGCGGGCCTGTTCGGCTGGCTTGCCTTTCGGTCGCGCGTATCGGGGGTCTATCTGTCGATCATCACCCAGGCGCTGACCTATGCGCTGATGCTGGCGTTCTTCCAGAACGGCCTTGGGTTCGGCGGCAACAACGGCCTGACCGATTTCAAGGATATCCTGGGGTGTGACCTGCACAGTCCCGTCACCCGGGCGGTGCTGCTTCTGGGGACGGCGGGCGCGCTCGCGGCGTCGCTGCTGGCGGCCCGGTTCGTGGTCGGGGGACGGTTCGGGCACCTGCTGGTCGCGGTGCGGGATGCCGAAAGCCGGACCCGTTTCCTCGGCTACCGTCCAGAGCAGGTGAAACTGCTGGTGTGGGTCTTCTCGGCCATGATCGCCGGGCTGGGCGGGGCGCTGTACGTGGCGCAGGTGGGCATCATCAATCCGGGCGAATTCGCGCCGGCCAATTCGATCGAATCCGTGATCTGGGTCGCGGTGGGCGGACGCGGCACGTTGTCGGGCGCGGTGCTGGGCGCGATCATCGTCAATGTCGGCAAGACGCTGTTCACCGCGTGGCTGCCGGAATTCTGGCTTTATGGGCTTGGCCTGCTGTTCCTGGTGACCACGCTGTTCCTGCCCCAGGGGCTGATGGGCCTGCGCCGGCCTGCGCCCAGGCGGCCGGCGGACGAGGTGACGCCCGAAATATCGCGGATTGAAGGCGGCGCGGCATGAGCGACATCCCCTTGCTCGAACTGCGCGACGTCAGCGTCGCCTTTGACGGTTTTTGTGCCATCGACGGGTTGAATCTGTCGCTTGCGCTGGGTGAATTGCGGGCGATCGTCGGCCCCAACGGGGCGGGCAAGACGACGATGATGGATATCATCACCGGCAAGACGCGTCCCGATACAGGCGTCGTGCGCTTTCGCGGCCGCGACCTGGCGCGGATGGACGAACCGTCGATCGCGCGGCTGGGGATCGGCCGAAAATTCCAGAAGCCGACGGTCTTCGAGGCCCTGACGGTCAGGGACAATCTCGTCCTGTCCCTGCGCGGCGTGCGCGCCCCGTTCGCCGTGCTCCTGGCCCGCCCGTCCGGCGCGGAGCGGGATAAGGTCGATCACCTGCTGCATGCCGTTCGGCTGGCGGATCACGCCGATCGCCGGGCCGGGGATATGAGCCACGGCCAGAAACAATGGCTGGAAATCGGCATGCTGCTGGGTCAGGAGCCGGATCTTCTGCTGGTGGACGAACCGGTGGCCGGCATGACGGACGCGGAAACGATGGCGACGGCCGAACTGCTGCGCGAGATCAACCGGACGCGCAGCGTGGTGGTGGTCGAACATGACATGGCTTTTGTCCGCGCACTGGACGTGACGGTCACCGTGCTGCACGAGGGCCGCGTCCTGTCAGAAGGAACGCTGGACGCGGTCAGCGCCGACCCGCGCGTGATCGAGGTCTATCTTGGCCGCTAGAGCAGATCCCATTCAAACGGAATCGTTTGAATGGGTGAAGATGCTCGATAAAATAACGACATAGAGCATTTCCGCTGAACCGGTGTTCAGTGGAAATGCTCTAGCAGGGGGGGCGGATCATGCTCAGGGTTGAAGACGTGCATCTGCATTACGGGGCGGCCATCGCCCTGCGCGGCGTGTCGCTGACGGCGAAGGCAGGTGAGGTAGCATGCGTTCTGGGCCGCAACGGAGTAGGCAAGACCAGCCTGCTGCGCGCCGTGACCGGCATGCATGCGGTCAGTGCGGGACGTATCGAATGGGAAGGCGAGGACATTACCCTCCTGCCGGCCTACGAACGGGCCCGGCGGGGGATCGCCACGGTGCCGCAGGGGCGGGATATTTTTCCGTTGCTGACGGTGCGCGAAAATCTGGAAACGGGGCTGGGGCTGCTGAAGCGGGGACAGAGGAAAATATCCGACGAGATCTTCGATTTCTTTCCGGTCCTGGGCGAAATGCTCGCTCGCCGCGGGGGGGATCTGTCGGGCGGCCAGCAGCAGCAGCTTGCCATCGCGCGCGCGCTGGTGATCAATCCGCGCGTGCTGGTTCTGGACGAACCGACCGAGGGCATCCAGCCAAGCATCATCAAGGAAATCGGAAAAATCATCGCCAGATTGCGCGCGCGCGGCGACATGGCGATCCTGCTGGTGGAGCAATATTTCGATTTCGCGTTCGACCTGGCGGATACCGTATCCGTCCTGGATCGCGGCCAGGTTGCCCTTTCCGGTCGTGCGGAAACCCTGGCCGCGGAGGACGTGCGCGCCTATATTGCTATCTAAGCATTCAGTGCCGGGATTTGATGGTGCAATCTTTTCGCGAGCATGGAAGGAAGCAAGTTCGCCTATGTCGAACTTCATCAGCAAGCGGATAAAATAGTTGCGCGGGGGGACCGTCTCGACACTCTGCGCTTCGCCCCGCTATGAAAAACGGAAAATGGCGGGGCCGTGCGCCGCGCGCGCCTTCGATATATTGCGCTCCCCCGCCGGTAAGCCCGTGTTGATCATGACCGACGATGGCCAGAAGCGTTATATCGAAAGCCCGGCCTTCAGGGCGCGTTCGCTGCGCGAACTGGGCTACGCGCCGGGTGGAATCGGCGGGCGAATGGGCGTCATCCCATCCTCCGCCGCCCCTTGCGGGTCCGGCACAGCGCCCCTGCCGCGCCTCGCAAACGGCCGACGGTCATGATCGCCTGTATCACGGCCAGCGGCGCCGCGCTGCACCCCAGAACGACGGCCCACATCGTCGCGGTCGGCGGCACCAGATGCAGCGGATGCGAGATCGGCCCCAGATAGGGCGGCAGCGCGAGAAGCACGCCGCACAGCACCAGCGCGCCCCATAGCCACCCGTTCCGCGTCACGTCATTGACCAGGACGCCGGCGCGCGGATCACGCATGTTGAAGCCGTGCCAAAGCTGGCCGAAGGCAAGGGTAAGGAAGGTGACCGTCACCGACTGCCGCGCGTCGAATGCAAACCAGCGCGCCGATGCAAGCGCCGCGAAGGTTCCGGCGGCGAGCACCCCACCCTGCAGCGTGATCGCGACCCATTGCGCCGGCCCCAGGATCGGCTCCTTCGGATCGCGGGGTGCCCGCGTGAGGATACCGGCCTCGCCCTCGCCCATCGCCAGCGCGAAGGCGGGAAATACGTCGGTGACAAGGTTCAGATACAGGAGCTGCAAGGGCAGCACGGGCAGCGGCAACGCCGAGGCCACCGCGATTCCCACCACGATCACCTCGCTCAGATTGCACGATAGAAGATAGGCGACGAAGCGGCGGATGTTGCCGAAGATGATGCGGCCCTGACGGATCGCCTTGACGATGGTCGGAAAGGCGTCGTCAAGCAGGATCATGGCGGCCGCCTCGCGCGCGACGTCGGTGCCGCGCCGGCCCATCGCCACGCCGATATCCGCCTGCCGCAGCGCCGGCGCGTCGTTGACGCCGTCACCGGTCATGGCGACGACGTCGCCGGCCGCCTGGTAGGCCCTGACAAGCGCCAGCTTCTCGCTCGGGCTGACCCGGGCGAAGATGCGGGCCGCGCGCAACCGCGCCGGATCCGCCAGGGCCAGCCCGGCGATCCCCCCGCCATCGACCGCTTCGCCGGCATCATCGCTCAGCCCGGCGGCACGGCCGATGCTGCGCGCCGTCACGGCGTGGTCGCCCGTCACCATGACGACGCGGATGCCGGCACGGCGGCAATCCCCGATCGCGTCCGGCACGTCGGCACGCACCGGGTCTTCCAGGCCGATCAGGCCGACGAGAACGAGCCCGTCATAAGGCGCGGCATCGGCCCGCGGCACGGTCTTCATCGCACAGGCGATCACGCGCAGGCCCTGCTCGCCCAGATGACCGGCACGGTCGCGCCATTCGGCACGCGCGGTTTCATCAAGCGCGACATCCCCTTGGCCGGCGATCACGCGCGCGCAGGCCCCAAGCACCGTTTCGGGCGCGCCCTTCACGGCGACCAGAAAGCCCTCGCGCCCCTCATGCACCGTCGCCATCATCCTGGCCATGGTGTCGAAGGCATGCTTGCGCACCAGCCGATGTCCGGCCAGCACCGACGCCCGCCCGATGCCCGCGCGCAAACCGGCGCGCAGCAGCGCGACTTCCATCGGGTCGCCGCTGCCGCCGTCCCCGGCCCGGTCGAGCTGCGCGTCGTTACAGAGCACGGCGATGCGCAGCAACGATTCCGCCTGCCCGTCGCGGGCGGGCCGAAACGGCGCGGGGTCCGCATCCGCGGCCATTTCAATCTGGCCCGACGGCATGCACAGGCGTCGTACCGTCATCCGGTTCTCGGTCAGGGTGCCGGTCTTGTCGGTCAGGATCACGGTCGTGGCCCCCAGCGTCTCGACCGCTGAAAGGCGTTCGATCAATGCGTTCTGCCGCGCCATGCGCCACATGCCCCGCGCCAGCGCCAATGTCACCACGATGGGCAACCCCTCGGGAATTGCCGCCACGGCCAGCGCGATCGCGGATTGCAGCATCAGAATCGGATCCCGGCCGCCGATCAGGCCGACGGCGGCGATCGCCGCCGCCACGGCCAGCGTCGCCCAGATCAGTTGCACCGACAGCCGGGCAAGCTCGCGCTCCAGCGGCGAACGGCCCGCATCGGCTTCGAGCACGAGCTGCGTCATCCGACCCAGTTCGGTCGCAAGCCCCGTGCCCACCACGACGCCGACACCGCTGCCGCGCGTCACGGAACTGCCCTTGAACAGCATCGAGACCCGTTCGCCCAGGCGTGCGTCGGGTCCGACCGGCTGCGTGTTTTTATCCGTCGCGACGGACTCGCCGGTCAGGGCCGACTCATCCGCCGCCAGTCCCGACGCCTCGATCAGCCGCAGGTCGGCCGATACCGCGTCGCCCGCATCCAGCAGCACGATGTCGCCCGGCACCAGATCCTCGGCGGGAACGGCGCGCACGCGCCCCGCGCGGCGCACATGCGCGGTGCGCCCGCCAAGCGCCCGCAGTGCCTCGATCGAGCGCACGGCCTTCAGTTCCGTCACGAAACCGATCAGCGCATTGATCGCCAGCACCGCGACGACGGCGCCGCCCGCCTCCCGATCACCGAAATAGAACGCCAGCGCCGCCGCCGCGCCCAGAAGACAGGCGACCGGACCGCCGAACTGATGCAGCAGCAGGCGCGGCGCGCTGACGGCGCGACGCGCGGCGATCCTGTTCGGGCCGAAGACCGCGCGCCGCCCGCGCGCATCGTCTTCATCCAGCCCCTCGTCTGCGGATACGCCAAGCCCCGCAAGCAACTCATGCGCGGGCAGGGCGTGGGGACCTGCCGGCGGCGTCGGCCAGACGGCAACGCGCTGCGGAGCGATGGCACACTCTCCTCACGGCCTGCGTCGGGCCAACGTGCAGGCTCGCGCGGGGTTTCGCGACATGGCCTTGAACAACGTCAGGACCCGCTCGCGCCTGCGCCCCGATCGCTTATCGGAAACATTTTCGGCGAGGCAATGCGGAAGCGTGGCATCGTACACACATGCGTGCATAGCTGCGTCAGAAACCGAAATATGCTATTATAGTTATAAATCGATTCCACGGGGAGGCCGCCATGTCGTGTGACGCTCCGTTCGCCGTTTCCGCGCGTCCTGCCACGTCGCGGCCCGGTGCTCCGCGCATCCGCGCCACCCGAACCATGCTCATCCGTGCAACTCGGGGCGCGCAGGACACGGGCGGCCGCACTGTCCGGCGGTAATGCTCCCGAGCAGGCCGGGCTCACGATACGCGGCAGACAATGTCGGGATGCCGCGACGACCCCGCGATGGATCCCGCGTTTCGGTCATAACCGCTCCGCCGGAGTTCAATCCTGAGCATGCCGGAAAATTGCCGGCATGACCCTCAACGCGCCCATGGCGGCGTTGCGGCCGCAAGTCCGATAATGGCGCCGGCCCGATATTTACACGCTGGCGAGCCGCCCATGCCGGGCGAAATCGTCTACACGTGCCCCATGCATCCCCAGATCAGGCGGACGGCACCGGGCAACTGCCCCATCTGCGGCATGACGCTGGAACCGGCCGATGTCGGCAAAGAGGTGGGACCCGGCGCCGAACTGCGCGACATGACCCGCCGCTTCTGGATCGGCACGGCACTGACCGTACCGACCATGATCCTCGAGATGGCGGGGCATGTTCCGTGGCTGCACCTGCATTCCGTCTTGTCGCCCCGGGCTTCGGTATGGCTGCAGTTCGCCATCAGTTCGCCCGTCGTGCTATGGGCCGGCTGGCCGTTCTTCGTACGCGGCTGGGCGTCGGTCCGCAATCGGTCGCTCAACATGTTCAGTCTGATCGCGCTCGGGGTTGGTTCGGCTTATCTTTACAGCCTTGCTGCCACCTTTATGCCACGCCTGTTTCCGAAGGACCTGCGGCAGGATGGCGTCATCCCGGTCTATTACGAGGCCGCCGCGGTCATCGTTGTTCTTGTCCTGCTGGGACAGATTCTGGAATTGCGGGCGCGTGAGCAGACTGGCGGCGCCATTCGTGCGCTTCTGAACCTCGCGCCGAAGATGGCGCGGCGCATCCGCCAGGATGGCACAGATGAGGAAATTGCCCTGGATGCCGTGCAGATCGGTGACCGGCTCCGCGTCAGGCCGGGCGAAAGTCTGCCGGTGGACGGCGTGGTTCTGGAGGGCCGCAGCGCCGTTGACGAGTCGATGGTGACAGGTGAATCGCTGCCGGTCGGCAAGGAAAAGGACGCCCGGCTGATCGGCGGGACGATCAACGGCTCCGGCACCCTGGTGATGTGGGCGGAAAAGGTCGGTGCTGACACGATGCTGGCACGAATCGTCCACATGGTGTCGGAAGCCCAGCGCAGCCGGGCGCCGATCCAGCGTCTTGCCGATAGTGTCTCGTCCTGGTTCGTTCCCGCCGTGATCCTGATCGCGGCCGTGGCCTTCGCCGCCTGGATGATCCTGGGGCCGAAACCGGCATTTGCCTATGCGTTGGTTGCATCCGTGTCCGTCCTCATCATTGCCTGTCCCTGTGCGCTGGGTCTTGCGACACCGATGTCGATCATGGTGGGCGTGGGCAAGGGGGCCACGGCGGGCGTCCTGATCAAGAACGCCGAAGCCCTGGAACGTTTCGAGAAGATCGATACCCTGGTCGTCGACAAGACCGGCACGCTGACCGAGGGCAAGCCGCGGATCGTCGCGGTAAATCCGTTGCCGAATTTTGATGAAGCCACGATACTTTCCCTGTGCGCCAGCCTGGAACGCTCCAGCGAACATCCGCTGGCGGGCGCGATCGTTGCTTCGGCCAGGGAACGGGGTATCCCCATGACCGAGGTCGCCGCGTTCGCCGCCTTGACCGGAAAGGGCGTGACCGGACGGATTGGCGCGCATCAGGTGGCTGTCGGCAATGCGGCGCTCCTGCGGGAACTTGGCATCACCAGCGCGCCCCTGGACGCACACGCCGACAGCCTGCGGCGGGATGGCGCGACAACGATGTTCGTCGCGGTGGAAGGTCAAGCGGCGGGCCTTATCGCCGTTGCCGATCCCATCAAGGCGACAACGCCCGCGGCACTCGCCAGCCTGCGTGCGGACGGTATCCGCATCGTCATGCTGACCGGCGACAACCGTACGACCGCATGCGCGGTCGCGGCGAAGCTGGGCATCACCGACATTGAGGCCGAGATATTGCCCCAGCAGAAGCATGCGATCGTCCGGCGCCTGCGAAGCGAAGGACATGCTGTCGCCATGGCCGGCGACGGCGTCAATGACGCCCCGGCGCTTGCCGAGGCCGATATCGGTGTGGCCATGGGTACAGGCACGGATGTCGCCATGCAGAGTGCGGGTATCACCTTGGTCAAGGGTGACCTGGCAGGCATTGCGCGTGCGCGCGCCCTCAGCCGGGCGACGATGCGCAACATTCGCCAAAACCTGATTCTGGCCTTCGTCTATAACGTGCTGGGCATACCGCTGGCTGCGGGGGTTCTCTATCCGGCGTTCGGGTTGCTGCTAAGCCCGGTCGTCGCGGCGGCCGCGATGAGCCTCAGTTCGGTGTCGGTGATCGGCAACGCGCTGCGCCTGCGAAGGATGAAACTGTAAGAGCGCAGCAGCAACAACAATGACTGAGAATCAGACGACACGCAGGAAGGCCATGATCCGTTCGGTGATCGTTTTCCTTGTTGCACCTGTGGCGGCGAGCGTCCCCCTTATCGTGGGGGCGCCGCATATGGCAACATATGTTGGCCCCGATCTTCGGCAGTTCTTAGATCCGCTCATACGCTAAAAATTGCGGAGATGCGCCAATCGTGGATTAATTCACTTCGAGATGCGATGAGAGAATTTCAGTCTTGCGGTGTAACTCCAGGAATTTATCAAAATACTGAACGAAAGTTTTACGAACTCGGAACTCGAATTGAACTTCTTATGAATCCAAAAGACCCAGACTATGCTAAACTGAATGATTGCATGTACCTTTTTTTGTGCTGAGGGTGCCTCTGAAAAATACAGTGTAAATCCACATTTTCTTGATATCTGCCAAAAGATTCTGAAACGTGAATGGGAGACTTTAAAACAAGAAATAGCCTCCGCCGGATAAGCGATTCGAAATTGTTTTTCGAAGAAACTATTCTGTAGGCCCTGCGGTCGGTGTCTGGTTTTGCGGCCAATCTACCTGAAACCGAACTTTCCGTTTACCCCGCAAAGCAGCCGTGAAGACGCCGCTTGAAAGCCGCCGTTGCTCTATGTATATGCAATGGATATACATGGAGCATCACATGCCTTACCGTCGCCAGATCGATGCCTCTCCCCCACGTGAGGCCAAACTCTTTCGGAACAACAAGAGCCAGGCGGTTCGCATTCCGGCCGACTTCGAGTTTCCCGGTGAGCGGGTCCTGATTCACCGGGAGGGTTCACGGCTGATCATCGAACCGGTACCTGGAAAGCGCTTGTCGGCCGTCCTCGCCGAGCTGGAGCCGCTATCAGCCGAAGACGCTTTTCCCGATATCGACAGCACACTGCTTCCGGCGCGGGAAATTGACCTGTGACGGCGCTCTTCATGCTGGACACCAATATCGTCTCTGATCTGGCGCGCAATCCCCAAGGCAGGGCAGCTCACCATATCGTCTCTGTTGGCGACGACGCGATTTGCGTCAGCATCATCACCGCGGCCGAACTCCGCTATGGCTGCGCGAAGAAGGGCTCGCCAAAACTGACGGCGCAGATCGAGGCGATCCTGGCAAGCACCAACGTGCTCGCCCTTGATCTCCCTACCGATGCCGAATACGCCGCCATTCGGGCGGATCTCGAGGCGACCGGAAAGCCGATCGGCCCAAACGATCTCCTAATCGCCGCTCATGCTCGTGCTATCGGCGCGGTGCTCGTAACCGCCAACACCGGTGAATTCGAACGTGTTTGCGGCCTGCAGGTCGAGAATTGGCTCGTTCCTGCATAGACGGTCCAAAGAGGGAGCTGGACATGGCTGGGATCCAAACGACCGGCCCGGCGCCGGTTGAAGACGCAGCGGCATATGCCGCTTGGCTTCGAGCTAGAGCATCATCCGATCAGATGGAATCATCTGATCGGATAAAGATGCTCGCCAAAACAATGATCTAGAGCCGTATCCGTGAACCAGTGTGAACGGATACGACTCTAGTGTCCTGATTCCGAAATTCGCAAGCGAATTTCAGAATCGAAAGGACACTAGAATCAATATTTTAGTGGCCTGCTGGTCCGAGAAATTCTCATAAGAATTTCTCGGGCAGGACACTAGAGGTAAACAACAGGCGGAATTCGACCACAAGACGGGGGTGCCGAAAGACGACCCGCGATATCGTGAAAAGGCGTCAGAATGGCATGTTGGTTATGACGGGATGGCGCGATCACCCGAGGCAACGATACGACCGACAAACAGGTGGGCTAACGCCGTGCGAACCATGACTGACAAGCAGACGACCGGCCGGCTCGTGGCGCGGGCCATCTGAGGAATGCGCGCGCCGGAGCGTTCACTGGTGCCGGACACCACGGCGACGGGCGGCCAATCGCATGCCTATGTGCTGGCGGTCCGGCCCCGGCTCACACCAGAAGCTCCGCCGATTGCGCATCTCCTGATTCGACACGCGGACGCGGTGACCCGTGGATCCGACAACACCATCTTGAAGGTCGAGCTGACCGTTTCATATCGGCCCATCCGCAACGCCGCTCGTGGGCGGCCACACCGCACCCATGAGTTCCGAGCCTGCTTTGTCGCCCGACCTGGCGATCACGGCCGCCTTCCCACAATGCGCTCCGCGGCGCGGTCAACCTCGAACTGGATGACCTCAGAGGCAACCGCATCGGCTCGTTTCTGATGAATCAGATCGTGTCCTGGGCGTGTCAATGGCCTGATGCCGACGTCAACCCGATCACCCTGTTCGCGCATCAAGCGAATGGGGACAACAAAATCCGCCGCAACCGGCTCTATCAGCAGTTCGGCATCGTATTCGACTTCGCTGACAGCGACTTCGCGGCCGGTGTGGCGCGCCCTATGCGCGCGCGCCAGTTGACGCCGTGGCGCGCTATGCCGGCGAATCTCACCGTTCTCGCGATCGATGCATTCATGGACGAACAGCAGGCTCGCGTGGATGAGCTGCTCCTCGCCAATCTCACCCTACGACGGCGGCATGCATCATGTCGCGACGAACTCAGCCGCGCGATTGACCATCCCGTTGCATTCACGCTCACCACGCTCTGGTATCGGCACAGCACCGCCCTGTTCATCGTCGCAGGGATCTTGATGCTGCTGTTGCTCTATTGGCTCCACGGCGCGCCGAAGCATTGATAGGGCAATGCATCCGGCGCCACGCTTGGTCAACCCGAGAAATCCTCGCGGAATCGATTCATCTGGTGCATACGCTCGTGCAAGACGGTAACAATACCAACCGCGCCATCACTCAATTCCCGCCAATAGATGAAGTGATGCTCATGGCGGCACACGTAACCATGCACGCCAAACGCCGCCGGAATGGGCCGCCACGGGAATTGGCGGCCAGCTATCGCTCTGAAGCGATCGAACAGACCGCGAATATAGGCCTCAGCCTGCGCATCCCCCCAGCGCTCGCGCGTGTAGGCGTAAATCTCATCAAGTCGATGCCCGGCCTGGTCCTGGACTCGGAAATCGGTCATTCCCCGCGCCGGGCATTCCGTCGGATCACGGTGTCGGCATCAAGTGACCGGTAGCTGCTCTCCGGAGCGGCAAAGGCTTGTGTCAGCTCTGCCTTGAGCCGGTCGAACGCCTCGCGGTCGGCACGCTCCATGTCACGGCGGATCAAGTCCCGGACATACTCGCTGACGTTCTCGTATGCACCGTCGTTACCAATATTCGCCGCGACGAAATCGCCGAGAGTTCCGCTGACACGCACGTTCAGGGTCATAGATTTGCTCATCTGCTGCCTCCTGCGTCTGTCCACATTTAGAGGAATTTTGTGGACAAGACAACCCGGCATCGGGCACTTGCTGTGTCGAGGGCGTCCTTATTGCGCTTGAACCAGCGAAGGACGGTACGCTCTCCCGTCGCCTGCTCTTGCCGGCGACGGACATCGACCGCGGATAATCGCTTTCAGCCATGAACTTACTCCACCGATTCCGAAGAAATGGGTGAAGTCTCGTGAGCAGTCGGGGTGCCCCCCAGGCTATTCCTTTACTCCGAGGCGCGGTCAGAGACACGCTCATATGTTCCGCCCAAAGGCGGTGGAAATACCAATCGCGCCCGGCCGCGATCGTCCTTAGCATCGGATACCGGGATCAACCCGACAACGATCTGTGCGGGAATCAGCAGGCCGTTAAAATAGAACCAGTCGATCCTCGACAATTGCTCGACAAGGTGAAGGCGTTGCTGCGCGCCCGGCGCAGCAACGAGAGGCATGGCGAAGACGAGGGACGATTTTATGAATGATTTTGATCCTTCGCTCCTGATCCGCGTGGTCGATGACGACGCCGATGTCCGTGATTCCTTCGAAACCCTGCTGCGCTCGTCAGGCAAAGTTCTCTGTCCGGCTGGGTCATTACAACGATCTCGATTTTGAACACAAACCTGTGAAGTTCGACGACATGGTTTCAATTTTCCTGGCCTGGTTTTTAGCTGATCGGCCATGCTGCTGTGGCTGTGAAGCCGTTGTGCCGGCTCTGGTTTTTAAGACATTGGTTTGAAACTAAGCGATGCGCAGAACGTCGATATTTGTGGGCCTGTTCCTGCTTCGAATGGCGGCGCCGGAACCATCGCATGCGGCTGAATCGCCCCGCATCGTCGTGCCGATCCAAGAAACGGTCCTGAGCGATGGCGCGCGCCGATATAGCATCACGCTCTCCTTCGGTGGCGCCAGGTTCGATGCTGCGCTCGACACAGGTTCGACCGGCCTGAGAATTTTACCGCGCACCGTCGATCCGCAAGGTGTGCTTATGTCCGAAAAGACGGAAACCTATGGTTTCGGTTCGGGAACCGTGTTCGACGGTGTCATTGGCCACGGACGTGTCGGTTTCGGCGACGCCGGGAACGCGATAGCCGGTGCCATCCCGGTTCAGATGATTACGCATGTCAGATGCGACAAGGACAATCCCAAATGTCCTGCGTCACGCGTTGATGCGGATGACTATGAGATTGAAGGAGACGGCCTGCCCCACGAAGGCTTCAGGGCGATCCTCGGACTTCGCACATCGCAGGGCACCGTTCCCAACCCGCTTCTGGCGATAGGGGTCAGGCGCTGGATCATCGACCTGCCCCTTGATGGCATCCCCAGGACGGGGTGGCTGATCCTGAATCCGACTGATGACGAAATAGCGGGATTTGTGAAAATCCCGATGCTTCCACAGTTTGGCAACGTGCGGAGGCCGGCCTCCGACATCGTGCCGGGATGTCTCGAAAATCTCGATACGCACAGCTCGATTTGCGGCGGTGTGTTGGCTGGTACCGGCGCGCCGGGCGTGACGGCGGTCTTTTCCGGCCGCGACGAAGAAATATGGCCGGCCGGCACGCGCGCGGCCCTGACCTTTGGCCAGGCCGATCATACCGTCCAGGCGCGCGAGACCCTGACGATCGGCCGGCGCGCCCATGCTTCGGCACTGAAATTCGTCCGATGGGATTTGCCGATCAATCGTGTATTCGCCGGACTATGTCCCTATTTCGCCTTCTCCATCCTCTATGATCCGGCGAATTTGACCGTCGGGTTCAAGCCGCGTGACGCGCCACCAGGCGGCCCCGTGGGTGAAGTGAACATGCCGCATGAACTGTCCGGCCATCCATGACAACGATGCCGAAGCGGGAATAAGGAAGAATCACAACGCAGGCCGCACGCGGCTTCTTCACACTCTCCCCCTACCTCTCGTCGATCACCCGCTTCGGCAGCAGCGCCGGCACGAACACCAGCGTCGCCAGCAGCGTGCAGGCCAGCGACAGCAGCAGCAGCCGCCCCATGCTCGCCGTCCCCGGATGGTGCGATGCCGCCAGCGACCCGAACGCCGTCCCGGTGGTCAGCGCCGAGAACAGCACCGCCCGCGCCGTGGGGCTCGACAGCGGCGACCGCACCCCCGCGCGCCAGTTCATCACGAAATAGATGTTGAACGACACCCCCACCCCCAACAGCAGCGGCAGCGCGATGATGTTCGCGAAATTCAACTGCTCCGGCAGCAGCACGACCACCACGACCGTCATCAGCGCCGACAGCAGCAGCGGCGCCAGCACCAGCGCCATGTCCAGCAGCCGGCGCAACGCCACCAGCAGGATCGCCGCGATCATCACGATCGCCGACAGGGCGGCGAACACGAAGGCATGGACCATGGTCGTCGCACTCTCGACGATGTCGATGGCATTGCCGCCCGCATCCGGCGCCACGCTGCGGATCTGCGCGACATAGCGGCGCAGCGCCGCGTCGCTGTCCATCCCCGCGCGCGGATGGACCGACACCAGCGCCCGCCCGTCCGGCAGCAGGTAATCCTGCCGGATCGACGGCGGAATATCGCCGATCCCCACCTTCTGCGCCAACAGCATCCGGCGCAGCAGGTCCAACTGCCCGGGCAGAAACCGCACCAGCGCGCGGTCGGCGGCCATGATCTGCCCGTCCGGCGCCTGCGCCAGCCGCGCCAGCGCCGCCTGGATCCGCCGCAGCGGATCGTCCGCCGGCAGCTTGTCCAGCACCCCGCCCAGGGCGTGCGCCGCCTTGGCCGCCGACCGGCGCAGTGCTGCGGCATCCGGCGCCGGGGCGGGGTTCGGCACCACCAGCGTCGGCAGCAGGATCGACGCCGCATCCTGGATCATCGCCAGCTTGGCCGTCTGGTCCTCCGGCACCAGGGACCCCAGCCACATCGCGTCGTCCACCAGAGGCAGCCGCGACAGCCGCGCCGCCAGCGCCTGGGCCTGCGCCAGGCTCCCCACCAGCACCTGCGCGTCATAGGGCGAGGATTGCGGGTCGCGCATCAGCAGCTTCAGCGTCAGCATCCCCTCCGAATGCGGGTTCTTGGTATGCAGCGGGTCGGCATCGAACGACAGCATCGGACTCAGCGCCGCCCCCAGCACCGCCAGGAAGACGAAGACGCTCAGCACCGGCACCCGCCGCGCGCGCAGCGCCCGGTCCATCGGCCGCGCGAAGGCAAAGCCCGTCGCCCGATGCGTCGGCGCCGGCCGGAACAGCCGCAGCAGCGCCGGCAGCAGGGTCACGGTGCAGAGGAAGGCGATCACCATGCCGAACCCGGCAATCAGCCCCAGTTGCGCCACCCCGACGAAGGCCGTGGGCGTAAAGGCCAGGAACCCCGCCATCGTCGCCATGGCGGCCACCAGGATCTGGTGCCCGGTCTCCACCCCCGTCTGCTCCAGCGCCGACTGGACCGGCGGCACCGACCCGTCCGGCAGGCGCTGCGCGCGGAACCGCACCGAAAACTGGATCGCGAAATCCACCGCGATCCCCACGAACAGGATCGCGAACGCCACCGAAATCAGGTTCAGCGTGCCCACCGCCAGCGCCGCGAACCCCGTCGTCAGCATCAGGCCCGACACCAGCGTAATCACGATCGGCACGATGATCCGCCAGGTCCGCACCGCCAGGAACAGCCACAGCGTCACCAGCAGCAGCGACCCGACCAGCCCCGCGACCATCCCCTGGGCCACGGTGGCGAATTCCTCGTCATTGATCTGCACGTCGCCGGTCAGATGCACCCGCGCATGGCCCGACCGCACGAATTCCAGCCCGGCGATCGCCCGCTGCATGGCCTCGGTGGCCGCGCCGCCCGGCTGGAACGACCCGTAATCCAGCCGCGGCTGGGTCACGACGAATACATATTGCCCGCCCAGGTCGGCCAGGCTGCCCGACAGCATCCGCTCCCAGGACAGCGGCTGGGCCTGGCCGCCGGCCGCCTGCTCCAGCGTGGCGGCGAACGCCTCCAGCGCCGGCCGGAAACCCTTCAGGTCCGCCTGGCCCTGCGCCACCCCCAGCGCGATCAGCGACAGCGCGTCGAACAGCCCGCGCCCCGACGGATCGGCCGCCAGCCCCCCCAGGAAAGGCTGCGCCGTCACGGTCGAATCCAGCACCGTCTGCAGGTTCTTCGGGTCCAGGAACAGCAGCCCATGATCGACCAGGTACGGATTCTGCTGCGGCACGTTGACCGACAGGAAATGCGCGCCGTCCTGCCGCAACTGCGCGGCCAGCGCGCGCGCCGTCTCCTGCGCCTCTTCGGGCAGGTCGGCATCGATCACCGCCACCAGTTGGTCCTGCTGCTGCGGAAACAGCCGCGCCAGCGTGTCCGACCGCGTCTTCCACGGCAGCTTGGCCGAGAACATGGTGCTGGTGTCGGTCGTCACATCCAGGCGCCGCATGCTGACGGCCAGCGCCCCACCCACCAGCACCGCGAACAGCAGCAGGACCAGAATGGCACGGCGGGAACAGGCCGCCACCAGGCGGCCGATCGGCAAGGACAGCATGACGGGTAATTCAGCCCCTGAACTTCAGCCCCGGAACACTGGCGACTGGCAAATGGACGGCACGGCCGGCGCGGCCCTCACGCCGCCGCACGGTGGGGCATCGTTTGACCCCGGATGCGCCCGGGATGCAAGGCGCATCTTTCCCTCCCGTCCCCCACGCTCCCAATCCATTGACAAACAAATGGTTTCCAAAGGCACCGCCTTTGGTGGGGTCCGGGGCGAAGCCCCGGAAAAAGACACCGCGTGCTGCGCTCAGCCCCTGATCCGCCGGATCAGCGCCAGGCTCTCGACACAGGCCGCCGCCGCCTCGCGCCCCTTGTTGTGCTCGTCCGTGCGCGAGCGCTCCACCGCCTGCGCGTCGGTATAGGTGGTCAGCACCCCGAACGCGACCGGCACCTCGGTGGCCAGCGAGGCCTGCATCAGCCCCACCGCCGCCCCCAGGCTGATGAACTCGAAATGCGCCGTATCGCCCTTGATGACGCAGCCCAGGCAGATCACGCCCTCATAGCGCCCGGTGCGCGCCAGCGTCTGCGCCAGCAGCGGCAGCTCATAGGCGCCGGGCGCATACAGCACGTCCTCGTCCGCCACGGTGATGTCATGCTCGCGCAGCCACTCCAGCGCCCCGTCGCGCAGCCCGTGGGTCACCGTCTCGTTGAAACGGCTGACCACGATCGCCAGGCGCGGCATCGTCGCAAAGGTCAGGTCGGGGGTCGTGGTCGGTCGATTGGTGCTCATGGTCCGGTCTTCGGCCTCTCTCGTCTCAGGGCACGCATGTCGGGACATGCGAGGAAGATATGTACGGGGAAAATATGCGGGGCGCGCCCTATTCGGCGGCCTCGCTCACGGCGGCGCAAAGCTGGTGCCCCATCCGGGTCCGCTTGGCGTCCAGATAGGCCCGGTTGAACGGGTTGGGCGGAATGGCCACCGCCACCCGGTTGCGCACGGCAAAGCCATGGCGTTCCACCGCCACCACCTTGGCCGGGTTGTTGGTCATCAAATCCAGCGTGCGCACGCCCAGCGCGCGCAGGATCGCCCCCGCCGCGGTCCAGTCCCGGGCATCGGTCTCGAATCCCAGCCGATGATTGGCGTCCACCGTATCCAGCCCCCGGTCCTGCAGCGCATAGGCGCGGATCTTGTTCGCCAGCCCGATCCCCCGCCCCTCATGTCCGCGCAGATACAGTAGCACCCCGGCCTCCGCCGCGCCGATCCGCGCCAGCGCCTCCTGCAACTGCGCCCCGCAATCGCAGCGCAGCGACCCCAGCGCGTCGCCGGTCACGCATTCCGAATGCAGCCGCACCAGCGGCACCACGCCCGCCCGGCCCGGGTCGCCCTTCACCAGCGCCACATGCTCGGTCCCGTCCGGCGCGCGAAAGGCATGGATCACCAGGTCCTCGCCGCCATAGCTGCTGGGCAGCGCCGCCTCGGCGACCTTCTCGATTCGCCCTAGGGGGTCGGCGGGCTGCGCCCCCTGGCGCGCGACCCAGTCCACCAGCTCGGCGATCGACAGGATCGGCAGCCCGTGCCGCGCGGCATAGGGCCGCAGGTCGGCCATCCGCGCCATCGTCCCGTCCTCGTTCATGATCTCGCAGATCACCGCGGCCGGCGCCCGCCCGGCCAGCCGCGCCAGTTCGATCGACGCCTCGGTATGGCCGGGCCGGGCCAGCACCCCCCCCGGCACCGCGCGCAGCGGAAAGATATGGCCCGGCGACACCAGGTCCGCCGGCGTCGCGCCATGCGCCACCGCCGCCTGGATGGTCCGCGCGCGGTCGGCGGCGGAAATCCCGGTCTCCACCCCGTCGCGCGCCTCGATCGACACGGTAAAGGCGGTCTCGCGCGGGCTGGAATTCACCTCCGTCATCATCTTCAGGCCAAGCTGCGCGATGCGCTCGGCCTCCAGCGGCAGGCAGACCAGCCCGCGCCCGTGCGTGACCATGAAATTGATGGCCGCCGGGGTGACCAAGTCGGCGGCCATCACCAGGTCGCCTTCGTTCTCGCGATCCTCGTCATCGACCAGGATCACCATGCCGCCTGCCCGGATCGCCGCCACGGCGGCCGACAGCGCGGGGGTCATGACCGGTATTGACATAGGCTCTCCACATATTTCGCGATCACGTCGACCTCGATATTCACCGCGTCGCCGGGGGCAAGCGTGCCCAGGTTGGTATGGGTCCAGGTATGGGGAATGATCATCAGCGCGACCGGAAACCCGTCCGGCCCCGCCTCGTCCGCGCCGGCCGCCCCGATCTCGTTCACCGTCAGGCTGATCCCGTCCAGCGTGATCGACCCTTTCTCGACCAGATAGCGGCGCAGCGCCCACGGCACGGCGAACACCACGCGCCGCGCCTCGCCCGCCATCTCGACCGACAGCAGCCGGCCGGTGCCGTCCACATGGCCCTGCACGATATGGCCCGACAGCCGGGTGGCCGGGGTGACGGCCCGCTCCAGGTTGACCCGGCCGCCCTCGTGCAACTGGCCCAGGCTGGTCCGGTCCAGCGTCTCGGCACTGATGAAGAAGGACGCGTTCCCCGCATCGTCGAACGCGGTCACCGTCAGGCAGACGCCGTTGACGGCGATGCTCTCGCCCAGCGACAGGTCGCCGATCCCCGTGGCGATCGCGGCATGCAGCGCCCGCTCCCCCCGGCGCGCCGCCGTGACCGTGCCCAGATACTCTATGATGCCGGAAAACATGTTTCCTCCACGAAACGATCGCGCGCCGGCCCGAGCAGCAGCCGCAACGGCGTCTCCTCCCCGCGCCGCGTCGCAAAACACAACTTTTCCCCACTTTCCGCCCCGGCCCGGATGGTCAGCCAGTCGTCCCAGACCCCCTCGGCCCGCACCGCCGCCAGCAGCGTCGGCCCCGCCTCGACCAGCGCCCACAACACCCCCGCCGCCCCCAGCATCTCCGGCAGCCGCGCGATGTCGTCGCAGGTCACGATCTCGAACCCCCGCCCCGCCGCCGCCGCGCGCCAATCCTCCGGCACCCGCCCGCGCCGGTCGCACACCGCCAGCACCCGCGCCGCCCGCCCCGCATGGTCCGCCACCCGGCGCACATCCAGCCCCGGCCGGTCCGCCAGCACCGTGCCGCTGCCCGTCACCACCGCATCGGTCGCCCGCCGCAGCCGATGCGCCAGCGTCAGCGCCGCGTCCGAGGTAAACGTCGTCCGCCCCGCCGGCGGGATCATCGACCCTTGCGCATCCAGCGCCTGTTTGACCGTCAGCCACGCACGGCCGGTGCGCGACCAATGGACGAAGGGCGCAATCAGCGCGCGGCAGTCCGCCGCCAGCGCCAGGCCCGCCGGATCATCCCGCCCGGCCAGCCCGTGCACGGCACACCCGGCCGCGCGCAGCCTCTCGCCCCCACCGCCCGCGACCCGGGGATTGGGATCCGCCGCGCCGATCCAGACGGTGCGGATCGGCGATGCCAGGATGGCTTCGGAACAAGGGCCGGTACGGCCGGTATGGTTGCAGGGTTCCAGCGTCACGACCGCGATCGCCGCGCGGTCCATCAGCCCCTGATCGGCACATTGGCGCAGGGCCAGGGCCTCGGCGTGCGCGGCACCCGCGCGATGATGGGCGGCAACGGTCAGGATCGTCCCGTCGGCATCCAGGATGGCGCAGCCGACGGGGGGGTTGGGCGCCGTCGCGCCCATATGGCGCACGGCCTCGTCCAGCGCCGCGCGGAACGCCAGGTCGATACGCGCCAATCCGGGAGGGGAGGGGAATACGCGCGACGACCCGACCGGATCGTCAGCCGCCTCCATCGTCCCCGAGCCTGTCGAACGCATAACCACGACAAACGGTCCCATCCATCCGGACGGACCCGGGGCGCACACGCCCATGTCGCCGCGCCAGGACATGGCACGGCCGCACAGGCAGCGTTCTCTATCATCCGGACTGTAACCGTCGGCTCCGGAATCTCACCGGATCTGCTGTCCCCGTCCGGCCAACGGCCTGACGGGCGCTCGCGGGCTGATGCGAACCGGTCCAAGGACCAGGCGCAAATACCGCCGGTGGGGACTTTCACCCCGCCCCGAGAACGTCAATTCAACCGGCCATCACGACCGGAACGAATTTATTATTGGGAAAGAACCGGCGAAAATGCAAGAGCGGACGCGTCGCTCTTGCATTCTGCATCCCCACCCGCCTCAGTTCGGCGACGCGGACGTCGCCCGGGTGATGGCATTCTGCGTGACCCGCGCCCCGCGTGAGACATCATGGCCGACCGAACTGACATCCTGGCCGGCGCCACGAATGGTGTTGCATGCCGACAGCCCGGCCGAGACACCAAGCAGCGCGGCGGTCAGAAAGACGGTCCGGAACAGCGGCAATACCCCAAAACGGGCCTGGAACATGAATATCTCCTTCACTGGTTGTTATCTCCGGGAAAAACTCTGAAACTGTCCGGCGTTCCCCATCCGCCTCGGGCAGGAGCCCGTATCTGCCCGCCATGAGCCCGACCGAACCTGCCGTCATTGCCGCATATTTGGCCATTCTGGTCGCGGTGTCACTGTTCCTGTCGCGCGGCCGTCACGCCGCCGCAGATTACCTTGTCGGCCGTCACGATATGCCGACCTGGGCAATCTGCCTGTCGATCGTGGCGACCGAGACATCGACCCTGACCGTGATCAGCGTGCCGGGCGTCGCCTACGGCCATGGCATGGTTTTTGTCGGGCTCGGCGCCGGATACATCATCGGTCGCGCTGTCGTGGCCTGGATCCTGCTGCCGCTCTACATGCGCCAGGGCATGACCAGCGCGTATCAATATCTGGGTCAGCGTTTCGGCCGGACCATGCAGCGTCTCGCGGCCGGCGCCTTCCTGCTGACCCGGCTGCTGGCCGAAGGTGTGCGGCTCTTCGCCTCCACCCTGCCGATCTGCGCGCTGCTGGCGGCAGCCCACCTGCCGGCGGGGCAGTTGCCGGTGCTGCTTGGGCTGACTCTCCTGACCGCCCTTTATACATCCATCGGCGGCCTGCGGGCCGTGGTCTGGTCAGACAGCATCCAGTTCGGTGTCTATGCCCTGGGCGCCGCATTCTGCGTCGCGATCCTGCTGCCGCGCAGCGCAGGAGGGACCTTGGATGCCGCTCCGTTGCACGCGGCCTGGCAGGCCGGACGATTTGCCCTGTTCACCCATGGCAGTGCGATCCTGTCCGCCCCCTACGCCCCGCTGACGGCCCTTGTAGGAGGCGCGATCCTCTCCATGGCCTCGCACGGCGCGGATCAGTTGATGGTCCAGCGGGTGCTTGCTGCCCGTTCGCTGCGCGCGGCGCGCCTGGCCATGGTCGGCAGCGCCGTCGTCGTCACCCTGCTGTTCGGCGTGCTGTCCGCTATCGGGGTTCTGCTCTGGATCCGCCGGGCGGGCGCGACGCCGGCCGCACTCGGCCTGGCATCGCCCGACGGCCTGTTCCCGGCCTTCATCGCCCATGACGTGCCGCCCATGCTGGCTGGCCTGCTGGTCGCAGGCATCGTCGGCGCCACGATGGGATCGCTGTCCTCGGCCCTGAACGCCATGACGGGTTCGACGCTCTCCGACCTGCTGCCGTCCAGCATGACGCAGGGACCGAGCGTGGTTGCATTGTCGCGGGCCATCACTGCGGCATGGGCGATGCTGCTGGTCGTCGCGGCCTCCTGCTTCTCATCCACCAGCCAGTCGGTGGTGATTTTCGGTCTTTCCATTGCCGGTTATTCCTACGGGGCGCTTCTGGGGGCATTCTTGTTCGGGATGCTGGTCCCCGGTGCGCGGCCACGTGACGCGCTCGCGGCGTTTCTCGGCACGCTGGTCATCATGGCGGTGCTGATTCTCATGCATCCCGGCGGCCATGCCATCGCCTTTCCCTGGCTGGTGCCGATCGGCGTGGCAACCATGCTGGCAATCGGCACGATGTCCCGCCTGATGCCGGGACGCTCCTGCGCCTGAGGCATCCGGCACATGGTCACGCAGTCTTGCGGCATCCGGCAGGCCGGCCTGCGCGTAACGGGACGGTGCACGTCACGTGAAAACAATCGCGTCGGGAGGCTTGCGTGCCAGGAACCTGCGCTGCAAATGCCAGCCGGCCCGCCGGGCCGCCGAAACGGGCCGTCCGGCCGTGACCTTTCATTTCGATCCGGCCCGGGACATTTTGCCGGCCCCCGCCGGCTTCATTTTCATGCCTGACGCGTTCCCGGGCGGCTTCGACGCCGCCAGCGGCGGCTTCATGATCGGGCTCGAAGCGGGCGAACTGGTGGGCGGGTTCCGCGTCACGACGCTTTGCTGCAACCGGGCCGGGATGTGCCACGGCGGCAAGCTGGCCAGCGTCTGCGACGTCTATCTCCTGCTTGCCGCCCTGTTCCGCGAGGATCTGCGGGCGGCGTTCCTGCCGACCGTCTCTCTGACGCTGGATTTCATGGCCCCGGCCATGCATGGCGCATGGGTCGAGTTGCGGGCCGAAACGCTGCGCATTACGCGCAGCCTGGTCTTCGCCCAGGGACTGGCCACGGTCGAGGGCACGCCCGTGGCGCGCAGCAGCGCAATCTATCATCGCACAGCGCCTCAGGACGGCGACAGCCAGGATACCGGTGCCGCCCTGCGTGCGCTCCTGGGCCACATGCCCGCGACGCAGAGCAAAATTATCCCCTGATTATCAATCGAACTGTCCGGATCCGACACCCGGCGCAGAAGCCGGGCAAGGGCGGATGCCGCCCTTCTTCAGTCGCCTTTCCCCGGTGGTGGCCCCCGCGCACCTGGGCCTGAAACAGGAATGTAAAAAAATGGACAAAGGGGGTTGTCGTCTCCGACCCTCTCGGCTAAACACCGCCCCACGCTGCACCCGTAGCTCAATTGGATAGAGCACCAGACTACGAATCTGGGGGTTAGAGGTTCGAGTCCTTTCGGGTGCGCCACCTTCCTTACAAACGATCTGAATCGGCTTCTCCGTGCGACGGAGCTGGCCCACTTGGTCTGTATGGCGGTATCGTCAAGGCCGGTCTCCCTGCCCGCTGACCCCGCCTGCCCCCCTGTGCCTGCGGCTGTTTTATTGCTGGAAGGCGCGGGCGAGGGCGTGCTGTGTTTCGAGCGAGACGGGCAGAGCGGAGGCTGTCAGGGGGACGCCCTGCCATCCGGCGCCGATGGCGGTATAGAGGGCGACGGCGTCCTGCAGCCGCTCCAGCCGGGCGACGGCCTCGGCGTTCTCGGCGGCCAGCGCGGTGCGTTCGGTGGTCAGCACGTCCAGAAAGCCCACCAGCCCGGCGCCATACAGCCGGCGCGCCCGGTCGCTGGCCAGCGCGCTGTCCTGCGCCGCGCGGTGCAGCCATTCGGTGTGTTCCACGTCGTCATGCCAGGCCGCCATCGCGTCCTCGACCTCGCGGAACGCCTGCAGCACCGTCCGGCGATAGGCCAGGCGGCTGGCCTCCGCCGCCGCCTGCGCCGCGCGCACCTGCGCCGTCAGCTTGCCGCCATGCATCAGCGGCAGCGACGCCATCATGAAGAACTGCCAGCTCAGCGCCCCGGTCTCGAACAGCTGATACATCGCCGACGCGTTCGGGTTGAAGCTCAGCGGGATGCTGAAATTCGGATAGAGCTGCGCCACCGCAACCCCGATCCGCGCCGTCGCCTCGGCATAGGCCCGTTCGGCCCGGCGGATGTCCGGCCGGTTGGCCAGCACGACCGACGGCACCGTCGCCGGAAAATCCGGCACGCGCGGCAGCGGCCCCGGCTGTTCCAGCGCCGCCGCGCTGGTGCCGGGCATCTGTCCCATCAGCACGTCCAGCGCATGGGTGATCTGCGCGATATGGGTGCGCAGCGGCTCGCGCGCCGCGATCTGCGTCTCCAGTTCGGACTGCGCCTGCGCGACCTGCAGCGTGGTGCCCACCCCCTGCTGATACAGCCGCTGCGCCAGGTCGCGGGCGTCCTGCGCCACCCGGATGTTGCGCTCGGCGATCTGCAGCCGCAATTGCGTGTCGCGCAGCACCATGTAGTCGCCGGCCAGTTCCGACAGCATGGTCATCAGCACCGCGCGCCGGTCCTCGACCGTCTCCTCCACCGCGCGCTCCTGCGCCTCGACGCTGCGGCGGATCCGCCCGAACACGTCGAGCTGCCAACTGGCGCTGACCCCATAGGACAGGTACGACGCCTCGGGCCGGTTCGCCGGATTGCCCGGCCGGATCGGCCAGTTGTCGATATTGATCGAATAGCGGCTGTCCCCCGCCACGGTGCTGGCGTCGATCTGCGGATACCAGGCCGAGGCCTGGGCATCGCGCAGCGCCCGCTCGGCCAGGATGCGCTGGCCGGCGATGCGCAGATCGTAATTGCCCGCGATCGCCCGGTCCACCAGCCGGTCCAGTTCAGCATCGCCGAAACGATGCCACCAATCCTTCATCTCGGCCGTGGTGCGGGCGATCTCCGCCGGCGTCGCGGCATGGCCGTCCTCGGCAAAGCGCGCGGGGATCGCCATGCGGTCGGGCTGGTAGCGCGGCCCCACCGTGCAGGCCGCCAGCAGGCCCGCCGCCCCCAGCAGCAGGCCGGCCCTGCCGGTCCCCTGGTTCTTCATTCTCATCGCGCGGCCCGGCTCACAGATGGTCTTGCAGCCAGGTGGTCAGCCGCCCGCGCTGGCCGGGCGTCTCCGGCCCCACCGTCACCGTGCAGGTCATGCCCGCCGCCAACGTGACGCTGTCCGGCACCCGGTCGAGATGGATGCGCACCGGGATGCGCTGCGCCAGCCGCACCCAGGTGAAGATCGGATTGACGTCCTGCAGCCCCAGCCGGTCCGGATTGCCGTTCTGGTCGTTGATGCCGCGCGCGATCGATACGACATGGCCGGGCAGGATCGGCTTGTAGCCCATCAGCTTGACGCGCGCGGCGTCGCCGACATGCACGCCCCACATCTTGGTTTCCTCGAAATACCCGTTCACCCAGAAGGAATCGGCATCGATCACCGCCAGCCGCGGCTGGCCCGCCGTCGCGTAATCCCCCACCCGCAGGTTCAGGTTGGTGACATAGCCGTTGACCGGCGCATACAGCACCGAGCGCTGCAGGTTCAGCTTCGCCAGGTCCAGCGCCGCGCGCGCCGCATCCACCGCGGCGATCTGCGTCGCCACGCCGGAATTGAACCGCTCCTGCTCCTCGGCCGACACGATGCCGCCCAGCCCCATCCGGCGCTTCGCGTCGCTCTGCTTCAGCTTCAGCTCCTCCAGCGCGCCGTCCAGCCGCGCCTGCGCCTCGCGCACCGCCAGGTGGAAGCGCACCGGATCCAGCACGAACAGCGGGTCGCCCCTGTGCACGAACTGGTTGTCCACCACCGGCACCTGCACCACCGTGCCCGGCACCTCCGGCGCCACGTCGACGACATAGACCCGCACCCGCCCGTCGCGGGTCCATGGCGCGATCATATACGTGTCCCACAGATCCATCCCCAGCACGATCGCCAGAACGACGACCGCCAGGGTCAGCACCACCCGGATCAGATTACGCAGCAGGGGCATCGCACTCTCTCGAACATCCGCAAAATACCCGGTCAGACATACAAAATCAGAAAGCACAGCACGCACGCGTACAGCGCCACCTCGAACAGCGCCAGGTGCCAGAACCACCCCATCAGCCCCGTCCACCACAGCACAAAGCGGATCGCCATCGTCACCGGAAACGCCGCAACCGCATACACCACGATCGGCGCCATAAACACGCCAAACAGGTCAAATTCGCTCAGCATCCCTTCACCCCTCAGCTCCCGCGCGGACCGGCAATCGGGGACCCGTTCCGACCGGGACCGTACAACCCCGTCGGGCAAGGAGATGAATTGTCGTGGGGAGAAGAATGCGCTGCCAACGCCGGGGCTCCCTTGGAGATGGCCCAAGTCCCGCACTATCGGCCTCCCCGTTTGTGTTCGGAGGCCGCCATCCGCAAAATGTCCCAATATCCCCGTTCGGCACGCACGCGAATGCTTCGTGCGCTCAAGATCCTCGATCGGCAGCACGTTTCCAGAAACGCCGGATGGGAGCTATTGCAATTTCGGTATGCTCCCCATTCCGGGACAGGCATCTTCGTGGCGGAAAAGCCGGGCGCCAGTTTCCGGCCTGTGGTTTCTAGCCTTTCCGGCCGAAGGCCGATCGCATGACCTGCCAGATGGCTCGCCCGGCTTGGCGGCCCACCGGCCCTGCGATTGCCGAGGTAATGGCCGTCAGTGCCATGGCCTGACGCAGGTCGTTGATGGCATGATCCCGCTCGAAACGCGCGCGGATTTCCTCAGGCGTCATAATCGACCTGCGGCCCAGCAGCAGGAACAGGACAGCCACGGCTGCATCGATGGCAAAGACCAGAATGGCCGCGCCCAATACGCTGAATCCCAGCGTTTGATAGGCAAATGCCCACAGCAATGCGTGGCCCGACAATACGGCCAGCAGGCCGAATATTGCGGCGATGACCAGAAAAGCGACCTGCCGGCCAATGCGGATGGCCATCTGGCGGCGGACGGTCAGTTCCGCCTGGACGGTGGCCTTGCCAAGTTCGGCTATTTTCATGGTCCTCGCTTTGTCCCTCTGCTGTGTTTGCGGCGTCCTACCTCATCACGCGTCCCGCCAGATAGCCGATCGCCGCGACGATGACCATGGCCAGCCAGGGTTTGGCGCGCACACGGGTCGTGACGTCCCGCACCTGATGATCCGTCAGTTCGCGCGCATTGGCAACGACGTGCTCGGCCCGGTCTGCCGCATCGGCCAGGACGGGGGTGACATGCTCATTCATCAGGCGCTCTACCTGCGCCTTCAGTGACAGCAATTCGTCATGGGTCGCCTTCAGGGCTTCCTGGGTGGGTTTCGGGGCTTTGCGTCGGAACATCGCTCGTGTCCTTGATTAAAGTTGGCTACGGTGGAGCCAACGCGTCGCTTATTCGTCAAGTTTCGGTTTTCGTATGCCCGTGGTCTCTCCTCGCCTGCCCGTCCTTCCTCGTCTGGATGTACGCGGCCTCATGTGCGCGCCGCTCGATCCCTTCGCTCCCACGCTGTCGTTTGCCGTGCAACGTGGGATGTGCCTGGCCCTGCTGGGCAATCGGGTATCGGACATGGCATGCCTGATGGATACGCTGGCCGGCCACCTACCCCGCCTCGGGGGTGAAATTCTCATCGACGGGCAGGACAGGTCCATGGATACAGCCGGGCAGCGCGGCATCGGCCTGTTCAGTCCGCGGGATCATTTGTTCGCGCATATGACGGTGCGGCAGAATGTGGCCTTCCCGCTCATGGCACGTGGATGCGATCGGTCCTCTATCGCCGCCCGGGTCAATGAGACTCTGGCCCTGACGGGCTTGGACGGACGCGCCGAGCATACACCGCAGGCTCTGGAGCCACAGGAAGCGTGGCGGGCCCGGCTGGCTCGGCTGCTGGTCTTCGCTCCCCCCGTGCTGCTGTTGGATGACCCCTTTGCGAAGCTCGAACCTGACGACCGCAGCACCCTGCGGCAGGTGCTGGCCCGGCTGGCCAGGGCACAGAGTCTGACGATGCTGCTGGCCACCCGTGACCGCGAGGACGCCTTGCTGCTGGGGGATCGGATCGGCGTTCTGTCCGGCCGCACGCTGCTGCAGACGGGGCGACCGGTTGATCTGTTCGACAATCCGGCCTGCGCTGCGGTTGCCGCCGATTTCGGCGATGCCAATACCCTGACCGGCCGCGTTGGCACGGTGGAGGACGATGTGGCCCGGGTTCACCTGGCCAACGGATGCGTGGTCGAAGCGCGGGCTGCCGAAGGCCTGGCTCCGGACATGCTCTGCACGTTGTGCATCCGTCCGGATCGAATCGCGACCTTATTCCCTTCAGGTCGCGCAACTGCCGACCCTGAAGAAGGAACATTGCCCGCCAGCCTGGTCGCGCTGCATCATATGGGCGATCACATTCGTCTGCGTTTCCGCCTGGGCGACGGGCAGGAAATCCTGGTGCGGCGTCCGCCGGCGCAAAGCCTGACGGGTCTGGAACCCGGGCGACCGGCCCAATTGGCCTGGCCGCCCGTGCATGCGGTGGCCTTTCCGTTTCGCGGTGAAATGAGCTAGCGTTCGACACCCGTCGCCATTCGAAAGTTTGTCCCCCTGTCCGGTTCGTCCTGTCCACGTCGCCGACCGCTCCGCTATCTGGTCGGGATTTTCATGCTTCTGCTGGCGCTGATGCCGACCCGGCCTGAAGCCAAGAGCCGGTGGCGGACGCACGCGCTGGTGGTCAATAGCTGGGGTGGTGCCTTGGGCAAGGCTCAAGCCGAGGCGTTCTTTCGTCCTTTCGCGGCCAGTTCGGGTGCCAGCGTGCTGCATTATATCTGGGACGGCAATCTGCCGGTCCTGGCAGAACGTCCGCCCATCGGGCGCGGCACCTGGATGCTGGCGTTGATGGAGGACAGCACGGCCCGTATCGCCTGCCTGCAGGGCCAATTGCAGCGGCTGGGCGGCAGTCCGGGCAGCGCCGATGCTTGTGGCGTGCCTGCTCTGCATGATGGAATCGCCCTGGCCTGGGACCGCGGCCGGGTGCCGAGCGCCCCCCATTGGGCGGATTTCTGGAACGTTGTCCGCTATCCCGGCAAGCGTGGCCTGCGCAAGGATCCGCGTTCCACCCTGGAAATTGCCCTGATGGCTGACGGCGTGCCGGCGTCCGATGTCTACACCGTCCTCGCCACGCCGGAAGGCGTCGCCAGGGCGTTCCACAAGCTCAGCCAGTTGCGCCCCTATATCGTCTGGTGGACCGATGCTGCGGACTCGGCGCGCATTATCGGCAATGGCAGCGTGCTGATGACCAGCGCCGCCGCGGGCGAGGTCGCCGCCATGCAGGATGCGGCGGGCCATCGCGATGTCGGGCTGCAATGGGACCAGAGCCTGGACGACGTGCTGTGCTGGGGGGTCGCAACCGGACTGGATGATGCGACGCGGGCCAAGGTGCGCGCGCTGCTGACTTACATGGGTCAACCCGAACAGGTGACGCGCTTCGCTGCCTTATATCATGGTCGCCCTGTTTCCGGACCGCAGCCCATCCCCATGGATGCGGCCTTCTGGCAGGCCCATCTCCCGGAACTGACCAAGCGGTTCGCGGACTGGCTGGCGGCGCCTTCGTGACAGGCCGAATGATGTCCGCCTTGTTGACCTTGGCGGGCGGCAGCGGCGGTGCCACGCTGATCTTTCTCGTCTGCCTGGCCCTGCGCGGCCTGCGTATCGCGTGTGCGCTGATCGCTGCCCGCATCATGGCATCGATGCTCCTGATCCCGGGTGTCATGGTTGCGGCATCGCCGTCGCTCTTACCCGACGGCATGATTACCGGCGCGCTGCTGCGCGGGGCATGCCTGGTGCCGATGATCGTGCTCCTGCCGCTACGGGCATTATCGGCCCTGCCGCGGGACATGACCCGTACAGCCCGGGGGCTGGGGGCCGGGCAGGCGGCGCGCCTGCGCATGCTCTGGTTGCCGCTGCTTGGCCCGGCCGTGCTGGCGGCAATGGCGCTGGCCATGGCGGCTACGATTTTGCTGGCTCTGTATGGCGGATCACGGGGGCGGCCGCTTGTCTTCTCAGCCACGACCCAATCCCATATGATCGTCGACCATGACCGATACTCCTCCATTCTGGCAGACTCGGCGCCTGGACGAAATGACGGCCGAGGAATGGGAAGCGCTGTGTGACGGCTGCGGCAGATGCTGCCTGCACAAGCTGCGCGAGGATGAGACGAACGAGGTCCTTTATACCAACGTTGCCTGCCGCTTGCTGGACCTGGAAACCTGCCGTTGCTCCGACTATGCGCAGCGGCGGCGCAAAGTCCCCGATTGCGTGCAGTTGACGCCCGAGGCATTGGCCGACATCGATTGGCTGCCGCCCAGTTGCGCCTATCGCCTGTTGGCCGAGGGCCGCCCCCTGGCGTGGTGGCACCCTCTGGTATCCGGTTCGCCCGACACCGTACACCAGGCCGGAATTTCCGTCCGCGGCCGGGCACTCAGCGAACGCCGCGCCGGCCTGCTGGAACATCACATCGTCGATTGGCCCGGCACCATGCCCAAGCCGCGCCGTCCCAAGCTGCGCCGCGTGGATTGATGAACGCCCTCTCCGGCACGGACAAGGCGGCGAAGCAGACTGTATCGCTGGAGGGGCGTGATATCTCCGTCTTCTGGCGTCACTCCCTCCAGGCGCGCCGGGTCACCCTGCGGATTGATCCCAGACAGGCCGGCGTCGTCGTCACCCTGCCGCCTCGCGCGACACGTGAAGCCGGCTTGGCGCTGCTACGCACCCATGCGATCTGGATTTTCAGTCGGTTGGATCACCTGCCGCCGGACGCGCCATGGCATGATGGCGGCCAGGTGCTGCTGGATGGCCGCCCGCATGCCATTCGTCACTGCCCGCATGCGCGGGGCGGCGTATGGATCGAAGGCGAGACCATCATGGTCAGTGGAGAGGCCGAGTTCATGCGCCGCCGTCTCGGCGCCTTTCTCAGGCAGGAGGCGCGGCGCCGTCTGTCCGCGCGCATGGCCCAACTGGCCGAACAGTCAGGCCTGCGGCCACGGCGGCTGGCGATCAAGGACACCAGCAGCCGCTGGGGTAGCTGCAATTCGGACGGAACGATCATGCTCAGTTGGCGCCTTCTGATGGCGCCGGCAGAAATCCAGCACTATGTCATTGCCCACGAACTGGCACATCTGCGGCATCTGAATCATGGGTCGGATTTCTGGATGCTGGTCGCCAGCCTGACCCCTCACCGCCATATGGCGGAAACCTGGCTCCGGCGTCATGGACCCGCCCTGTTGCGCATGGCTTGAAAGGACCCCGGGCAACAAAAACCGGGCCCGCGGATTTTACCGCCTTGGCGAGTGTGCTAGACGACGGGCCGGGCGAGCTTGGCGGAATGGTAGACGCACGAGACTTAAAATCTTGCGCCTGCAAGGGCGTGCGGGTTCGAGTCCCGCAGCTCGCACCATCTTTCGTGTCCGATCCGCCGTCAGACGGTGAATTGTTCCGCCAGGATCCGTTCGGACAGGCTCTGGCCGGGATCGAACAACAGGGTGGTCTGGATCGCCCGGTCTTCGGCAATTTCGACCGACACGACGTCCCGCACTTCGGTAAAATCAGCCACAGCGGCGACAGGGCGCTTCTCGGGTTCCAGGATCGTCAGCCGTACCCGTGCCGCCGATGGCAGCAGCGCACCGCGCCAGCGTCGGGGGCGAAAGGCGCTGATCGGCGTCAAGGGCAGCAGATTGGCCGACAGCGGCACGATCGGTCCGTGCGCCGATAGGTTATAGGCCGTCGATCCCGCCGGCGTTGAAACCAGCACGCCATCGCAGATGAGTTCGGGCATCCGCACCCGGTCATCCACCTCGATCTGGATCTTGGCTGCCTGACGGGTCTCGCGGAACAGAAACACGTCGTTCAGCGCCAGCGCTTCGATGATCTCGCCCGACGATTTCTGCGCGGTCATGCGCAAAGGGTGCAGAGTCGCCGCCTGCGTCTGCGTCAGGTGCATGGGCAGATCATCCGGAATCGCCGGATTCATCAGGAACCCGACCGATCCGCAATTGATTCCATAGACCGGCGTCGTCTGGCCCAGCATCATATGCAGGATTTCCAGCATGAACCCATCCCCGCCCAGGCAGATGACGGCATCGGCCTCCTGCGGCGTATGCTGGCCGTAGCGGGCAGTCAGGCTTTCCAGTGTTCGGTGGGCACCAGGATTCGGCGCGGCGATGAAGGCGAGCCGCCGTGGCGGCTGCCCCGACGGCCAGACGGGGGGATGGATCTCGTTCATGGCGCGCCCCGCAAAATGACCGGGTCCAGGATCAGGCGGCCCAGCATTCAGGATGTCAGGCGGCGATGGTCCATCACCGGAATTCCGGCACGGACACGTTCGACCATGTCCAGGTCCAGCCGCGCGGTCACCCAGCCGATGCCGTTCGAGGCCTGGGCTACGACCGTGCCCCATGGATCGATGATCATCGAATGGCCGTAAGTCTTCCGTGCATTTCCATTGGCGTCGGCATGCGTACCAGTGGTGCCGCATGCCACGACCCAGCACTGGGTCTCGATCGCCCGTGCACGCAGCAAGGTCTGCCAGTGCGCTTCGCCCGTTTCGGCGGTAAAGGCCGCGGGCAGGATGATCAGGTTCGCGCCTTGCCGCCTCAAGGACAGGAACAGTTCGGCGAACCGGATATCGTAGCAGATGGCCAGGCCGGCCATGAACGGTCCGACCGGTACCGTCACGACATTCCGGCCTGGCGCATAGGTATCGCTTTCACGATAGCCCTCGCCCCCGGGAGTGGTGATGTCGAAGAGGTGAATCTTGCTGTAGCGCGCCCGCTCCACCCCATCGGGGCCGAAGATCAGGCTGGTGTTCAGTAGCCGGTCCCCGCAACGTTGTCCGATCGAGCCGCCATGCAGGGTAATGCCATGGGCATGCGCGGTTTCGCTCAGGAAGCGATAAAGCGGACCGACGCCGCCTTCTGGTGCGCCTGGCGGAGGCAATTCCTCGGCACTGGCGAATTTCACCTCGGCGGTCCCGCCGAGACAACTCCATATTTCCGGCAATACCACCAGGTCCGGCCGGTCGGCGGAAACCGCAGCGGCAATCAGGCGCCGTGCCTCGGCGATATTATCCGGCAAGGACGCGCCGGGGGCCATCTGGATGACAGTGGTGCGCACCGGAAGCTCCGTCCGATCGTAGAAGGCTGATCCATCGGCCCGTTCACAGGGCCAAGGACTGCGGGGTTATGCCTTCGCTTATAAGATGCGTGCCCGATGCCCCGCAACTGCCGCACGGATATTCGGGCGGCGTTCAGGCGGCGCCGACGAAGGAGGCGGCAGGATACCCCTGGACGAACAGCAGGGTGCGCAGCGTCGTATGATCCACGCGATTGGCCACGGCGGCGCGTACGATCGGCTTGCCGTGAAAGGCGATGCCCAGCCCGGCGTCGCGCAGCATGTTCAGATCGTTCGCGCCATCTCCTACCGCCATGGTGGCGGCCGGCTTCAACCGTCCGGCTTCGGCCAGCCGTCGCAGGTGCGCGCGCTTGGCGTCGGGTCCAAGGATCGGCTCGGCGACGGTGCCGGTCAGCATACCCTCCCGGCTTTCCAGCACGTTGGCATGATGCTCGCTGAATCCGCACAGCGACGCGACCCGTCCGGTAAAGAAAGTGAAGCCACCCGATACCAGCGCGGTGCGGGCGTTGTGCGCACGCATCGTCGCCACCAGCTCGCGCGCGCCTTCATTCAGCCGCACATCCTTCCAGGCGGCTTCCAGCAACGAGTCCGGCAGTCCGGCCAGCAGCCCGACCCGTTCGCGCAGGGCGGCCGCGAAATCGATCTCGCCATTCATCGAGCGGCGGGTAATCTCGGCGATACGCTCGCCGATGCCGGCATGGGCGGCCAGATCGTCCAATGTCTCGTTGGCCACGATGGTGCTGTCCATGTCCGCGACCAGAAGCCCTTTGCGCCGTCCGCGCGAACGCGTCAGAAGGGTGTCGACATGGCGCGGGCCGAAGACCGCGCGGATCGTCTCCAGCGTCGGCATTCCGTCGCCGGGGGGCGGACAGGGGATCTCGGCGGCCTCGCCGGGCGACAGGATGGTGGGGGTGCCGCCCTTCACCATGTCGCGCGCCGCGCCGATATGGGCATCGGTCAGGGTCGTGGCTGCGCGATTGGCGACGAGTGTAAGGATATGGGACAGCGACATGATGCCGATGCGTGTGACAGGGATGGCGCCGTGACGCAAGCGGCGGATTCACGCGTTCGGCCGGTCCTCGTGATCGCCGGGCCGACCTGCTCGGGCAAGTCGGCGCTGGCCATGGCGGTGGCCCATGCGACGAACGGCGTCGTCATCAACGCGGACTCGATGCAGGTCTATCGCGAACTGCGCATCGTCACCGCGCGTCCCAGTCCGCAGGACGAGGCCGAATTGCCGCACCGTCTCTACGGGATCCTGCCGGCCGCGCAGCCGGGCAGCGTCGCCTGGTGGCGTACGCAGGCCCTGGCTGAAATCCGGGCGGCGTGGAGCGCAGGCCGCATGCCGATCCTGTGCGGGGGCACCGGCATGTATCTGCGCGCCCTGACCGACGGACTGACCGATATCCCGGACCCCGGACCCGCCGCCCGTGCCGAGGCCCGCGCCCTTGTCGAAGCCGAGGGGCCCGCCGCCCTGCATGCGCGGCTCGCGAAATACGATCCTGAAACCGCTGCCACCCTGCGCCCTTCCGACAGTCAGCGTCTCGCCCGGGCGTGGGAGGTTCTCTCCGGGACCGGCCGTGGCATGATCCATTGGCGCCGCGCTGCAACTTTGCCGCCGCTGGCATGCCGGATGATCGCCGTCCGGTTGGATCCGCCGCGTGATATCCTGCGCGCCGCAATTGCCGCGCGCTTCGCCGTCATGCTTCGGACCGGCGCGGTGGACGAGGTCCGGGCGTTGCTGGCACACTCCCTCCCGCCCAGCCTGCCGGCCATGCGCGCGCATGGCGTGCCGGAACTGACGGCCTGGCTGCACGGAGAGCAGACCCTGGAGGAAGCCGCGCATCACGCCGTGCTGGCAACGGGGCGCTACACACGGCGGCAAGCGACCTGGTTCGCCCACCATCGCCTGGCGGCGGACGCAGACAGCCTGGTCGTCGCGGCACGCATGACGGGGGATGCGCAACAAATGGAAAGAAATGATGTCGATCCCATTTCTTTTATTCTAAGACGGATTGACGCGGGGCCTCAGTTTCCCTAAACCCCCGACATTCCGCCCGAATGGCCACCATCAGGTGCCCATGAACAGCTCGGGTGGAGGAGCAAGGAACATGAACGCGACACCGAACCTGAACGACCTGAAGTTGAACACGCGCACCCAGGCTGGGGACGTCGTCCTCTCCGGGGCCGAGGTTCTGCTTCGCGTTCTCGTCGATCAGGGGGTCGAGGTCGTCTTCGGCTATCCGGGTGGCGCCGTTCTGCCGATCTATGACGCGCTGTTCAAGCAGAACGCGATCCGTCACGTGCTGGTCCGGCACGAGCAGGCAGCCGTGCACGCTGCCGAAGCCTATGCCCGCTCGACCGGCAAGGTCGGCGTGGTGCTGGTCACCAGCGGCCCGGGCGCGACCAATGCCGTCACCGGCCTGGTGGATGCGCTGATGGATTCCATCCCGGTGGTGTGCTTCACGGGACAGGTCGGCGTGCCGCTGATCGGCACCGATGCGTTCCAGGAAGCCGACACGACCGGCATCACGCGCCCGGCGACCAAGCATAATTATCTGGTCAGGCGTGCCGCCGACCTGTCCCGGGTGGTGCACGAAGCCTTTCATATCGCCCGCAGCGGCCGCCCCGGCCCCGTGGTGGTCGACCTGCCGAAGAACGTGACGGTGGGGCCGGCGCCGTATCAGCCTGCGTCGCGCGCGCCGCACCCGTCCTATCGCCCGCGCACCGAGCCGGACCGCGATGCCGTGGCGCGTGCCGTCGCGGCCATGAAGCAGGCCAGGCGGCCGCTTTTCTACACGGGCGGGGGCATTATCAATGCCGGCCCCCGCGCCAGCGAGTCGCTGCGTCGCCTGGTGCGGATGACAGGCTTTCCCTGCACCTCCACGCTGATGGGGCTGGGCGCTTATCCGACCACCGACCGTCAGTTCCTGGGCATGCTGGGCATGCACGGCACGTACGAAGCCAATCTGGCCACCCATGGCTGCGATGTGCTGATCGCACTGGGTGCGCGCTTCGATGATCGTGTCACCGGGCGGCTGGATGCGTTCTCGCCGGATTCGTTCAAGATCCACGCCGATATCGATCCGTCGCAGATCAATAAGATCGTGCAGGTCGACGTGCCGGTCCTGGGCGATGCAGGCCGTATCATCGACATGATGATCGAGGAATGGGAACGGCAGACCGAAACGCCCGATGCGGCCGCCCTGTCCCAATGGTGGCAGCAGATCGATGCATGGCGAGGCATCCGCAGCCTGCATTTCGAACAGGACATGGCGCCGTCGACGATCATCCGGCCGCAATATGCCGTTCGCCGCCTCTACGAGCTGGCGATGGAAACCCGGCGCGACACCTATGTCTCGACCGAAGTCGGCCAGCACCAGATGTGGGCGGCCCAGCACTTCCAATTCGACAAGCCGAACCGCTGGCTGACCTCGGGCGGCCTGGGGACGATGGGCTATGGCCTGCCGGCGGCGGTGGGCGCGCAGATCGCCCATCCCGACGCCCTGGTCATCGATATCGCGGGCGAGGCGTCGACCCTGATGAACATCCAGGAACTGGGCACGATCGCCCAGTACCGCCTGCCGGTGAAGCTGTTCATCCTGAACAACCAATATATGGGCATGGTGCGCCAGTGGCAGGAATTGCTGCATGGTTCGCGCTATTCCGAAAGCTACAGCGCGGCCCTGCCGGATTTCGTCCGTCTGGCCGAAAGCTTCCATGCCCGCGGCCTGCGTGCGTCCTGCGTCGGTGAGCTGGATGACGTCATCCGCGCCATGCTGGCCGAACCGGGCGCGGTGGTGGCCGATATCTGCGTAGCGCAGGACGAAAACTGCTATCCGATGATTCCGTCCGGCGCCGCCCACAACCAGATGCTGCTCGGCCCGGAACAGGATGACGAGGTCAAGGTCAGTGCCGAGGGCCGTATGCTGGTCTGATCGGCGCGCCCGCTATTGCATCGGCCGGACGTGCCCGGCCGCCTCGTCCCCATCCCTGCCGGCACGGAGGTCACGCATGCTCCGCGCCGGTCGCCATTTCAGGAAGAGCCATCATGACCACGCAGGAGGAGACGACGATCTCCGCGGTCATTTCCATTCTGGTCGAAAACGAAAGCGGCGTACTGGCCCGCGTGATCGGCCTGTTTTCCGGCCGCGGCTACAATATTGAAAGCCTGACCGTCGCTCCGGTCGAGGAATCGCGTCACCAGTCGCGCATCAATATCGTCACCTCCGGCACGCCGCAGGTGATCGAGCAGATCAAGGCGCAGGTGGGTCGCCTGGTGCCGGTCTATCGGGTAGCCGACCTGACCGCACTGGGCCCGCACGTGGCCCGTGAAATGGCGCTGGTGAAAGTCGTCTCGTCCGGCGAGGCCCGGACCGAGGCGCTGCGCATCGCCGAGGCCTTTCGCGCCCGTGCCGTCGATACGACGGCTACATCCTTTATCTTCGAACTGACCGGCGCGACCGACAAGCTCGATTCCTTTATCGACCTGATGCGTCCGCTGGGCCTGGCCGAGGTGTCCCGTACCGGCGTCGCCGCGATCATCCGGGGTCCCCGGACGATCTGATCCCGCAGGTCCCTTTTTTCCATCGTTTCAACAGGAGTGTTTTCCATGCGCGTGTATTACGATCGCGATGCCGACGTGAACCTGATCAAGTCCAAGAAGGTCGCGATCATCGGCTATGGCAGCCAGGGCCACGCCCATGCCAACAACCTGAAGGACAGCGGCGTCACCGAGATGGTGATCGGCCTGCGCCCCGGCTCCACCGCCGTGGCCAAGGCCGAGGCTGCGGGCTTCAAGGTGATGGACCCGTCCGCCGCCGCGGCGTGGGCCGATGTGGTCATGGTCCTGACCCCGGACGAAGGCCAGGGCGCGCTGTACAAAGAACATCTGGAAGCGAACCTGAAGCCGGGGGCCGCGCTGGCGTTCGCCCACGGCCTGTCGATCCATTTCCGCATCATCGAGGCTCGTCCCGACCTGGACGTGTTCCTGATCGCGCCCAAGGGCCCGGGCCACACCGTGCGCTCCGAATATCAGCGCGGTGGCGGGGTGCCCTCGCTGGTCGCCGTGGCGCAGAACGCATCGGGCAACGCGCTCGAAATCGCGCTGTCTTATGCGTCGGCCAATGGCGGCGGCCGCGCCGGCATCATCGAGACCACCTTCAAGGAAGAGGTCGAAACCGACCTGTTCGGCGAACAGGCCGTGCTGTGCGGCGGGCTGGTCGAGCTGATCCGCGCGGGTTTCGAAACGCTGGTCGAGGCCGGCTATGCCCCTGAAATGGCCTATTTCGAGTGCCTGCACGAAACCAAGCTGATCGTCGACCTGATCTATGAAGGCGGCATCGCGAACATGAACTATTCGATCTCGAATACCGCGGAATATGGCGAGTATGTCACGGGCCCGCGCATCGTGACGCCGGAAACCAAGGCCGAGATGAAGCGCGTCCTGACGGATATCCAGGACGGCACGTTCGTGCGCAACTTCATCCTGGAAAACCAGTCGGGCAATGTCGGCTTCAAGGCGATCCGTGCGCGCAACAACGAACACCAGATCGAACAGGTCGGCGAAAAGCTGCGTGCCATGATGCCGTGGATCGGCAAGAACAAGCTGGTCGACAAGACCCGCAACTAAGGGTCCGCCCGGAAATGCGCATGCTGGCGGTAATCTGAAGCGCATTTCCTGCGCTCCGCGGCGACCGGTCAATAAGGTCGCCGCGCTTTTGGTGCTCGAAAACACATGCTGAACGCGGCCTTTCCGGGCCGGAGCGCAGTGGGCCCGTTGGTCTGATCGTGCGATCTGGGGCCCTCCGTCACCTATGGGGCATAATCGGCGATTCCCAGCCCCGGCTGCACCAGTTCGCCGATGAACAAGGCGATCTTGTGTGAATGCGCGGTACTGACGGTGTGGATGGCATAGAAGGTCACTGGATCCGGCTCCCAGGCCTCCATCATCGTCACCAGCCGCCCATCCCGCAGATGGTCTTCGACTTCCCAGAGCGATTTCTGCGTCAACCCCATCCCATCCAATGCCCATTGAACCGGCAGTTCCGAATGGCTGGATGCCAGATGGCCGTCCACACGGTAGATGCGCGTATTCTCTCCGCGGCCGAACCGCCACGTGCCGCGGCATTGGCCGCTCGTATTCGCCACCAGACAGGCATGCCGGGCCAGGTCGCCCGGTATCTCGGGTTGCCCGTGCCGGGCGACATAGGCGGGGCTGGCCACCAGCACGCGTCGGCTTTCCATCAGCCGCCGGCCTGCCAGCATGGTATCCACGATCGGCGCTCCGCGAATGGCGATGTCATAACCCTCGCCCACGATGTCGGTCATCCGGTCTTCCAGCGTCAGATGCACGCGAATGTCCGGATGCCGGCGGATAAATCCAGCCACGAAAGGTGCCAGCTTGATCCGTCCGAAGGGCAGGGGGGCGGTCACGCGCAACAAGCCGCCGGGCGCGTTCACCGTTTCGCGCACCCGGGCCTCCATGCCCTCGGTCGCGGACAGGATTGCGGTGGATTCATCCAGATAGATGCGCCCGGCCTCGGTCAATGTCTGCCGGCGCGTGGTCCGCACCAGCAATCGCGTGCCCAGCCGGCGCTCCAGGCGCGATAGCCGATCACTGACGACCGAAATCGCCAGCCCCAGATGGCGCGCCGCCGCCGACAGGCCGCCTTGCCGGACGATCTCGACGAAAATCCGCATCTCGTCGGTATCGCGCATTTTTCGTTCGCCTTTCCCGGAAGAAGCTTTCCGAATTTGACGGTTATCATTCCCCGGAGCCGGCGCCCATAGTCCCCGAGGCATATCAAGACAGCCCATCAAGGACTGGGAGATCGTTCATGCAGTATCGTCAGCTCGGCCGCTCCGGCCTACGCATATCCGCCTTCACCCTCGGAACCATGACGTTCGGCGGCAAGGGCGCCTTCGCCAAGACCGGCAATACCGACCTTGCGGGCGCCATGCGTCAGATCGACATGTGCATCGCGGCCGGCGTCAACATGTTCGACACGGCCGACATTTACTCCACCGGCCTCTCCGAGGAGATCCTGGGCCAGGCGCTGAAGGGTCGCTCGGGCGAAATTCTCGTCGGCACCAAGGCCCGCTTCCGCATGGGGTCGGGGGCCAACGATGCCGGCCTGTCGCGCTATCATATCATAGCGGCGGCCGAGGCCAGCCTGAGCCGTCTGGGCCGCGACCATATCGACCTCTACTACCTGCATGAATGGGACGGCCAGACCCCGCTCGACGAAACGCTCGAAGCGCTGGATACCCTGACCCGCGCGGGCAAGATCCGCTATGCCGGCGTGTCCAATTTCTCCGCCTGGCATATCATGAAGGCGCTCGGCACGGCGGAACGCAACCGACTGATCGCTCCGGTGGCGCAGCAGATCTATTATTCGCTCCAGGCACGCGAAGCCGAATATGAATTGCTGCCCCTCGCCGTGGATCAGGGACTTGGCGTTCAGGTCTGGAGCCCGATGGCGGGCGGCCTGCTTTCCGGCAAGCATCGGCGCGGCCAAGCCGAAGCCCAAGGCACCCGCCAGTTGGCCCAATGGAACGAACCGCCGGTCTACGACGTCGAGAAGCTCTACGACGTCGTCGAAGTGCTGGTGGCGATCGGCCAGGAGCGCGGCGTTTCCGCCGCTCAGGTCGCCTTGGCCTGGGTGGCGCAGCGTCCGGCCGTGACGTCGCTTGTGATCGGCGCGCGTACTGAGGCGCAACTGGCCGACAACCTCGCGGCCGCCGAGCTTGCTCTGTCGTCCGAGGACATGGCACGGCTGGACCGTGTGAGCGCTCCGTCGCTGCTCTATCCGTACTGGCACCAGGCCAGCACGGCGGCGGACCGGCTGTCGCCTGCCGACTTGCTGCTCCTCGGCCCGTCGATCAGAAAGGATTGACCACCGTGCGCCTGTGCTGCGTTCGGCTGTCCATGTGTCTGGTGGGGTTTGCCTGCACCGCCGCTCTGGCCCCGACCCGGGCAGAGGGGGCCGGCATCGTCACGACCCAGAAATTGTCCTGGGAGCTGGCTGAAAAACTGGCAGCGGCGGCGGTGCGCATCTGCGCCGCCCATGGTTGGTCGGTGACCGCCGCGGTGGTCGACCCTTCGGGTCATGAACAGGTCATCATCAAGGGCGATACTGTGCCCTTGCAATCGCTGTCCGTGTCCTATCGCAAGGCCTACACCGCCTATGCCTATGGCATGACCTTCGACAAGGATACGACCAGCGCCCTGATCGCGGCCAAGGTCACCGGTCCGGCCAACGGCGCGCTGAACACGATCCCGCAGGTGCTGTTCGTGCCGGGCGGCGCGCTGATCCGCCGGGCCGACCGTTCGGTCCTGGGGGGATTGGGCGTATCCGGCGCCCCGGGCGGCGATCTCGACGAGCAATGCGCCGTCGCCGCGCTAAAGGAAGTCTCCCCCCTGTTTCATTGACCTGCCCGTTCATCGGCCTGCCCTTGGGCCGTTCGAGGGACGTCATGCCTTGCCCTCCGCCTGCCAGACCCTTGTCATAGCGCATCATTGTTCCCATGTCGGTGCTGTTTCGGGTGTCGCGTCGCCTCATGCAGGGGCGCGGCGCCCGGCCTTCAGGTCGCCTCAGTGAAAGGGACATGGGATCATGGATATCGAGAAGTTCACCGAACGGTCGCGCGGCTTCCTTCAGGCCGCCCAGACGATCGCGGTGCGGGACTATCATCAGCAATTGACGCCGGAACATCTGCTCAAGGCGCTCCTGGACGATCCCGAGGGCGCGGCGGCCTCGCTGATCCGTGCCGCCGGCGGCCAGGTACCGGCCATCCAGGCCGAAATCGCGGCCGCCCTGGCGAAGCTGCCCCGTGTTCAGGGAGGCGGCGCCGGTCAGCCGCAGGCCACACCCGATTTCGTCCGGGTGCTGGATAAGGCGCAGAGCATGGCGCAGCATGCCGGCGACGAATATGTGGCGCAGGATCGCCTGCTGGTCGCCATCGCGGCGTCGGAAACGCCGGCCGGTCGCGCGTTGCGTGACGGCGGCGCGAGTGCGCAGGCGCTGGAAAAGGCTGTCGCCGCCATCCGCAAGGGACGCACGGTCACGAGCGGTAACGCCGAGGCCAGCTTCGACGCGCTCAAGAAATATGCGCGCGACGTTACGGAAATCGCCCAGCAGGGCAAACTCGATCCGGTCATCGGCCGGGACGAGGAAATCCGTCGCGCGATCCAGGTTCTGGCCCGGCGCAGCAAGAACAATCCGGTGCTGATCGGCGAACCCGGCGTTGGCAAGACTGCCATCGTCGAAGGTCTGGCCCTGCGTATCGTGAACGGCGACGTACCCGAGGCGCTGAAGAACAAGAAGCTTTTGTCGCTCGACCTCGGCGCGCTGGTTGCCGGCGCGAAATTCCGCGGCGAGTTCGAAGAGCGTCTGAAGGCGGTGCTGAAGGAAATCGAAAGCGCCGAGGGACAGGTCATCCTCTTCATCGATGAAATGCATACCCTGGTCGGGGCTGGTCGGTCGGATGGGGCGATGGACGCCTCCAACCTGATCAAGCCGGAACTGGCGCGGGGCACCCTGCATTGCATCGGTGCCACCACGCTGGACGAGTACCGCAAATATATCGAGAAGGACGCGGCGCTCGCCCGGCGCTTCCAGCCCGTCTATGTCGGCGAGCCCTCGGTTGCCGACACGATTTCGATCCTGCGCGGCATCAAGGAAAAATACGAACTCCATCACGGCGTACGGATCAGCGACAATGCCCTGGTGGCGGCGGCGACGCTGTCGAACCGCTACATCACCGACCGGTTCCTGCCGGACAAGGCGATCGATCTGGTGGACGAGGCCGCCAGCCGCCTGCGCATGCAGATCGACAGCAAGCCCGAGGAGCTGGACGAACTCGATCGCCGGCTGATCCAGTTGAAAATCGAACGCGAGGCGATCCGCAAGGAGGAAGATCCGGCCAGCCGTGAACGCCTGGTCAAGCTGGAAGCCGAACTGGCCGAACTGGAAGAAAAATCCAATGCCATGACCGCGGCCTGGCATGCGGAAAAGGACCGGGTCAACGCGGTGCAGAAGATGAAAGAGCAGCTTGACCAAGCCCGCTCGGACGTCGAGGTCGCGCAGCGCCGGGGCGATCTGGCTCGGGCGTCGGAGTTGATGTATGGCGTCATCCCCGGCCTCCAGGAGCAGATCGCCCGTGTGCAGGAAGAAAATGAGGCGGCGGCCAGGGGCGCGGGCCTGGTGAGTGAAGCCGTGACCGAACAGGGTGTCGCGTCCGTCGTCTCGCGCTGGACCGGCGTGCCGGTCGATCGCATGCTCGAAGGCGAGCGTGCCAAGCTGCTGCGGATGGAGGACGAGCTGCGCCGCAGTGTCGTCGGCCAGGAACCTGCGCTGAAGGCCGTGGCGCATGCCGTCCGCCGTGCCCGCGCCGGCCTGCAGGATCCCAATCGTCCGATCGGCTCGTTCCTCTTCCTTGGTCCGACGGGCGTGGGCAAGACCGAACTGTGCAAGGCTCTGGCCCGGTTCCTGTTCGACGATGAAAAGGCGCTGTTGCGGGTGGATATGAGCGAGTTCATGGAAAAACACGCCGTATCCCGCCTGATCGGCGCCCCGCCGGGCTATGTCGGGTACGAAGAAGGTGGCGTGCTGACCGAAGCGGTGCGGCGGCGTCCCTACCAGGTTATCCTGTTCGATGAGGTCGAAAAGGCGCACGAGGACATCTTCAACGTGCTGCTGCAGGTGCTCGATGACGGACGGCTGACTGACGGGCAGGGGCGGACGGTCGATTTCCGCAACACGATCATCGTCCTGACCAGCAATCTGGGGGCGCAGGTTCTGGCTCATCTGCCGGACGACGAATCCGCCGAAATGGC